>LNEW01000116.1 GCA_001464375.1 Rhodospirillales bacterium Ga0074136 | reverse complement strand
TGGTCACGAACATCACGTCCGACAGGTCGTAGTCCACTTCCAGGTAGTGGTCGGCGAAGGTGGAGTTCTGCTCCGGATCCAGCACCTCCAGCAGCGCGGACGACGGGTCCCCGCGCCAATCGGCGCCGAGCTTGTCGATCTCATCGAGCAGGAACAGCGGGTTGCTGGTCTTGGCCTTCTTCATGCCCTGGATGACCTTGCCCGGCATCGAGCCGATATAGGTCCGGCGATGGCCGCGCACCTCGGCCTCGTCGCGCACGCCGCCCAGGCTCATGCGCACGAAGTTGCGCCCCGTCGCCTTCGCGATCGACTTGCCGAGCGAGGTCTTGCCCACGCCCGGCGGCCCCACCAGGCACAGGATCGGGCCTCGGATCTTCGGGCTGCGGCTCTGCACCGCGAGATACTCGATGATCCGCTCCTTCACCTTCTCGAGCCCGTAGTGGTCGGATTCGAGCACGCCCTCGGCCACGGTGATGTCGTTCTTGACCTTGGAGCGCTTCTTCCACGGGATCGACAGCATCCAGTCGAGGTAGTTGCGCACCACCGTCGCCTCGGCGGACATCGGCGACATGGTGCGGAGCTTCTTGAGCTCCTGCAGCGCCTTCTCGCGCGCTTCCTTGCTGAACTTCGTCGCCTTGATGCGCGCTTCCAGCTCGGCGGCCTCGTCCTTGCCGTCCTCGCCTTCGCCGAGCTCCTTCTGGATCGCCTTGAGCTGCTCGTTCAGGTAGTACTCGCGCTGCGTCTTCTCCATCTGGCGCTTGACGCGGTTGCGGATGCGCTTCTCCACCTGCAGCACGCCGATCTCGCCCTCCATGTGGGCAAACACGCGTTCGAGCCGCGCGGAGACGGACGGCGTCTCCAGCAGTTCCTGCTTCTCCGGGATCTTGAGACCCAGATGCGACGCCACGGTGTCGGCGAGTTTCGCCGGCTCCTCGATCTGGTTGATCGAGACCAGCACCTCGGGCGCGATCTTCTTGTTGAGCTTGATGTACTGCTCGAACTGCGAGACCACCGTGCGCGCCAGCGCCTCGGCCTCGCGCGGTTCGCCGGCGGTTTCCTCGACCACCTCGGCGAAGGCCTCGAAGTAGTTCGCGGTCTCCTTGAAGGCGGCGATCTTGGCGCGGCGGCCGCCCTCGACCAGCACCTTGACGGTGCCGTCGGGCAACTTCAGCAACTGCAGCACCGTCGAGACCGTGCCGACCTGGTACAGGTCGTCGGCGCCGGGGTCGTCCTGCGCGGCGTTCTTCTGCGCGACCAGCAGGATCTGCTTGTCGTCCTTCATCACCGCTTCCAGCGCGCGAACCGACTTCTCGCGACCGACGAACAGCGGGACGATCATGTGCGGGAACACCACGATGTCCCTCAAGGGGAGCACCGGAAGCAGTTCGCCGCGGATGGTATCCGTCATGTGACCTCACAGGGACAGTCGGCGCCCCGCCCGCCCGAAAGCGGCACAGGGGAGGCGCCACGGTTGAGCCGGGATGTGGGACCCGGACGGCGCCCGCTCAAGATCTTGACAAGGCGCCCGCGCGGGACGCCCTGCCCGCGTATCAGGCCGATGTCTGCTCCGCCGGCCGCTCGCCGTAGATGAACAGCGGCTGGGCGCGGCTTTCCGCGACCTCGCGGTTCACCACGACCTCCTCCACCGATTCCAGGCCAGGCAGGTCGAACATGGTCGTCAGCAGGATCGCCTCCATGATCGACCGCAGCCCGCGCGCGCCGGTCTTGCGCTGGATCGCGCGGGTGGCCACCGCCTTCAGCGCATCCTCGGTGAAGGTGAGCTTCGCCCCCTCCATCTCGAACAGCCGGGCATACTGCTTGACCAGGGCGTTCTTGGGCTTGGTCAGGATCTCGATGAGCGCCTTCTCATCGAGGTCGTCCAGCGTCGCGACCACCGGCAGGCGGCCGATGAATTCCGGGATCAGGCCGAATTTCAGCAGATCCTCGGGCTCGACCTCGCGCAGGATCTGGCCGGTGCGGCGTTCGTCCGGGTCGCGCACGTCGGAGCCGAAGCCGATGCCCGAGCCCTTGCCGCGCGCGCCGATGATGCGTTCCAGGCCCGCGAAGGCGCCACCGCAGATGAACAGGATGTTCGATGTGTCGACCTGCAGGAATTCCTGCTGCGGATGCTTGCGCCCGCCCTGCGGCGGCACGGAGGCCACCGTGCCCTCCATGATCTTGAGCAGCGCCTGCTGCACGCCTTCGCCGGAGACGTCGCGGGTGATCGACGGGTTGTCCGACTTGCGCGAGATCTTGTCGACCTCGTCGATGTAGACGATGCCGCGCTGCGCGCGTTCCACGTTGTAGTCGGCCGCCTGCAGCAGCTTGAGGATGATGTTCTCGACATCCTCGCCGACATAGCCGGCCTCGGTCAGCGTGGTGGCGTCGGCCATGGTGAAGGGCACGTCGAGGATGCGCGCCAGCGTCTGCGCCAGCAGCGTCTTGCCCGACCCGGTGGGGCCGACCAGCATGATGTTCGACTTGGCGATCTCGATGTCGGGGTTCTTCCCGCCATGGGCCAGCCGCTTGTAGTGGTTGTGCACCGCGACGCTGAGGACCTTCTTCGCGTGGTCCTGCCCGATCACGTAGTCGTCCAGGACCTTGCAGATTTCCTTCGGCGTCGGCACCCCGTCGCGCGACTTCACCAGCGTGGTCTTATGTTCCTCGCGGATGATGTCCATGCACAGTTCGACGCATTCGTCGCAGATGAACACCGTCGGGCCCGCGATGAGCTTGCGCACCTCGTGCTGCGACTTGCCGCAGAACGAACAATAGAGAGTGTTCTTGGAATCGCCCGACTTGCTCATGCCGTCTCCGTGTTCCCCGGAAGTGCGGAGAACTGCAACAGGAATGTAGCCCCCGGGTGGCCCGGGGGAAAGCGAAAGCCGCCCGCACGCCCCGCAAGGGGTCCGCCGGGCGGCCGGCGCATCACGCCTTCGTGGTCTCGGACGCCGGCACCGGTCGTTCCTCGACCACATGGTCCACCAGGCCGAAGTCGCGGGCCTCCTCGGCGGACATGTAGCTGTCGCGGTCGAGCTTCTTCTCGATCGCCTCGATCGGCTGGCCGGTGTGCTTCACGTAGATCTCGTTCAGCCGCTGGCGCAGCTTTAGGATCTCGCGCGCCTGGATCTCGATGTCGGTCGCCTGGCCCTGCGCCCCGCCCGAGGGCTGGTGCACCATGATCCGGCTGTTGGGCAGCGCGTACCGCTTGCCCTTGGCGCCGGCGCACAGCAGGAGCGAACCCATCGAGGCCGCCTGGCCGATGCACACCGTGCTCATCGGCGAGCGGATGTATTGCATGGTGTCATACATCGCGAGACCGGCCGAAACCACGCCGCCCGGAGAATTGATATAGAAGGCGATGTCCTTGGATGGGTTCTCGGACTCCAGGAACAGCAGCTGGGCGCAGATCAGCGACGAGACCTGGTCGAAGACCGGGCCGGTCAGGAAGATGATGCGTTCCTTCAGCAGGCGCGAATAGATGTCGAAGGCACGCTCGCCCCGGGCGGTCTGCTCGATGACCATCGGCACCAGGGTGTTGTTGTAGACTTCGACCGGGTCACGATCCCTGATCATGGCAATGTCCTTTCGTGGCGGGGGCGCGAATCAGCGCCCCCGGCTTCGTGCCGAATGTGGGGCATCGCCTGCGGTCGCGAAAGCCCCGGGCCAGATCGTTCCGAGATGCGGCCCGAAACGCTCCGTCAACCTGGCCACCCGCCCGGACCGGGCGCGGGTGGGGACCGGGCGATCTCGATCGGCCCTCAGGCCGGAACCTCCAGCACCATCCCGTCATGCCCCGGTTCCACCCCGTCCGGCAGGTTGGCCAGCAACCAGCCATGGTCCAGGTCGGGGCTCATGTGGGTCAGCACGGTGCGGCGCGGCTTCAGCAGATCGACCCATTCGAGCACCTGGTCCAGGTTCGCGTGCACCTTGTGGGGCCGCCGCTGGAAGCATCCCACGATCCAGGTATCCAGGCCGTGAAGGCGCGCCATGCTGTCGGCCGGCAGGCGCACCAGGTCGGTGGAATAGGCGAAGGCGCCGATCCGCAGGCCCAGCGTGTCCATCACCGCATGGTCCTGGCGGAAGGTCTGGACCTGGTGGCCGGCCATCTCGACCGTCGCGCCGGCCTCCAGGGGCAGCGGTTCGACCGCCGGGCGGAAGAAATGCGGCGTCGTCGCGGGCAGGAAGGCATAGTCGAAGCGCTGCCGCAGGATCGACAGCGTGCGCTCGGTGCCGAAGGCCTCGAGCGGGCGTCCGGCCAGGCGGTTCAGGATGCGGATCTCGTCCAGCCCCATCACATGGTCGGCATGGTCGTGGGTGTACAGGATGGCATCCACCCCCGGCACGGCGCAGGCCAGCATCTGGCCGCGCAGATCCGGCCCGGTATCGACCAGCAGCCGCCCGCCGCCATGGCCCTCGATCAGGACCGAGGACCGCGTCCGTCGGTTCAGCCGATTGGCCGGATCGCAAGCCCCCCACCAGCCACGGCCGTCGGCGCCGCCGATCTGCGGCACGCCGCCGGAACCGCCGCAGCCCAGAAGTGTAATCTTCAACAAGGCTTTATGCGGCTTTCCTGAAAAGACGATGGAAATTTTCCGTGGTCAGGTCGGCCAGGGCCTCGGGTGCCAGGCCGCGCACCTCCGCCAGCACCCGTGCGGTATGCGCCACCATGCCGGGTTCGCAGCGCTTGCCCCGGAACGGCACGGGCGCCAGGTAGGGCGCGTCGGTCTCCACCAGCAGGCGATCGGCTGGAAGATCACGGGCGATGTCCCTGAATTCCTGGGACTTCGGGAAGGTCAGGATACCCGAGAAGGAGACGTAGCCGCCCATCTCCACCGCCTGTTCCGCCAATGCACGACCGCTGCTGAAGCAATGCAGCAGGAAGTCATAGGGGCCGCCGGCGTCGCGTTCCTCGCGCAGGATGGCAAGGATGTCGTCATCCGCCTGGCGGGCATGGATGCACAGCGGCAGGCCGGCAATGCGCGCGGCGCGGATGTGACGGCGAAAATTCTCTGCCTGCGCGTCGCGCGGCGCCTTGTCATAGAAATAATCCAGGCCGGATTCGCCGATGCCGATGATGCGCGGATGGTCGGCCTCGGCGGCGATTTCCTCCGGCGTGGGCAGCGGGCCTTCGCCGGCATTGTGCGGATGGATGCCGATGGTGCCCCAGACCTCGGGGTGGCGCTCGGCCAATTCCTTGACCTTGGCGGCCTGGGACATGCGCACGCCGATGGTCACCATGCGTTCGACGCCGGCCTCCCGCGCGCGGGCGATCAGGTCGAAGACCTCGGCATCGGCCGAATGGTCGAGGTGGCAGTGGCTGTCGATCAGCATCAGGCGGCGGCCAGGTCGATCTTGCGGAACAGCGGCGCGGGCGGCGGCAGCGGGATGCCGCCCGGCAGCGGCATGTCGAGGTCCGCCATCGCCCGCGCATCCCCCGGCACCGCGAGTTGGTCGAGCATCGCGCCGGCGGTCCCTGGCATGAAGGGCTGCAGCAGCGTCGCGTGGCAGCGCAGCGCCGTATGCAGGTGCCGCAGCACCGCGGCCATCCGGACCGGGTCGGTCTTCTTCAGCGCCCAGGGCGCCTCGACGGTGATGTAGGCATTCGCGTCGCGCACCGAGGCCATCACCACGTCCAGCGCCAAATGGAATTCCTGGCGGTCCAGACGGTCCCGGACCTGGCCCGGCAACGCGGCGATGCCGGCCATCAGCGCGCCACCCACGGCGGGGTCGCCGGCCTCGGGCAGTTTCCCTTCGCAATTCCGCTGGATCAGGCTCAGCACGCGGTTCGCCAGGTTCCCCAGCGCATCCGCCAGCTCCCCGTTCAGCCGGTTCACCAGCGCCTTGCGCGAGAAATCGCCATCCTGCCCGAAGGGCACCTCCCGCAGCAGGAAGTAGCGCACCGCATCGAGCCCGAATTCCTCGACCAGCGCGACGGGATCGATCACGTTGCCCAGGGACTTGCTGATCTTCTGGCCTTCATTCGTCCACCAGCCATGCGCGAACACGCGCCGCGGCGCCGGCAGGCCCGCCGCCAGCAGCAGCGCCGGCCAATAGATCGTGTGGAAGCGCACGATGTCCTTGCCGACGACGTGCACGTCCGCCGGCCAGAACTTCCAGCGCGGCGCATTCGTGTCCGGATACCCTGCCGCGGTGATGTAGTTGGTCAGCGCATCGACCCAGACATACATCACATGGGCCTCGTCGCCTGGCACCTTCACGCCCCACTTGAAGGACGTGCGGGAGACCGAGAGATCTAGCTTCTCCGGCCGGTCCGCGAAATCCTTCAGCCCCTGCTGGATGAAGGCGCGCACCTCGTTGCGCCGGCTTTCGGGCAGGATCTCGATGCGCTCGGCATCGCCCTCGGGCAGGTCGAAGCGGCGCAGCAATTCGGGCAGCCATTTGCCCAGGCGGAAGAAGTAGGACGGCTCGCGCACCCACTCCACCGGCGCGCCGGTGGGCGCGAACTTCACGCCGTCGCGCTCGACCAGCTCGTCCGGGCCGTAGAATGCTTCATCGCGAACGGCGTACCAGCCCTCGTAGTCACCGAGGTAGATCTCGCCGCGCTCCGCCAGCACCGTCCACAGCGCGACGCAGGCCGCCTTGTGGCGCGGCTCGGTGGTGCGGATGAAGTCGTCGTTGGAGAAGCCCATCGTCACCGTCAGGTCGCGGAAGGCCTGGCTGACCCGGTCGGTGAAGGCCTGCGGATCCTCGCCGGCATCCTGCGCCGCCTTTTCCACCTTCTGCCCGTGTTCGTCGGTGCCGGTCAGGAAGAACACCTCGTGCCCATCCAGCCGCTTGAAGCGCGCCAGCACGTCGGTGGCCAGGGACGTATAGGCGTGGCCGATATGGGGCCGGTCGTTCACGTAGTAGATCGGCGTCGTGTAGTAGATCGCTGGCTTCGCCATGGGCTGTCCGGTTCGGCTCATTGCTTCTGGTGGCGGCCGCGGGGGCGTTGCGCCCAGGATGGCCGGTCGGTCCGCTCAGGGCCGCGCGAGCCAGGAAAGTCCCGTGAGCACGGCCTGCTTGCGGTCGAGATTCAGCCGCTCGGTATCGTCCGCGAGGGTGCCGAGCCTATCCCACAGCCCTGCCCACACGGCAAGCGGATGGCGGGCGAGCCAGGGGGCCGAGTCCCGCCCACGGGCCGCATCGCGCAACGCCCCGGCAATCGCGCCGCGCAGCAGCCCCATGAAGATGCCGAAGGCCCCGCCGGTGCGGTCCGCCGCCAGCCGGTCGGCCAGCGCGTGGTCGCGCGGCGGCTCGGGCTTGGCCAACGCCGCAAGGCTGGCTTCGACCATCGCCTGCAGTTCGAGTCCGCCGGCCTCGGCCAGCGCCATCGCGCGGCCGGGCGCGCCATCGGCCAGCGCGGCGATGCGCGCGCGTTCGCCGGCCGGCGTCCCGGGCAGCAGGCGCGCCAGCAGCGCGTCCATCTCGGCCGCGCCGAGCGGGTTCAGATCGAGCCGCCGGCAGCGGCTGCGAATGGTCGGCAACAGCTTCTGCGGCGCCGCGCAGACCAGCAGCAGCACGGTGCGCGGCGGCGGTTCCTCCAGCGTCTTGAGCAGCGTGTTCTGCACCGCGGCCTGGTCGGCGCGCTCGGCCTCGTCGAGCACCACCACCCGCCAGCCGCCCTCCGCCGCCGTCTGGGTGAGGAAGCGCACGGCATCGCGCGCATCCTCCACGCGCAGGATGCGCTTCACGCCGCGCTCCCCGGTGTTCGGTTCCAGCGTGAAGCAATCGGCATGGGTGTCGGCGGCGACGCGGCGGAACACGGCGGAGGCCGGGTCGACCTCCAGCGGCGTGGCACCCTGCGGCATGCCCGCCAGGAGCCAGCGCGCGAAACGCCAGGCGAGCGTCGCCTTGCCGATACCCGGCGCCCCGCAGATCAGCCAGGCATGGTGCAGCCGCCCCGACCGCGCCGCGGCTTCCAGGCTGCGCGCCGCCTCCTGATGGCCGACCAGGTCAGGATTGGCACGCGGGTCCATCAGTCCATCGCCTGCCCAAGGCGCGACTGCACCGTCGCGCGGATTGCCGCGGACACGTCATCCACCCCCTGCCCCGCATCGACCACGGCGCAGCGCGCGGGCTCGGCGGCGGCGATCCGCAGGAAGCCGGCGCGCACGGCGGCGTGGAAACCCAGCCCCATGCGTTCGTAGCGATCGGCGCCGCTGCGAGCGGCGGCGCGCGCCATGCCGGCCTCCGGCGGCAGGTCCAGCATCAGCGTGAGGTCCGGCGCGAAGCCATCCAGCGCGACATCGACCAGCCGCGCCCAGACCTCGCGCGGCAACCCCTGCGCGCCCTGGTAGGCCAGGGTGGAATCGGCGAAGCGGTCGCACACCACCCAGCCGCCGGCCGCCAGGAACGGGCGGATCACCCGGACCACATGTTCGCGTCGCGCGGCGAACATCATCATCGCCTCCGCGACCGGGTCCCAGGGGCCGTGGCCGAGCAGCAAGGTGCGGATGCGCTCGGCCCCCGGGGTGCCGCCCGGCTCGCGGGTGCGCAGCACCGGCCGGCCGGCAGCCGCCAGCGCCGACGCCAGACGCTTCGCCTGGGTCGACTTCCCCGCCCCCTCGCCGCCTTCCAGCGTGATGAAGCGGCCGCGCTGCGTCACGACCCGAAGACGAACCGGCTGACCACCGCCGGGATACGCGACACGATCCCCAGGCGTTCGACATCGGCGCCCGCCATCAGCGGCACTTCCAGCTGCGGCACGCCCTGCCCCGACACGACCATGGTGCCGATGGTCTGTCCGCGCGCCACCGGTGCGGTCAGCGGCGCCTCGTAGCGCAGCCGCACCTGCAGGCGCTGGCGCCATTGCCGCGGCAACGTCAGCACCAGGTCGCGCCCGCCCACCATCGGCACGCGGTTGCGCTCGCCCAGATAGACCGGCACTTCCTCGATCGTGTCCTGGGCGCGGAACAGCACCACCGCCTCGAATTCGCGGAACGCCCATTCCATGAGGCGCTCGCTCTCCTCGGCGCGGGCCCGCATCGACGGCAGGCCGTTCACGACCAGGATGACGCGGCGGTCGCCACGCTGCGCGCTGCCGGTCAGGCCATAGCCCGCTTCCTCGGTATGCCCGGTCTTGAGGCCATCGGCCCCCGCCACCCGGGCCAGCAGCGGGTTGCGGTTTTCCTGGGCGATGTTGTTGAAGCGGAAGGAACGCTCGTTGTAGTAGGCGTATTGATCCGGGAAGTCCTGGATGATGCGCCGTGCCAGGATGGACAGGTCGCGCGCCGTCGTGCGGTGCTCGGGGTCGGGCCAGCCCGTCGAATTGCGGAAATTGCTGTTCAGCAGCCCGATGCGCCGGCCGGTCTCGTTCAGCAGGTCGGCAAATTGCTGTTCCGAGCCGCTGATCGCCTCGGCCAGCACGATGCAGGCATCGTTGCCCGACTGCACGATGACGCCGCGGATCAGGTCCTCGACCTTGATCTGCGACCCCAGCTCCACGAACATCTTGGAGCCGCCCATGCGCCAGGCCCGCTCGCTGACCGGCAGAGTCTGGTCGAGTTGCAGCTGCCCGGCCTTCAGCTTCTCGAACACCACATACATCGTCATCAGCTTCGACATCGACGATGGCGGCATCTGCTGGTCGGCGTTCTTCTCCAGCAGCACGGCGCCGGTCGCGAAATCCACGATCAGCGCCTGGCGCGCGCCCACGTCGACCGGGCCGAGCGGGGTATCGGCCGGCGCGCTGGCGGGCCGGGTCGGGCCGGGCTGGCGGCGGCCCTGCTGCGGGCGGGTCTGCGCCAGCGCCGGTGTCGCCAGCACGGCACCCATGGCGCCGGCCAGCAGCGTGCGGCGGTCGGTCATGTCGAAGCCTTTCGCGAATCGGCGGGCATGTCAGTCCACCAGGATGCGCGCACCGGATACGCCCGCGGCAAGCGTTCGCTCAAGCGCCGTGTCGGCCTGCGCCACGCTGTCGAAGGGACCGAGCCGCACACGGAACTGCTGGTCGCGCCGCGGGCCGAAGGCCTCGACCCGCGCGCCCGGGATGCGCGCCGCCAGGCGCGCGGCCGCTTCGGGGCGCGACAGCGTGCCGGCTTCCAGCATCACCCGGCCGGGGCTAGGCGCCGCCTGCGCCACGGTCTCGGGCAGCGGCAGGTCGGCGGGCGGCGTGGCGACGCTCTCCGCCGCGGCCTGGCGCACGGGCGCCGCCGCGCGGGCCGGCGCGGCGCTGCGTGCGCCGGGCGGCGCGTCCAGGCTTTCGGCGGCGACGACGGCGCGCGGCGCCGCCTCGATCGGCACGGTGGTGGCCGCGCGGCCGGGCACGCTATCGGACAGCGCCCGGCTGCGCTCGCCATCCACCGCGATCCGCACGTGTGCGCTGCCGCCGGCGGGAATGCCCAGCAGCGTGGCGGCACGGCCCGACAGGCCGATGACGCGACCGGGGTTCACCGGGCCGCGGTCGTTCACCCGAACCAGCAGCGTGCGCCCGTTCTCCAGGTTCGTGACGGCCACGACGGCGGGCAGTTGCAGCGTGCGGTGCGCGGCCAGCGCGCGGCCGTCGCTCCAGGCCTCGCCATTCGCCGTGGGGCTGGACCAGCCCGCAACCGTGTGGCGCGCCGCGAGGCCGGTCTCCATGAGGGAAAAATCCTCTCGCGGGTATGACCAGGTGCCGCCCATTCGGTACGGGTCGCCCACCAGGTAGCGCGCCGGCGGGCTGCCGCAGCCGGCCAGCAGCGCCACCAGCAGCAGGGCCGCGCGCATCACCCCACGCGGTCCGACAGCAGACCGACCGCCAGGCCGTAGTTCACCGGCGAATTGTAGCGGCGGATGACCCGCAGGTTGTGATGGCCGAGGAACACCTGCCCCGCCCCGCGCGAGGGCAGCACGACCTGCGCCTCCGGCCCGTCCGGCAGCGCCCCGCCGGCGGCGGTGCGCCAGCCGAGGCGGTTGAACTCGCGCAAGGGCCGGCGGGTCTCGGTATCCGCGCCGGCCAGCGTGAAGCCGGATGGCGGGCGCGCTTCCATCCCCCAGGATTCGCCCTCCCGCCAGCCGCTGCGCTGGAAGTAGTGGGCGATCGACCCCAGCGCATCGGCGCGGCTGTCCCAGATGTCGCGCCGGCCATCGCCGTCGAAATCAACCGCCAGGCGGTCGAAGTTGGACGGCATGAATTGCGGCTGGCCCATCGCGCCGGCCCAGGACCCGCGCATGCGATCGGCGCGGATATGGCCCTCGTCGATGATCTTCAGCGCGGCGAACAATTCGTTGCGGAAATACGATGCCCGGCGGCCTTCCCAGGCGAGCGTCGCCAGCGCCTCGACCACGCTGAAGCCGCCGGTATTGCCGCCGTAGTTGGTCTCCACGCCCCAGATGGCCACGACGATGCGCCCCGAGACGCGGTAGCGCTGTTCGATGCGCCGCAGCAGGTCGGCGTTCTCGCGATACAGGCGCTGGCCGTTCTGGATGCGCGTCGGCGTGACCATGATGCGGTCGCGGTAGTCTTCCCAGGGCAGCCCGCCCTCGGCCTGGCGGCGGTCGAGCTCGATGATGCGGCGATTGGCCGCCACGCCTGCGAAGGCGGCGTTCACCGTGGCCTGGGAGATGCCGCGCCGGCGTGCCTCGGTCTTAACGCCCTCGACGAAGCGGTCGAAGGAGACGGCGTTGATGGGCGTGACCGGCAAGGGTTGCGGCGCCGCGGCCACGGGGGCGGCGGTGGATGGCGCGGGCGGGGTGGCCGCCGCGCCGCATCCGGCGAGCGGGGCGGCGGCGAGGAAGAGTCGGCGGGGTATCATGCCGATCAGGTGCCACGCGCCCCGTGGCGATGCAAACCCTGGTTGCATGCCTTGGCCGCGCCGTGGGGAATGCTACAAGACTTCAACCCCAGGAGGATAACGCCATGGCCGCCGTCACGCGCGAACTCGCCGCCTTCACCGCTTCCATGCGATTCGAGGCCCTGCCGGCCGCGGTGCAGGACCGCACCCGCTTCCTGGTGCTCGACCTGGTCGGCAACATGCTGCGGGGGCGTCACGATGCCGAGAGCACGGCGCCGCTGCTGGCCGCGGTGCGCTCGCTGGGCCTGGCCGCCGGGTCGGCCGCGGTGTTCGGCGATTCCGCGCGCTACACGCCGGCCGGCGCGGCGTTGGTGAACGGCACCACGGCCCATTCGCTCGACTTCGACGACACGCATGCCGCCGGCACGCTGCATCCCGGTGCGCCGGTGATCCCGGCCGCGCTCGCCGCCGCCGAGATGGTGGGCGCGGATGGCCGCACCCTGCTGGGCGCGATCGTCGCGGGATACGAGGTCACCTGCCGGCTCGCGCTGTCGCTGCCGGGCGGCGACCATTACGAGCGCGGCTACCACCCGACCGCGACCTGCGGTGCCTTCGGCGCGGCGGCGGCCGCGGCACGGGTGTTCGGGCTGAACGCGGCGCAGATCGAGGACGCCTTCGGCATCGCGCTGTCGCAGGCCGCGGGCAGCCTGCAATTCCTCAACAACGGTGCCTGGACGAAGCGCTTCCAGGTGGGCTGGTCGGCGCTGAACGGGCTGACCGCGGCGTCGCTGGCCCGCGAGGGCTTCCGTGGCGCGGGCGAGGCGCTGGAGGGCCGGGCCGGCTTCCTGCGCGCCTATGCGCCCAACCCGAAGCCGGAGCGCGCGCTGCAGGGCCTCGGCACCGAATGGGAGCTGATGGAAACGGCGGTGAAGCCGTACCCGTCCTGCCGGTATGGCCACGCGAACGTGGACGCGGCGCTGGCATTGCGCGCGGAACTGGGCCTCAAGGCCGAGGAGATCGAGAGCGTGACCATGGGCCTGCCCAACAAGGGCATGCTGCTGGTCGGCGCGCCGCTGCAATACAAGCAGAACCCGCAGAACGTTGTGGATGGCCAGTTCTCCGGCCCCTTCGTGGTGGCCTGCGCGCTGGCCCGCGGCCATTTCGGCTGGGACAGCTACGCCTGGCTGCAGGATGCCGACCTGCGCACGCTGATGCGCAAGATCACGCCGGCCGAGGATGCCGAGGTCGAGGCCGACTTCCCTGAATACATGTCCGGCAAGCTGACGGTGACCGCACGCGGGCAGACCTTCGTGAAGACGGTCAAGGTGCCCAAGGGCGAACCGGCGAACTTCCTCACCGAGGCCGAGTTGCGCGCCAAGTTCCACGGCCTGGCCGATGCGGTGCTGGGCGCCGAACGCGCGCGCCAGCTCGCGGACGCGGTGCTGAACCTGGACAAGGCGGCGGACGTCAACGGGATGATGCGTCTGGGTGCGCCGATGATGGCGGCGCGGCTCGCGGGCGAATAGAAGCCCGCCATGCGGAAGGGTGGCCGAGCGGTCGATGGCAGCGGTCTTGAAAACCGCCAGGGTGCAAGCCCTCGTGGGTTCGAATCCCACCCCTTCCGCCAAAACCTCGTCGTGATCCGGCCGCGCCGTTGAACCTCCTGGTCCCGGCGCTGCTGGTCCTGGTCGTGCTGGGCGGCCTCGGTGCCGCCGGAGTCGGCGTGGCGGCGATGATCGCCTGGCAGCATCTGCCGCGGCGCTTCCTGTTCACCGCGTTCGGCTCGCTGGCCTGCGGCGCGGTTGGCGTGCTCGCCGCCGATGCGCTGGTGTCGGGTGGGCGACCGGGCGGCTGGCGCGGGCCGCTGCGGCTGCTGGTGGATGCCATGCTGCCGCTGGCCTTCATCCTGCTGGTCCAGGCCTATCGACGGGCGGATGGCGAAAGGCTCAAGGCGCAACAGGCCTCGCCGGTCAATCAACAGACCAGCCTGCCGAACCGGGCGCTGCTGATCGGGCAGGCGATACCCGCCATGGCGCGCTGCCAGCGCGACCAGCTGCCCGCCTCGGTCGTCGCGGCCAGCGTCGACGGCCTGGCGGAGATCGCGCAGTCGCGCGGCCCGAGCGCCAGCGAGGCGGTGATGCGCGACTTCGCCGCGGTGTTCCGCGATTCGACACGCGCCGGGGATGTGGCAGGGCACGCCAGCACCGGGGTGCTCGCGGCGCTGCTGCCATCCGCCACCACCGAGGCCGCCGCCGGCATGGCCGACCGCCTGCGCCGCGAGGCCTCGGCGCAGCTTGCGCATCCCGGCATGGATGGCCGCCGCCTGACGGTCAGCATTGGCATCGCCCCGGTGGGGGACGGACCGATCCGCGCCGTGATCGACGAGGCGATCGCAGCGGCGGAGGGGGCGCTCGCGACCGCCGCGGCCGGTGGCGGTGACCGCGTGCTCGAAGCGCCGGCGCCGCCGCTGCGCACCGCCGGGCAGCCGCTGTGACGGGCCGACCGGGCGATCTGGCGCCGATGCAGCCCCGCGGCGCGGATGGGTGGAGCCTCGCGGACTGACGCAGCGGTGAGCAGGACGGGTTGCTGCTCGGCGTTGTCTTGAATGCCGCAGGGGCCGCCCTGGCCTTCGCAAGCCGGATCGTCGTGGCGCGCCGCCTGCGGGCGCAGGCGTTCGGCGTCTACGCCATCGTGATCGCCTGGGCGATGGCGCTGTCGCTGTTCGGCGGTCAGGGGCTGCCGCTCGGCGCGGTCCATGTCCTGTCGATCCGCGCGCCAAGCGAACAGTGGCCGCATCAGCGCGGCTTGCTGCACCATGCCCCTGGCTGGCGGTGGGGTCGTCCCTGGCGATCGGCGCGCTGATGGTGCTCGCCTTCTGCCTGGTGCTAGGGTCGCGCGGTGAACATCCTCGCCCCCCCGCGCGCCAGGCTGCAGATCGAGGTCGTCTTCGACCTGGTCTGCCCGTGGTGCTACCTGGGGACGCGTCGGTTGCGCCGCGCCCTGCGCACCCGGCCGGATATCCTGGCGGAAATTCTCTGGCGGCCCTTTCTGCTGAATCCTGACATCCCCTCGGGCGGGCTGCCGCGGCAGGAATTCCTCACGCGGAAATTCGGCGGCGAGGAACGCGCGCGCCGCCTGCACGCCACCATCGCCGAACTCGGTCGAGCCGAGGGCGTGCCCTTCCGCTTCGACCGCATTCGGCGGATGCCCTCCAGCCTCGATGCCCATCGCCTGGTCCGCTACGCCGCGCGCGAGGGCCTTGCGGATGCGATGGTCGACACGCTGTTCCACGCCTATTTCGCGGAAGGTGCCGATCTCGGCCACGTGGATACGCTGGTGCTGCTGGCGGTGCGGATCGGCATGGACATGGCGGGCGTGCACCGCTTCCTCGACAACGGCGCCGAGGCCGATGCGGTGCATGCCGAGAACCTCCGTGCGCATCGCCTGGGCATCAACGGCGTGCCCTGCTTCGTCATCGGCGGCCGCCACGCGATCGCCGGCGCGCAGGAGCCCGAGGTGCTCGAACGCCTGATCGATGTGGCACTGGTGGATGGCTGAAGCGCGGGGCCTTGCGCGCCGCGCGCGCCGCGTCTAATCAGGCGACCCCGCCAGGACGGGGGGCGCATAGCTCAGTGGTATGAGCGCCTGCTTGACACGCAGGAGGTCCGTGGTTCGATCCCACGTGCGCCCACCATTTTCGACATCGGCGCGCCGCATTCATCCCAGGCCGGTCGGCACCCTGAACAGGGTTCGTTGCGCGGTGCGGCGATCCGCCGGGCCCTGCGGGCCGATCTCTCGGCCGCCATGCGCCACCAGGACGCGCCGTGACGCGTGGTTTTCCGGATCGACAGTCGCGTCCAGCCACGCGAGACCTCGTTCGGCCGCGATCGGCAGCATCAGGCCGAGCGCGCGCGTCGCGTAGCCGCGCCCTCGCTTCCAGGGCACCACGGCATATCCGACATGCCCCGAGACATGCGCCGGCAGGTCCTGCCGTCCCGGCACGTGGCGCAGGTTGAGGGAACCGCAGAAATCCCCATCCCACATCCAGCGCGTGACGCCCGGCAACCGCGGCACCGCGCGCCCGTCGGGCAGCAGGATGGTGCCGGTTGCCTCGCCGCGCAGGATGGCGAGGAAGCCATCGGGATCGGCTGCGCTCGCGGCGAGATCCTCGGCGCTGACGTCGCGCAGATTGTTGGGCGACCAGCCACGGCGCAGTGCTTCGCGGTAGCCCGGCAGAAGGTCGCACGACGGCGGCAGCAGGCGGAAGGCCTGCGTCGTCATCGTCAGAAGCGGTAGCGCATGCCCAGCACGAAGCTGTTCGCACCTTCATACACGCCGTTGTAGGTGCCGAAGATGCCGCTGCGGTGCATGTAGCGCAGCGCGACCTCGTATTGCGGATAGTCCGGCAGCGCGAAGGTGAGTTCCGGCGAGAAGAAGTTCAGCCAGCGCGACTGGTTGGGCTCGGGCCGTGCATCGGTGCCGCGTTCGACCTGCGGCAGGCGCGTCACGTAGTCCGGGCCCATCGACAGGCCGAAGGTGGTGTAGACGTAGTTGGTCCAGGGGAAGCCATCGTAGCGCAGGTACACCGCGGCCCAGAACTCGCCGCCGTTGGTGTCGCCCGACCGGTAGGCGCCGCCGCCCTCCAGATCGACCATGAAATAGCGCCAGAATCGGCCGAGCCGGTACTGCACCGCGCCGCCCACCAGCGTGTCGTCGCCCCAGGACCCGGTCCAGGGTGCGAACACCAGGTCGCGCAGCTTGCCGTCGGCCACCGAGGACCCGATGAACAGCGTGCCCGACCAGCGCCGCGCATCGGCCAGCGCGCGGGCGCGGTCCGCAGGCGACAGGTGCGACAGGTCTGGCGTGGTGACCGCCGCGACCGCGGCGGCCGGTGCGCTGACACGCCCCGGCACCGGGGCGGGTTCGGACACCGGCGCTGCGACGGGCGACACCACGGCCGCGCGCGGCGCGGTGCGGCGTTCGGGCGCAGGCCCCCCGGCCACGAGGAAGACTGCGGCCACCGCCACGCAGGAGAGGCGGATCACCGGGGGGACAGTGAAGGGCATCGGGTCACCTTGGTCGGAACGCCCCCGGCTTACGGCCCTGCCGGGCTCCTGGCAACTGGCCGCCGGGCGATCACGCGTCGCGTTCGCGTGGTGGCCGTCGAACCCGCGGGCTAGGCCCGGTCAGCGCCCCGATGCCGCGAAGCGCGACGACTGCGCGTTGTCGGGCCACGCCACGAATGACCGCGCGTTATGGCGCCCGCGTCTGCCGCGCGACACGCGCCAGCGCCGCCAAGAGGTCACGCGCGGCCTTCACGCGTGGCGCCAGGTCCATCTCCCGCAGCAGCGCCAGCTTGTGGTCGGGCCGCAGCTTCACGGCGTTCTTCTGCGACTGCACCCAGGCCACCAATCCGGCGGGGTTGCCGAAGCGGTTGCCGCGGAAGGACAGCACGATGCCCTTCGGCCCGGCATCGAGCTTCTCGACGCCCGCCTCGCGGCACAGGCGCTTGATGGTGACCACCTGCAACAGGTTCTCGACCTCGGTCGGCACCGGGCCGAAGCGGTCGGCCAGTTCGGCACCCATCGCATCCGTCTCGCCATCCGAGGCCAGCCCGCCGATGCGGCGATACAACCCGAGGCGCACCGGCAGGTCCGCCACATAGGTCTCCGGGATCAGCACCGGCAAACCCAGGTTGATCTGCGGCGTCCAGTCGCGTTCGGACGCCCCGCCATCCCTGCCCTGCCCGGCCTTGATGTCGGCCACCGCTTCCTCGAGCATCTGCTGGTAGAGCTCGATGCCCACTTCGCGGATCTGGCCCGACTGCTCCTCGCCCAGCAGGTTGCCCGCGCCGCGGATATCGAGGTCGTGCGACGCCAGCGTGAAGCCCGCGCCGAGATTGTCGAGCGTCTGCATCACATCCAGCCGCTTCTGCGCCGCCGCCGACAGCCGGTGCGATTCCGGCCAGGTCAAATAGGCATAGCCGCGCAGCTTCCCGCGCCCGACGCGGCCACGAAGCTGGTAGAGCTGCGCCAGGCCGAACATGTCGGCGCGATGGATCAGCAGCGTGTTCACCGCCGGCATGTCCAGGCCGGATTCGACGATGTTGGTGGACAGCAGCACGTCGTGCTTGCCGTCGCCGAATTCGGTCATCACGCGCTCAAGTTCGGTGGGGCTGAGCCGCCCATGCGCCTGGATGGTGCGCGCCTCGGGCACGATTTCGGCCAGGCGTTCGGCCACCTTCGCCATGTCCTCGATGCGCGGCACCACGCAGAAGATCTGCCCGCCGCGGAAGCGTTCGCGCTGGATCGCCTCGCGCAGCACCACCGGGTCCCAGGGCATGATGAAGGTGCGCACGGCCAGGCGATCGACCGGGGGCGTCGCGATGATGCTCATCTCCCGCACACCGGTCAGCGCCAGTTGCAGCGTGCGCGGGATGGGGGTGGCGGTCAGCGTCAGCACATGCACGTCGGTCTTGAGCGACTTCAGCGCTTCCTTGTGCTTCACGCCGAAATGCTGCTCCTCGTCCACGATCACCAGGCCGAGATCGGCGAATCCGATCCCCTTGGCCAGCAGGGCATGGGTGCCGACGACGATGTTGATGCGGCCATCCTTCAGGCCGTCGCGCACCTCAGCGGCTTCCTTGGCGGTGACCATGCGCGACAGCTGCGCCACGTTCAGCGGGAAGCCGGCGAAGCGCGCGGCGAAGACGCGCGCGTGCTGGCGGGCCAGCAGCGTGGTCGGCACCACCACCGCCACCTGCGCGCCCGACATCGCCACCACGAAAGCGGCACGCAGCGCGATCTCGGTCTTGCCGAAGCCGACATCGCCGCAGACCAGGCGGTCCATCGGGCGGCCGGCTGACAAATCCTCCAGCACATCGGCGATGGCGCGGGTCTGGTCCTCGGTCTCGGCGAAGGGGAACCGGCTGCAGAATTCGTCCCACACCCCCTCGGGCGGCGTGGCCAGCGTGCCGTCCTTCATGCGGCGCAGCGCCGCGGTGCGGATCAGCTCGCCGGCCATGTCGCGGATGCGCGACTTCGCGCGGGCCTTGCGGTTCTGCCACGACACGCCGCCGAGCTTGTCGAGCGCCACGCCGGCGGTCTCGGTGCCGAAGCGCGAGAGGATCTCGATATTCTCGACCGGCACGAACAGCCGGTCGCCGCCGTCATAGGTCAGCTTCAGGCAGTCATGCGGCGCGCCGTTCACCTCGATGGTGATGAGGCCCTCGTAACGCCCGATGCCGTGGTCCTGATGCACCACCAGGTCGCCATCGGCGATCTCGGTGGCATCGGCGATGAACTGGTCGGCGCGGCGGCGCCGGCGCGGCGGGCGGGCGATGCGTTCGCCCAATATGTCCTGCTCGGCGGTGACGCAGATGCCATCGGCGACGAAGCCGCGCTCCAGGCCCATCACCACCAGGCCGACCACGCCGTCGGGCAGCGCGCGCGCGGCCTTCCAATCCTCGGCGGTCGCGGCGGCCATGCCGTTCTCGCGCAGCAGGTTCGCCATCCGCTCGCGCGAACCCTTGGACCAGGCGGCGAGCAACGGGCGGCGCCCGGCCTTCATCTGCCCGGCAACCATCACCGCATAGGCGGCGAAAACGTTTTCGCCGGCGGTGCGTGCGTCGGTCAGCAGCGAGCCAGGACGCCCGCCGGCCTCGAAGCCCTGCGCGACATCGGCGCGTCCGAAGGGGCTGAATTGCAGCACCGGGCCGTCGGCCAGCATCTCCTCCCACCCGGCACGATTCAGATGCAGCGTCGCGGGCGGTGCGGGGCGATAGGGCACCTCTCCTTCCGCGATGCGCACCGGCACGCGCCGCGCCTCGTAGTGGTCGGCCACCATCTCGAAGCGCGCGGTCGCGACATCCTGCGCCTGGTGGTCGAAGCTGACGGACGCACCCGGCACATAGTCGATCAGCGTCGCCATGCTGTCGTGGAACAGCCCGGCCCAGTGCTCCATGCCCGGATGCTTGCGCCCGGCGCTGACGGAGACATAAAGCGGGTCCTCGGCCGCCGCGGCGCCGAACAATTCGCGGTAGCCGGAGCGGAAACGCGCGCGCGAGTCCTCGTCCAGGAACACCTCGCCCACCGGGCGCAGACGCAGCTCCGGCACGACCTTGCCGCTGCGCTGCGTGGCCGTGTCGAAGCGGCGCAGATCCTCGATCTCGTCGCCGAACAGGTCCAGCCGGACGGGGTCCGATTCGCCGGCCGGGAACAGGTCCACGATGCCGCCGCGCACGGCGTATTCGCCGTGTTCCATCACCGTGCCGGTGCGGTGGTAGCCGTTCGATTCCAGGAAGCCGGTCAGCGCTTCCGGCTGCACGCGCCCGCCCTTGCGCAGGGTCATGGTCGCATCATGGAAGATGGCCGGCGGCGGGACCTTCTGCGCCAGCGCATTGACCGTGGTCAGCAGGATGCGCGGACGCGCGGGGGGTTCCAGCAGGCGCGTCAGCGTCGCAACGCGCTCCGCCACGATCTCCGGGTTCGGCGAAACGCGATCGTAAGGCAGGCAGTCCCAGGCCGGGAAGCGCAGCACCTCGACCTCGGGGGCGAAGAAGCCGATCGCCTCGGCCATGCGGGCCATGCGCGAATCGTCGCGGCAGACATGCAGCACCGGGGCGTCGGTCTCGGCCCGGCGGCGGCACAACAGCAGGGCATCGAAGCCCTCCGGTGCGCCATGGACCGGGATGGTCTTCAAGGCTCCGCCCCCGGCGGCACGCCGGCGCCGGTGCGGCCGCATTCGGCAGCCATGCGGCGCAGCATCGGCGTATCGGCCTCGGGCGGGATGTCGCGGCGGCCCGACAGCCAATCGGCCAGGTCGACGTCCCAGTGTTCGAGCACGGCCTCGATCGCGTCGAGCTCATCCTCGGTGAAGGCATGGATGTTGCGCGCGACGAAGCCGCCGATCATCAGGTCGGCTTCCTTGGTGCCGCGATGGAGCGCGCGGAACACGAGGCGACGGCGGCGCGGGTCTAGGTCCTGGGGTTCGGGCATGGGCTGAAGGCTGGCATATAGAGGTCGATGGGAATCGTGTCAGCCCGACCGGATACGAGCCTGCCGCAGGGCGCCGATGCGCTGGCGGCGTTGCTCGCGCCGATCGCCGACCTCAAGGGCGTGAAGGAAGCCGAGGCGCGGCTGGTCGCCAAGGCCGCCGGCGGGCCGCGCGTGCTCGACCTGCTGCTGCACCTGCCGGAACGCTACCTGCTGCGCCGGCGCATCGACCGCCCGTCCCAGGCGCTGCCGGATGCCGAGGCGCTGATGCCGGTGCTGATCGGCTCGCACAGGCCCGGGCGGACGGGGCAGGGCCGCCCCTATGTGCGGACGCGCTGCGAGGCCGGCGGCGAGTCGCTGACCGCCTTCCTAATGAACTGGCAGAAGCCCTGGGCCGAAAAGGCGCTGCCGGTGGGCGCCACGCGCTGGCTGGCCGGCGCGGTGAAGCACGAGGACGACGACTGGGTCATCGTCAACCCGCAGGTCTCGGCGCGCGACGATGGCATCCCGCTGGTGCAGCCGGTCTGGCCGTTGACCGGCACCCTGACCTCGCCCCAGGTCACGCGCGCCATGGCGTCTGCGCTGGCGCTGCTGCCGGACCTGCCGGAATGGCAGGACGCCCCGCTGCTCAGGCGGGAAGGCTGGCCGGGCTTCAGCCCTGCCCTGCGCGCCATCCAGGCGCCGCAGGCCGAACCCGGCGCACCGCCCCGCAAGCGGCTCGCCTATGATGAATTGCTCGCCGGCCAGGTCGCATTGGGCCTGGTGCGGCGGCGTTCCCGCGACAGGCCCGGCCGCGTGCTGCACGGCGATGGCGCGTTGCGTGACCGGGCGCTGGCCGCCTTCGGCTTCCCGCCGACCGAGGCGCAACGCCAGGCGGTCGCGGAGATCGACGCCGACCTCGCCGCGCCACGCCGGATGCTGCGGCTGCTGCAAGGCGATGTCGGCGCCGGCAAGACGCTGGTGGCGGTCATGGCCATGCTGCGCGCGGCGGAAGCCGGCGCGCAGGCCGCGCTGATGGCGCCCACCGAACTGCTCGCGCGCCAACACCTGCGCACCTTCGAAAAACTCTGCGCCGCCGCCGGCGTGCCGGTGGCGCTGCTGACCGGCTCGGTGAAGGGGCGCGAGCGCAAGCGCGTCCTCGCCGGCCTGGCGGATGGCTCGATCCCGCTCGTGCTCGGCACCCATGCGCTGTTCCAGGAAGGCGTGGCGTTCCACGACCTCGGCCTGGCGGTGGTGGACGAACAGCACCGCTTCGGCGTGGCGCAGCGGCTGATGCTGGCCGAAAAGGGCCAGGCCGTGGACATGCTGGTGATGACCGCCACCCCCATCCCGCGCACCCTGCTGCTGACCAACTGGGGCGAGATGGCGGTCAGCCGCATCGCCGGGAAACCCCCGGGCCGCCAGCCCATCACGACCCGCGTGGTCAGCCAGGACCGCCTGCCGGACATCGTCGCGCGCCTCGGCGAGGCCATCGCGCGGGAGGAGCGCGCCTATTGGGTGGTGCGTGCCATCACCGGCTCCGAACGCGACGATTCCGTGGCCGCCGAGGACCGCTTCGCGGAGCTGAACGCACTCTTCCCCGGCCAGGTCGGCCTCGCCCACGGCATGCAGGACATCGCGGTGCGCGAGGCGGCGCTGGGCGATTTCGCCGCCGGACGCACGCGCATCCTGGTGGCGACCACCGTGATCGAAGTGGGCGTCGACGTGCCCGAGGCCACCATCATGCTGATCGAACAGGCTGAACGCTTCGGCCTGGCGGCGCTGCACCAGCTGCGCGGGCGGGTCGGCCGCGGCACCAAGCCTTCCGCCTGCCTGCTGGTGCATTCGCCGGGGCTGACCGAGGGCGAGAAGCGCCGCCTGCTGGTGCTGCGCGAATCCGACGACGGCTTCGAGATCGCCGAGGAGGATCTACGCGCACGCGGCGGCGGCGACGCGCTGGGCGCGCGCCAGGCCGGCCTGCCGGGCGCGCGGCTGCTCGACCCGCGCGAGGACCCGGAGGAATACGCCCGGCTGGTCGATATCGCGCATCGCGACGCCGAGGTGCTGCTGGAACGCGATGCGGCGCTGGCCTCCCCGCGCGGCCAGGCGACCCGGCTGCTGCTGGCGCTGTTCGGCCATGACCTGTCGATGGCGCCGCTGGATGCCGGTTAGACGACCGGGGGGTTGCATCCGGCGCCGGGGCGGGTCAAATCGCGCGCCGCCTGCCATGGCCTGCGCCGGACACGGCGCGCGCCCGCACGGATGAATTGCAGGGGAGACCGGCCTTGGCCGCGTTGATCGAGATCGAGCGCCTGACCAAGCGCTTCGGCGCCTTCACCGCCGTGGACGACGTGTCGTTCTCGGTCGATCGCGGGGAAGTCGTGGGCTTCCTCGGCCCCAATGGCGCCGGCAAATCCACCACCATGAAGATGCTGGCGGGCTTCGTGACCCCCACCGCCGGCACCGCGCGCATCTGCGGGCAGGACGTGGTCGACCACCCCGTCGCGGCCAAGCGCAGCCTGGGCTACCTGCCCGAAGGCGCGCCGACCTATCCCGAGATGACGGTCAGCGCCTTCCTCGGCTTCGCGGCGCGCATCCGCGGCTATCGCGGGGCGGACCTGGCAGCGCGCGTGGATGGCGCGATGGACCTCACGCAGCTGGACGGCGTGCGGCTGCAACCGATCGAGACCCTGTCCAAGGGCTTCAAGCGCCGCGTCGGCCTGGCGCAATCCCTGCTGCACGACCCGCCAGTGCTGGTGCTCGACGAACCGACCGACGGCCTCGACCCCAACCAGAAGCACGAGGTGCGCGCGCTGATCCGCCGCATGGCGCCGGAGAAGGCGATCCTGATCTCGACCCATATCCTCGAGGAGGTGGAGGCGGTCTGCACGCGCGCCATCATCATCGCGCATGGCCGGGTGCTGGCGGACGCGACGCCCAAGGCGCTGGAACAGCCGGGCAGGACGCTCGAACAGGTGTTCCGCGACCTCACCACGAAGCCGCTGGAGGCCGCGTGATGGGTGCGCTGATCGTCGCCCGGCGCGAACTCGCCGGCTATTTCGCCACGCCGGTCGCCTATGTGTTCATCGTCATCTTCCTGATGATGGCGGGCGCGCTGACCTTCACGCTGGGCGGCTTCTTCGCCCGCGGGCAGGCCGACCTCGGGCCGTTCTTCACCTTCGTGCCGTGGCTGTTCCTGTTCCTGGTGCCGGCGCTCACCATGCGCCTGTGGGCGGAGGAACGGCGCCTTGGCACCATCGAATTGCTGCTGACGCTGCCGCTGCCGCAATGGCAGGCGGTGGTCGGCAAGTTCCTCGCCGCCTGGGCGTTCTGCGCCATCGCGCTGCTGCTGACCTTCCCGCTGGTGCTGACGGTCAACTATCTCGGCAGCCCGGACAATGGCGTGATCGCGGCCGGGTATGTCGGCTGCCTGCTGGTGGCTGGCGCGTATCTCGCCGTGGGTGCCGCGATGTCGGCCATGACCAAGAACCAGGTCATCGCCTTCGTGCTCGCGGTCGCGGTGTGCTTCCTGTTCGCCGCGGCGGGGTCGCCCATCGTCACGGAATTCCTGTCCCAGCGCATCCCGCTGCTGGCCGAGGTGGCGCGCGGGCTGTCCATCACCGAACGCTTCAACAGCCTCACGCGCGGCGTGATCGCGCTGCGGGATTTGGTGTTCTTCCTGTCCTTCATGGGCTTCTTCCTGTTCGTGAACGCGGTGGTGATCGACCACCGGAAGGCGGATTGATCCGATGAGCGGCATGGCAACTCCCCGCCCCGGTTCGCGGCGCCTGTGGTCCTCGGCACTCGGCATTGTCGCCGCGGCGGTGCTGGCGGTCGGCGTCAACATGCTGGTGGATCGCCTCGCGCCGCGCGCGCGCGTCGATCTCACGCAGCAGCGGCTGTACACGCTGTCGGCCGGCACGGTCTCGGTGCTGCAGGGCCTGCAGGACCCGGTGACGCTGCGGCTGTTCTATTCGCGCCGCCTCGGTTCCGCGGTGCCGGCCTACGGCTCCTACGCCGAGCGCGTGCGCGCGATGCTCGAGGAATACGCCGCCGTCTCGGGCGGCCGCGTCCGCCTGGAAGTCTTCGACCCCGAGCCCTTCAGCGAGACCGAGGACCGCGCCCTCGCCTATGGTTTGCAGGGCGTCCCGGTCGACCAGTCCGGCGAGCAGATCTATTTCGGCCTGGCCGGCGTGAACCTGCTGGATGACGAGCGCACCGTCCCGTTCTTCCAGCCCGAGCGCGAGCGCTTCCTGGAATTCGACCTGACGCGGCTGGTCTATGAATTGTCGAATCCGCGCAGGCCGATGCTGGGCGTGATGTCCTCCCTGCCGGTCAACGGCGACCCGCGCATGATGATGATGATGCGCGGCGGGCCGGCGGGGCAGCCCTATGCCTTCATGCAGACGCTGCGGCAGTTCTTCACGGTGCAGGATGTCGCGCTGGACGCCCAGCGCATCGCCGACGACGTGCAGGTGCTGATGGTGATCCATCCGCAGGGCCTGCCGGACGCGACGCTCTATGCCATCGACCAGTTCGTCATGCGCGGCGGCAAGCTGATCGTCTTCACCGACCCGCATTCCGAAGGCCAGGCCGGCCGCCCCGGCCCGGGCGGGCAGCCGCCGCGGATGACCTCGTCGAACCTCGACCGCCTGCTCAATCCCTGGGGCATCGACGCGCCGCATGACGGCGTGGTGCTGGACCTGCGCGGCGCCTGGCGCGTCCGCGCCAACCCCAATGACCGGGTGCAGGCGGTGGACTACGTGGCGTGGTTCAACCTGCAGGGCGATTCGATCAGCCAGGCCGAGGTCGCCACGGCGCAGCTCAACCAGGTGACCGTCGCCTCGGCGGGCTGGTTGCAGCGCCGCGAGGGCGCGAGCGTGGAATTCGTGCCCCTGCTGACCAGTTCCGACCGCAGCATGACCGCCAATGTCGCGCGCGTGCAGGAAAACCCCGACCCGGCACGCATCCTGGCCGAGTTCCGCCCCGATGGCGTGCGCCGCGTCATCGCCGCACGCGTTCGCGGCGACATTCCGTCCGCCTTCCCCGACGGCCCGCCGCCGCCGCCCGAGGGTGCGGAGCGCCCCGCCGACTTCCCCGCGCACCGCGCCCGCAGCGAGGGCGCCGCCAATTTCGTGGTGATCAACGATGCCGATCTGCTCGAGGACCGCTTCTGGGTCCGCGTGCAGGATTTCTTCGGCCAGCAGGTCGCCACCCCGATCAGCGACAACGGCGCCCTGGTGGCCAACCTGGTCGATACCTTCGCCGGCGGCGATGCGCTGATCTCGCTGCGCTCGCGCGGCGAATCGCTGCGTCCCTTCACGGTGGTCGACGACATCCGCCGCGACGCCGATGCGCGCTTCCGCCAGACCGAGCGCGAACTGACCGAGCGCCTGCAAGCGACCGAACGCCGCCTGCGCGAACTCCGCCAGGGCGGCGAACGCGGCCAGGGCAGCGCGGTGATTACCGCCGAACAGCGGGCCGAGATCGACGCGGCGCGCGCGCAGATCCTGCAGACGCGCCAGCAATTGCGCGCCGTGCAACTGGACCTGCGGCGCGACATCGAACGCACGGAAACCTGGCTGCGCGTGCTGAACATCGCCGCCGTGCCGCTGCTGCTGACGATCTTCGCCATCGGCGTCGGCGTGGCACGCCAGCGCCGACGCGCCGCGGCGCGGGCCTGAGGGAGAACGCGCGATGGATCGTCGCAGCCTGCTGTTGCTGTCGGGCGCCGCCGTCGCGGCCGTGGGCGGCGCGTTGCTGCTCAAGCCCGGCACGCCGGCCCCGCCTGCGCCCTCGGGGGCCGCGCTAGCCTTCCCGGGCCTGGCGCAGCGCCTGCAGGGGGCCGCGCGCATCGTCGCGACCCGCCATGACGGCACGCTGGAAGTCACCCGCCGCGGCGAGACCTGGGTGCTGCCCGCCAAGGGCGGCTACCCGGTGCGCCAGGAGAAGGTGCGCGAATTGCTGGTCGGCCTGACCGAACTGCGCCTTACCGAACCGCGCACCGCCAATCCCGAGATGCTGGATCGCCTCGGCGTCGAGGACCCGGCGCGAGCGGGTGCGACCTCCACCCTGCTGCGCGTGCTGGATGGCCAGGGCGCGGTGATCGCGGAACTGGTGATCGGCCGGCGCCGCGTGCGCACCCAGGGCAACGTGCCCGAGAGCGCCTATGTGCGCCGCCCCGGGGAGAACCAGGCCTGGCTGGCCGAGGGCCGTATCCCGGTCGATTCCGACCCGCAGCTGTGGCTCGATCGCGACATCGCCAATTTCCCGCGTGAACGCATCCGCCGCATTGCGGTGGCGCGCGAGGGCCAGCCGCCGCTGGTGCTGGCCCGCAGCGGCGAACCCGATGGCACGCTGCGCATCACCGACCCCGCGGACGCGCCGCCCGCCGAGGAGACGGCACTCGACGAGGCCGGGCGCGCCTTCGAATTCCTCACCTTCCTCGATGTCCGACCGGAGGCCGAGGCGCCCGGCGAGGCGCTTGGCGAAGGCCGTTTCGAATTGACCGACAGCCTCGCCGTGGTGGTGCGTCCGCGCCGCGATGGCGAGGCGCTGTGGATCACCCTGGCCGCCGAGGGCGACGACGAGGCCGCGCGGCTGAACGCGCGTTGGCGCGGCTGGGCCTACCAGGTGGGCGCCTGGAAGGAGAAGGCCTTCGTGCCGCTGCTGTCCGACCTGCGCGCCGCCGAGCCGCCGCCGGCCGAGACACCTGAAGCCCCCGCCGAAGCGCCCGCCGCGGCGCCGCCCGCCGCGCCGGCTTCTCCCGCCGAGCCGCCGCGCCCGCAGTGACGCGGGTGACGACGTGACGGGCCGCGAATACCCCGACCGTCCCTGGGTCGGCATCGGCTGCATTGTCTTCAAGGGCGAGCATGTGCTGCTGGTGCGCCGCGGCAAGCCGCCCCGGCTTGGCCAATGGTCCCTGCCCGGCGGCGCGCAGCACCTGGGCGAGACCGCCGAGGACGCCGCGCGACGCGAATTGCGCGAGGAAGCGGGCATCGAGGTCGGGCCGCTGGCGCTGGCAATCGTGGTCGACGCGATCTCCCGCGACGAGGCCGGGCATGCCCTCTATCACTACACCATCATCGACTTCGCGGCGCGGTGGCTGGAAGGCGAAGCGCGCGCCGGCGACGATGTGAGCGAGGTGGCCTGGGCCCTGCCCGCCGCGCTGGTCGGCTTCGACCTCACTCCCGCAGCGCACGACGCCATCGTCGCGGCCAGGCGCGCCCTGGACGTCGCTCCGGCCGCCGAAGCGCCCGCACTGCGGTGACAGGGCGGGACGCGCGGCTGCGCGGGATGCGTGTCGCTGTGGCAACGGCGTCGACCGCGCTAGGCTTGCGAATCGCATCTGACCGGGAGCCCGCGGGCATGACCAAGCGCATCGTTGCCACTGCCGCCCTTCTCGGCGCCCTGTCGCCTCTCGCGGCCGCGGCGCAGTCCACTCCCGCCACCGTCTACTGCGTCAACAACCGCATCATGGTCGAACGCGCGACGATGTCGCAGATGCAATCCGGGCGTGGCCATTCCGAGATCTGCATCATCGGCCCGTCCTTCGACTTCCAGCCCGACGGCGTCACCTGGGTGCGGCAGAATCTGCGATCGGATGTCGGCGGGAATTGCCGCTGCCGCTGAGGCCGGGCTTCCACACGGGGCGCGGGCGCGTCAGGCTGCGTCCTCAACGCAGCCGGAGACCCACGCCATGCCGACAGACTCCATCATCGGCCGCCGCGTCCTGTTCGGCGCGGCCGCCGGGGCGCTCGCCGCCCCCGCCCTCGCCCAGCCGCTCGCCGGCGGGCGCACCGTGCGCATCATCGTCCCGTTCCCGCCGGGTGGGGCGGTCGACATCACCTCGCGCCTGCTCGCCGACCGGCTCGGCCCCGTGCTCGGCCAGACCGTCGTGGTGGAAAACCGCGCGGGCGCCGGCGGGCTGATCGGCGCCGATGCCATCGCCAAGGGGGATCGCGACGGCACGGTGCTCGGCCTGGTCAGCGCCACGTCGTATTGCGCCATGCCGTTCATGCACGCGCGCATGCCCTTCGACCCGCTGCGCGACCTGACACCCGTCACGCAACTCACCGACGGCGTGCTGCTGTGCGTGGTGAACGCGCAGGCCGCCCAGGCCCGCGGCTGGACCGATTTCCGCGCCCTGGTGCAGTGGTCGCGCGCCAATCCGGAACAGGTGAAGATGGGGTCGTCCGGCACGGGGACGTCGTCGCACCTGAACATCTCGGCGGTGAACCGCTTCGCCGATGCGAAGATCCTGCACGTGCCCTATCGCGGCGGCGGGCCGGCCATCAACGACCTGCTGTCGGGCACCATCGACATGATGTTCGATGTCATGCCGGCGCTGATGCCGCATGTGGAGGCCGGGCGCTTCAAGGCGCTGGCGGTCTCCTCGGGCGATCCCATCGCGCTGCTGCCGCAGGTGCCGGGGATGAAGGCCTTCGCCGACCTCGGCCTGGGCGACCATTCGCTGATCAACTGGAATGTGGTCACCACCGCCGGCGGCACGCCCGCCGCCGTGGTGCAGCGCATCTTCGACGCCGTGCACACGGTCAGCCGGCAGCGTGAATTCATCGACCGGCTGCGCCCGCTGGGCTACGGCATCGTGCTGAGCGAAAGCCCCGAGGCGGCGGTGCGCATGATCCGCGGCGAGGTGCCGCGCTGGCAGCGCATCGTGGAGATCTCGGGCGCGCGGGTCGAATAGCGCCCCCAGTCCGTGGCCCCGGCGAGGGTTCAGCGAGGATGCGCCGCGGGGCGCATCCGGCAGCCGGAGCGGCCGCTCAGCCCTTTCCCGGCCGCATCGCCGCGATGATCATGAACACCACGCCGATGAAGGCCGGCGCCGTCCAGGCCGGCAATGCGAGCATCGGCACGAAGGCCGCGTTCCAGATGGACGGCCCGACCAGGCGCTGAAGGCCCAGTTGGCTGGTGCCCAGCGCCGAGGTGTTGGCCCCGTACATCATCGTCCCGAGCGGGTATCCCCAGCCGAGGAAGATGCCCATGCACAGGGCGAGGCCGAACAGAACGAGGGCGAGGGTGCGAAGGACCATGTCATGTCCAAAGTCGCTCGTTCTGCAGGCCGCTGTAAAGGTCCGCCACGAAATCGCCGTAGCCGTTGAACATCTGCGTGGGAATTCGCGCATTGCTGCCCAGCGCACGCTCGCTGGCCTGGCTCCAGCGCGGATGCGCCACCGCGGGGTTCACATTGGCCCAGAAGCCGTATTCCTGCGGCTGGATGCGCTCCCAGAAGGACACCGGGCGGCGGTCCGTCAGGGTGATCTTCACCAGCGACTTGCCGGCCTTGAAGCCGTACTTCCACGGCTGGTGGAAGCGAATCGGCCCGCCATTCTGCGGCGGCAGCAGCTTGCCGTAGGCGCCGACCACCATGAAGGACAGGTCGTTGGCGGCCTCGGCGATGGTGCAGCCCTCGACATAGGGCCAGGGATACCAGGATTGCCGCAGGCCCGGCATCACCGCCGGCATCACCGCCGTCTCGAACGTCACGTAGCGGGCGGAGGCGAGCGGCTTCACCTGGTCGAGCAAGGCCGACAGCGGGAAGCCGGTCCAGGGCACCACCATCGACCACGCCTCGACGCAGCGCAGGCGATAGACCCGCTCCTCGATCGGCATGGTGCGCAGCAGGTCCTCGATGCCGAATTCGCGCGGGGTTTCCACCATGCCCTCGACCTTCACGGTCCAAGGACGCTGCGGCAGGCGCTGGGCGCCCTGGCTGATCGACTTGCTGGTGCCGAATTCATAGAAATTGTTGAAGGTGGTGACGTCGCGCTCGGGGCTGATGTCGCGGCCCGGAGCGAAGCGCGTGTTCCGCATGGCCGGGGGCAGCCCGCCCGCCGTTCCCTGCGCCTGCGCCGCGCCGGCGGCGCCGAGCAGGCCCGCGCCGATCCCGAAGGCCTTGCGGCGGCCGAACACCAGGTGCTCGGGTGTCACGCGGGCTTCGGGCACTTCCCAGCCGCGGCGGATTCGGATCTGCATCTCGGTCACTCCGTTCGGCCTGAGAGATCGGCATGGCGCGGCCGGCTTCAAGCGTTTCAGTCGGCCGGGCGCGGCAGCACCACGGCGGGCGGTTGTCCCGGGGCGGTGGTCACGCGGAACAGCCGATAGGCCTCCGCCTGTATCCCGCCCCGGCTGCGAAGAAGGCGCCCGTCCGGCGCCGGTTCCGCACCGGGCCAGAGTGGCGGACCCTCCCCCCGTCTTTCGCTGCGGACCAGCAACCCGGTTACGGGGGTGGGCGGCGATGGCAGCGCGAAATGACGCCAGCGCGCATCCATGGCGATGACCACCCGGTCCCGCGGCAGGCGGAAGGCCAGCAGCGAGGCCAGGCCGTATTCCTCCGCCGCGACGAAGCCGGCGCCTTCGCGGTCCGCCGCGGCGGCGACGGCGGCGGTGAAATCCGGCCAGCCACCCAGGCGCGCCAGCGTCGGGTCGCTGCCGCGCGGCAGCGGCAGCGGCGCCGCCACGGCCTGGAGATACACGCCCCCCGTCATCACCGCGCCCAGCACCAGCGCCGGCACCCGCAGGCGCAGCCAGCCGGGCGCGCGCAGCAGCGCCGCCCCGGCAATGGCCGCGGCGGGATACAGCACCGCCGGCCAGTTCCCCTGCACGCGGCTGCCGGTGGCCTGCCACAGGAACAGCGCCGCGCCCGGCAGCACCAGCGCCGCCAGCAGCAGCGCCGCCGTGTCCCGCCGCCGCCACCAGGCCAGCGCCGCCGCGCCCGCACCCGCCACGCACAGCACGAAGACCAGCGGCGTCGCCAGCCCCGCCTGCCCGCCCAGCAATTCGCCCAGGAAGCGCAGCGTGAAGCCGCCATCCCCGGCCCGGCCGCCCTGCTTCAGGAAGGACGCCCAGCCATGCGCGGCATTCCAGGCAACCACCGGCGCGAAGGCCAGCAGCGCGACGGCACCGCCGGCCCAGAGCTGCCAGCGCACGATCCACCGCCGCATCGCGGGGTCCAGCACCACCCACAGCACCATCCCGGCGCCGAACAGCACGGCGGTGTACTTGCTGGCCAGCGCCAACCCCGCGCAGGCACCCACCACGAGCCACCACCGCCCATCCCCGCTGCGATGCAGCCGTGCGGCCGCCCACAGCGCCGCGGTCCAGAACAACAGCAGCGGCGTGTCGGGCGTCATGGTCACGCCGCCGAGCCCCGCCAGCAACGTCGCGTTCAACAGCGCCGCCGCCCAGGGGCCCGCGTTGCGGCCGGGGAACAGGTCCTCCGCCGCCCGCGCCAGCAGGATCGACCCCAAGGCCATCGACAGCGGTGCGAGCAGCCGCACGCCCAGCGACGTCTCGCCGGCGATCGCCGTGCCGAGCGCGATGAACACCGCCACCATCGGCGGGTGATCCAGGTAGCCACCCTGCAGGGTCCGCGCCCAGACCCAGTAATAGGCCTCGTCCGGTGCCAAGGGCACGAGGGCCGCCAGCACCAGGCGCAGCGCCGTCAGCGCGGCCAGCGCCGCGACCCAGCCCATCAGCGCGCCCGCCACACCAGCGTGGAGGACACCGCGTAGTTCCACACCACCGTCAGCAGCGCCCCGGCCGCACCGGCCAGCCGCCAGCCCAGCAGGTCATCGCGCACCAGCAGCCCGGCGATGCCCACATTGGCCGCCGCACCGATGCCGCACACCACATAGAACAGCACCAGCCCACGCAGCAGCGCGGGGCCGCGCAGCCGCCGGTCGCGATAGGTGATGCGGTTGTTCAGCAGGAAGTTCGCCGTCATGGCGACGAAGGTCGCCGCCCATTGTGCCGGCCCGAAGCCGACCGGCCCCACCCCGTGCAGCAGCCCCAGCACCGCCAGGTGCACCAGCACGCCGATGCCGCCCACGAGCGCGAAGGCCATGAAGCGCAGCGGCACCACGCCGCCCAGCGTCTTGTCCGCCAGCAGCCCGGCGAATTCCAGCAGCACCCCGGCGTCGAGCTTGCTCTCCCCCGCCTCGCGCGCCCGAAAGGTGTACGGGAATTCCGCGATGCGCAGCGGCCGCCCGGCCGACAGCAGCACGTCCAGCAGGATCTTGAATCCGGTTGCGGTCAGGCGCGGGGCGATCTCCTCGAACAACGGCCGCGGCATGGCGAAGAAGCCGCTCATGGGGTCGCCCACGCGCACCGGCAGCGTGGCATTGGCCAGCGCCGCACCGCCGTCGGAGACCATGCGGCGCAACGGCGACAGCCCCTCCCCCTTGGTGCCGCCGGCGATGTTGCGGCTGCCGATGGCGACCTCGGCCTCGCCGGCCTGGAGCGCCGCCAGCATGCGCGGCAGGATCGTCTCGTCGTGCTGCAGGTCGCCGTCGATCACCGCGACGAACGGCGCGGCGGAGGACAGGATGCCCTCGACGCAGGCGGAGGCCAGGCCGCGCCGGCCGACCCGCCGGATGCAACGCACCCTGCCGTCGGTCGCGGCGATCGCCTTGGCGCGCGCCGCCGTTCCGTCGGGGCTGTCGTCGTCGACGAAGATCGCCTCCCACGCGATGCCCGCCAGCGCGGCATCGAGCCGCGCGACCATGGGCGCGACGTTGGCGGCCTCGTTGAAGCAGGGGATCACCACGGTGATCTGTGGCAGGGCAGGCTGCGTCATCGCCGGGCTTCCTGCGCCGGCCCGCGGCGAAGGGCAAGCGCCGCGTCGCCCCCCGGTGACCGCGGCGTCAGGCGCCCGGCAGCGCCCCGGGGCGGCCGAACAGGTAGCCCTGGCCGAAGGCAACGCCCAGTTCGGCCATCAGCGCGGCCTGCGCCTCGGTCTCGATGCGCTCGGCCACCACCTGGGCGCCCACGGTGCGCGCCAGGTCGACCATGGCGGCGATGAAGCCGCGGTCGCGTTCGCTCTCGACCGAATTGGTCACGTACACGCCATCCACCTTCACGAAATCCACCCGGAAGGCGCGCAGGTAGCGGAAGGCCGCGGCCCCGGCGCCGAAATCGTCGATACAGATCGGCAGGCCGAGCGCGCGCAGGGCATCGACCGTGCGTCGCGCCTCCGCCTCGTCCTCGATCTCGGCGGTCTCGGTGATCTCGACCAGCAGGCGCTTCGCGAGGTCCGGGGCGGCTTCGAGCATGGTGCAGAGCCGTTCGCGGAAGGCCGCCGATTGCAGCGACAGCCCGGACAGGTTGCAGGCGATGCGCGTGCCGGCGGCCGCGCGCGCCGCCTCGCAGGCGGTCTCGACGACCGCCCAGTCGAGCGTCTCCGACAGGCCCACGGTCTCGGCCAGGGCGATGAATTCGGATGCCTCCCCGTAGGGCGTGCCGGGGGTGGGAATGGGGCGCAGCAGCGCCTCGTAGTGGTGCGCGCGCCGGTCGGCGAGCAGCACGATGGGCTGGAAGGCCAGGCGGAAGCGCCGCTCGGCGATGGTCCGGCGCAGCGCGGTGGCGCGTTCCGCCGCGCTGGCCACGAAGCCGGTCAGGCCGCCGGAGAAGCCGGCCTTCTCCAGCGCCTCGTCGCCGCCACGGGCGAAGGCCGACAGCGCGAAGCGCAGCGCGCGCGTCGCCTGCACCGGCGACAGCCCATCCGCCGCCAGCGAGACGGCGCGCGTGCCGATCGTCCCCGGCAGCCCGTGCTGCGCCAACAACAACGCCACCTGCTTCGACAGCGCGCCGAGGTCGGGCAGCCCTTCCCCGGGCAGCACGCCGAAGCGGCCGGAGCCGAAATCCGCCGCGACGGTGCCCGCGCCGCCCTGCGCCGCGAGCAGCGCCTGGATGCGCGCGGCGAGGTCGGCGCGCGGTGCCAGCGCCCCGCCATCGCCAATAAGCTCGATCAGGCCAAGCGCGCCGTTCTCCTCCGCCCCGCGCAGCATTTCCTCCGCCGCGCGCGCAAGGCCCGGCCCGCCCGGCAGTGGCCCGCCCGGCAGGTCGTTGGGCAGCGGCGAGAAGGTCAGGCAGAAGGCGCCCGAACGCCCCGGCGCCGCCAGGCCCGCGACGCTGAAGGGCGAGCGCGCGCGGTCCGCCAGGCGGATGGCGGTGGGGCGGATGCGCCCCGTCGCGCTCAGCAGTTCCAGCGCGGTGCCCATGCCCGAGCGCTGGTCGCGCGCGACCAGGTCCTGCACGGGGCGGCCGATGAAACTGCCGCCGGAGCGGCCGAATCGCGCGGGAAAGGCGCCCTCGGCGAAGGTGATGCGGCCATCCGCATCGGCCTCGACCAGCAGTTCCGCCGCGGCGAAGGCGAAGGTCAGGAAGCGGTCCGCGGCGTTCACGGCGCTCGGGCGCACGATTTCCTGCATGATTCCACCTGGTGGCGAGGAGGACCATCCTGGCCGCCAGGGCTTAAGCGCGCGTGAAGCGCGGCACGCGGGTTCCAAGGACCGGCGCCGGCCCGGGCCAGCCCTCAAGGATGCGCCCGGTCATGGGCCGGGGCGGGACGCAGCCCGGCACAAGGCCGCCTCAGCGCGCCTTGATCGGCCGCGTGCCGTGGCTGTCCTGCGGCACGCCGCGGCCGAGCGACATGTGGCTGTGCACCCCCACCCAGCGCCCGTCCGGCTGCTTCTGCAGCATGATGGTGGCGCGCCCCGGGCGGTCGAATTCGCTGCCGTCGGGGCTCCAGCCGGTGCTGGACCAGGGCGTGACCGCCACCGCCGTGCCGCCATCCGCCGAGGCCAGCACCTCGGTATGCGCCAGGTCGAAGCGGAAATCCTTGGTGCGCGGCCAGACGTTGGACCACTGCGTGTCGGTCCAGGCGGCCCGGCTGCGCACCAGTTCCTGGTAGGTGCCGAAGATCACGATGTCGTCGTGCCAGAACGGGTAGGCGGCGCGGAAATCGACATCGCGCACGCAGGCGGCGAAGCGGTCGAGCCAGTCGAGGATCTCGGTGCGCAGCGCGGGGCTGGCGGCGGGGATTGGAAGATTGGTCATCCTGCTTGCCCTGCTGGGCCACGGCGCGGGCTGTTCGGCCCGCGCCGGGCACGCTCACTTCACGACCGAGAACGCCGTCGGCTTCAGCGCCATCACGGTCTGCTGCTTCAGCGCGCCCAGGCCACCCACGACCTTGCCGAATTCCTGCCACTGCGGGTCGTTCATCATGGCGGTGCGGCGGCGGTCGCGGTCGCCGAAGCCTTCGTACAGCCAGCAGAACACCACCTGGTTGATGGGCCCGATCTCGGTCACGGCGAACATCAGCAACTGGCCCAGGATGCGCTTCTGCACCGGCAGGCCGAGTTCCTCATACGCCTTGATCCAGGCCGGCATCTTACCGGGGTGGAAGTCGTAGGTGCGGTGGTCGACGACCATGCCGGTGCCGCCGATCTCGCGCTTGAAGGAGAAGCCCTTGGCGGAGGTGATCGGCGAGAAGCCGGTCGGCTTCAGGAACTTCACCTCCTGGCTCGCGATGCAGCCGGCGGCGGCCTTCTTGAATTCGCCCCATTGCGGATCCGCCTCGCGCGCGGCGATGCCGGCGTCACGGGTGTCGATGTCGTCCCAGCCGCGCATGAAGACGAAGCGGTTGATGGTGCCGACCTCGACCGTGAAGGTGCCCATCGACGGCGCGCCCAGCGTGCGCACGGATGACGGAAAGCCCATGCTGCCGAAGGCGTCGATCCATTGCGGCTGCTTGCCGGGGTGGAAGGTGTATTGGCGGTGTTCGATGTACATGGCGTTCCTCTGAGAAGGCAGGCCGCGCACCTTCCGCCGGGCTCGCATCCGAGGCAAGCCGCGTCGGCGACATTCGCCCGGCGCGCCCGGCGGCCCGGTCGACCTAGGCCGCCGGCAGGATCACGCCCTTCCCCTCGGTCTGCCGGTCGAACAGCCGATACGCTTCCTCCGCCTGGTCGAGCCGCCAGCGATGGGTGAACAGCGCATCCACATCGATGCCGCGGTCCGCGACATAGCGTGCGCATTCCGCCTGGCCGACCGTCGAGAAGGTCCAGGACCCGACCAGCGTCACCTGCCGGCGCAGCAGGTCGGGGCTGACATCGAGCGTGACCTCCCCGCCCTCGCCCACGAAGCAGGCGGTGCCCCAGGTGCGCACGCATTGCACCGCCTGGCGCCGCGCGAGCGGGTTGGACGAGGCATCGATCGACGCATGCGCGCCGCGGCCATGCGTCGCCTCCTTGATCGCCCCCAGCACGTCGTTGGTCTCGGCGGGGTTGATCAGCAGGTCCGGCCAGGCGTTCGGGCGAGGTGTCGAGCGCGATCACCCGCGCGCCCATCTTCGCGGCGAGCAGCGTGGCCGACAGCCCGACCGGCCCCTGCCCGAACACGGCGATGGTCTGGTCCCCGGTCAGCCCCAGCCGCTGCAGGGCGCCCCAGGCGGTGCCGGTGCCGCAGGAGATGGCCGCCCCGGCCTCGAACGACAATTCCTCCGGCAACTCGACCATGGTGCGGGCCGGGCCCTTGAGGTAGCGCGCATGGGCGCCGTGCGCGGTCGCGCCATAGACCGCCTGCACGCCGTCGTCGCACAGCTGCATCCAGCCCGTGTTGCACTGCGGGCAGGCGCCGCAGCCGCGATAATGATGCTGCATGGCGCGCATGCCGACCCAGGCCTGGTTCGGCGCGACGCCCGCGCCCACCGCGACAACCACGCCGCAGGGCTCGTGCCCCGCGATGATCGGCCCGCTGCTGGCACCCAGGCCCAATGCCGCGGTGCGCCCGGGGCCGGCTGGCGCCCGGTAGAACTTCAGGTCGCTGCCGCACATGCCCGAGGCGCGGATCTCGAGCACCACCTCGCCAGGTCCCGGCGATGGGTCCGGAAACTCCATCAGTTCGAGCCGACGGTCGCCGGTGAAGACGATGCCTTGCATGCGGGCGTTCCTCCTGACCTGGCAGCCAAACACCGCCACCGCGATCGGTCCAGCGATCGCGCCTGCTGCGCTGCAACAAAAAACTCATGTCGGAGCCCGCTTGTTTGTCCTAGTGCAAGGTGGCGCCACGTTGGGCCGGGTATCGACAGGCCGCCTGTGCAGGAGACCGTGATGGCCGAAGCCCGTCCGACCGACCCCCTGCCCCGGGTCTGGGACCCCGACAGCCGCGTGGGGGACATGCTCAAGGGCAAGCGCGGCCTCGTGGTCGGCATCGCGAATGCCGATTCCATCGCCTATGGCTGCGCGGTGAAGCTGCGCGCCTTCGGTGCCGACCTCGCCGTCACCTACCTGAACGAGAAGGCCGAGAAGCACGTCCGCCCGCTGGCCGAGCAGTTGCAGGCCCAGATCATCGCGCCGATGGACGTGCAGCAGCCAGGCGCGCTGGAGGCGCTGTTCGACCGCATCGCGCAGGAATGGGGGCGGCTCGACTTCGTCATCCATTCCATCGCCTTCGCCCCACGGGATGATCTGCACGGGCGCGTGGTGGATTGCTCGCCCGAGGGCTTCGCGCAGGCCATGCACGTCTCCTGCTGGTCCTTCCTGCGCATGGCGAAGCTGGCCGAACCGCTGATGAGCCAGGGCGGCGTCCTGGTCACCATGTCGTACTATGGGTCCGACAAGGTGGTCGGGAACTACAACATGATGGGGCCGGTGAAGGCGGCGCTCGAGGCGTCGGTGCGCTATGCCGCGGCGGAACTGGGCGACAAGGGCATCCGCGCCTTCGCCGTCTCCCCCGGCCCGCTGAAGACGCGCGCGGCCTCGGGCATCGCGCAGTTCGACGAGCTGGTGCAGATGGCGCAGGAACGCGCGCCGCAGCACCGCCTGGTGGATATCGCCGAGGTCGGGCGCGTGGTGTCCTTCCTGGTGGGCGGCGCCTCCAGCGGCATGACCGGCGACACGATCTATGTCGACGCCGGCCTGCACAACGTGGCCTGAGGGCGATGCGCAAGGCGATCTCCCCCGAGGACGCGGCCACCCTGGTGCCCGACGGCGCCAGCGTGATGATCGGCGGCTTCATGGCCGTGGGGTCCCCGCACCGCGTGATCGACGCCCTGGTCGCGCGCGGCGCCAAGGGCCTGACCATCATCGGCAACGACACCGGCAAGCCGGGCCTGGGCATCGGCAAGCTGATCGATGCCGGCTGCGTGGCGCGCGCCATCGTCAGCCATATCGGCACCAACCCGGTCACGCAGAAAAAGATGATCGCGGGCGAGATGCAGGTGGACCTGGTGCCGCAGGGCACGCTGGCCGAACGCATCCGCGCCGCCGGGGCGGGCCTCGGTGGCGTGCTGACACCCACCGGCATCGGCACCTCGGTCGCCGAGGGCAAGCAGGTGATCGCGGTCGATGGCCGCGACTACCTGCTCGAGACGCCGCTGCGCGCCGATGTCGCGCTGCTGCATGCGTATGAGGCCGACTACTACGGCAACCTGACCTTTCGCCTCACCGCCACGAACTTCAACCCACTCATGGCGATGGCGGCGGGCATCGTGATCGCCGAGCCGGACGAGATCGTGCCGGTGGGCGTGATCCCGCCCGACCACGTCAGGACCCCCGGCATCCTGGTCACCCATCTGGTCGAGAGGCCGCGCTGATGGACGGCAAGGAAATCATCGCCCGCCGCGTGGCCGGCGAATTGCGCCACCGCATGCTGGTCAACCTCGGCATCGGGCTGCCCACCCTGGTCTCGCGCTACGTGCCCGAGGGCATGGTGGTGGCCTTCCAGAGCGAGAACGGCATCATCGGCTTCGGCGCCCAGCCGCCCGACGGCATGGAGGATCCGAACCTGACCGACGCCGGCGGCGGCTACATCAGCGCGCTGCCCGGCGCCTATTCCTTCGACAGCGCCATGTCCTTCGCGCTGATCCGCGGCGGGCACCTGGATATGACCGTGCTGGGCGGGCTGCAGGTTGATGCGTCGGGACGGCTGGCGAACTGGATGGTGCCGGGCCGCATGGTGGCCGGCATGGGTGGGGCGATGGACCTGGTGGCCGGGGCGAAGCGCGTGGTCATCGCCATGCAGCACGCCGCCAGGGGCGAGGCGAAGATCGTCCCGCTGCTGACCCTGCCACCGACCGCCGCGCGCCCGGTATCCCTGGTGGTGACCGACCTCGCGGTGATCGAACCGACGCCCGAGGGCCTGGTGCTGCGCGAACGCGCCCCGGGCGTCGGCGTGGACGAGATCCTCGCCGCCACCACCGCGCCCCTGATCCTGCCCGACGCCATCCCGGAGATGCGCCTGTGACCATCACCGCCCCCGCCCTGATCGGCCGCACCTGGGACGACATCGCGCTGGGCGAGACCGCCAGCATCACCCGCGTCTGCACACCCAACGACCTCATCGTCTTCGCCCATGCGTCGGGCAACATGAATCCGGTGAACCTGCCCGGCGAATCCGAACAGGAAACCGGTCGCACCGCGGTGGCGCCGGGCATGTGGTGCGCGTCGCTGTTCTCGGCCGTGTTCGGCAACAAGCTGCCGGGGCCGGGCTCGGTCTACCTGTCGCAGAGCCTGCGCTTCCATGCGCGCATCGAGGCCGGCGAAGCCGTCATCGCCGCCGTGACGGTGCGCGAGAAGCTGCCGGGCAACCTGCTGGTCATGGAGTGCCGCCTCGAGAAGGCGGACGGCACCCTGGTGGTCGACGGCACGGCCGAGATCTGCCCGCCGCAGAACCGCCTGGTCACCGATGGCGTGGTGATCCCGGAACTGACGCTGATGCCGCGCGGGAAGTTCTTGCGCCTGCTGGAGGCCTGCCGCGGCCTGCCGCCGATGCCCACCGCGATCGCCGCGCCGACCGACGAGAACTCGCTCGGCGGCGCCTGGGAAGCCACCAGGGAAGGGCTGATCGAACCCATCCTCGTCGGCCCCGAGGCCGAGATCCGCGCCGTCGCGGAGCGCATCGGCTGGGACCTGGCCGGCGTGCGGATCGAACCCACCGCCGATGTACACGCCGCCCCTGCCCGCGCCGTGGCCCTGGTGCACGAAGCCCGCGCCGAGGCGGTGATGAAGGGCAACATCCATTCCGACGAGGTGCTGCGCCACGTCACCAAATCCGATGGCGGGCTGCGCGCCGGGCGGCGCATCAGCCATGCCTTCGTGCTCGATATCCCCGGCCATGAAGGCCTGATGATCATCACCGACGCCGCCATCAACATCCTGCCGGACCTGATGACCAAGGCGGACATCGTGCAGAACGCGATCGACCTGGCGCGGGCGATCGGCATCGAGACGCCGCGCGTTGGCGTCCTCTCCGCCCTCGAGACGATCAACCCCGCCATCCCGTCGACCGTCGATGCCGCCGCCTTGGCCAAGATGGCCGAGCGCGGGCAGATCAAGGGCGGCCTGGTCGATGGTCCGCTGGCGATGGACAACGCGGTGGACCTGGAGGCGGCGCGCACCAAGGGCATCCATTCCTCCGTTGCCGGGCGCGCCGACGTGCTGGTGGCGCCCAACCTCGAAGCCGGGAACATGCTGGCCAAGCAGTTGGTCTTCCTGTCGCAGGCCGATACCGGCGGGCTGGTGCTCGGCGCCAAGGTGCCGGTCATGCTGACCAGCCGCGCCGATGACGAACATGCGCGGCTCATGTCGGCGGCCTTCGCGGTGCTGTACGGCTATTGGCGCCGCACCGGGCGTTCGCGCCTGGCGGAGGTGACGCCATGATCGCGACCGGCGATGCCGTTCTGGTGCTGAACGCCGGGTCCTCCTCGATCAAGTTCGAGCTGTTCGAGGTCCCGGACGCACCCCCGCCCATCCCGCGCTTCGCCGGCCAGATGGAGGGCATCGGCGCCGCGCCGCACTTCACCGCAAGGGATGCGACGGGCACCCGGCTGGCCGATCGCCGCTGGGACAATGGCGAGGCGCCGGGCAATCACCGCGCCGCGCTCGGTGTCATCATCGACTGGCTGGAGGGCGTGCTGGCCGGGCGGCGCGTGGCGGCGGTCGGGCATCGCGTGGTGCATGGCGGGCCGGACCTGGCCGCTCCCGTGCTGGTCGATGTGGCGGTGATGGAACGCCTGCGCGACCTCGCACCGCTGGCGCCGCTGCACCAGCCGCACAACCTCTCGGGCATTGCCGCGGCGGCGGAACGCTTCCCCGGCGTGCCGCAGGTGGCGTGCTTCGACACGGCCTTCCACCGCGCCCATGCCTGGGAGGCCGACACCTTCGCCCTGCCGCCGGAATTCTACGACCGCGGCATCAGGCGCTATGGCTTCCACGGCCTGTCCTACGAATACATCGCGCACAGCCTGGCGGAATCCGATCCGGCCCTGGCCGCCGGGCGCGTGGTGGTGGCGCATCTGGGCAATGGCGCGTCGCTGTGCGCCATCCACAACGGGCGCAGCGTCGACAGCACCATGGGCTTCACCGCGCTGGACGGCGTGCCGATGGGCACGCGCTGCGGCCAGATCGACCCCGGCGTGCTGCTGCACCTGATGACGACCGAGGGCATGGACGCCGCCACCGTCCAGACGCTGCTGTATGGCCAGGCCGGGCTGAAGGGCATGTCCGGCATCAGCCAGGATGTGCGCGACCTGGAAGCCAGCGCCAACCCGCGCGCCGCCCGGGCGCTGTCGCATTTCTGCTGGCGCGTGCGGCGCGAGGTCGGCGCGCTGGCGGCGGCGCTGGGCGGCATCGATGCGCTGGTCTTCACCGCCGGCATCGGCGAGAACGCGGCGGGCATCCGGGCCGCGGTCTGCGACGGCCTGGAATTCCTCGGCATCGTTATCGATCCGGCTCTGAACGCAGCCCACGCGCCCGAAATTTCGCCCCCCGGCGCGCGCACGCGCGTGCTGGTCCGCCAGACCGACGAGGAAGGCATGATCGCCCGCCACGTCCTGGGCGTGCTGCAACGCAGCGAAAACGCTTGAAGCGCGGCGCGTCGCGGCGCACATCACTGGCCTGAGCACGGAGACCGCCATGCCCCCCATCCCCACCCTGCCGACCCGCGAACTGGCGGAGAAGGCCCAGGAGACGGCGACCCGCGTGCTCGACCAGGTCCGCACGCTGACCGAAGTCATGTCCCGCCATGCCGGCGCCATGATGCCCGCAGCCCCCGGCGCCAGCAGCGCGCAGGCCATGAAGGACATGGCCGCCCGCTTCACCCGCACCCCCGCCGCGCTGGTGCAGGACGCCCAGGCCTATGCCACCGACGCCGCGCAGCGCTGGCTGATGTTCTGGGACGTGATGCGCGAGGCCGGCAACAACTTCGTCGAGCACGAACGCGCCGGCTGCCAGCCGGTGCTGTTCTTCGAATACGAGACGATCGTCGATGGCCGCACCCTGCCGCGCCCGGTGAACTACGCCCTGGTGCGCATCACGCCGCCCGAAGGCACCCGCGCGGTCGACCCCAAGCTGCGCCCCTTCGTCATCATCGACCCGCGCGCCGGCCACGGCGCCGGCATCGGCGGCTTCAAGAACGACAGCCAGGTGGGCGTCGCGCTGCGCCGCGGGCACCCGGTGTACTTCGTGATCTTCTACCGCGAACCCGAGAAGGGCCAGACCATCCTGGACGTGACGGCAGCGGAGGCGACCTTCCTCACGCGCATCACCGCCGACCATCCGGCCGCGCCCAAGCCGGTCGTGATCGGCAATTGCCAGGGCGGCTGGGCGACCATGATGCTGGGCGCGGCCGCCCCCGACGCGGTGGGCGCGCTGGTGCTGAACGGCGCGCCGCTGTCCTACTGGGCCGGCGAGAAGGGCCGCAACCCGATGCGCTATCTGGGTGGCCTCGCGGGCGGCGGCTGGCCGTCCTCGCTGATGGCGGACCTCGGCAACGGCAAGTTCGACGGCGCGGGGCTGGTGGCGAACTTCGAAAGCCTGTCGCCGGGCAACACCTGGTTCAAGAAGTACTTCGACCTCTATTCCAGCGTGGATACCGAGGCCGACCGCTTCCTGGAATTCGAACGCTGGTGGGGCGGCTACTTCCTGATGACCACGGACGAGATCCGCTGGATCGTCGACAACCTGTTCATCGGCAACCGCTTCTCCTCCGGCACCATCTCCTCCGGCGGCGGCGAGACCTTCAACATGCGCGAGGTGAAGGCGCCGGTCATCGTCTTCGCGTCATCCGGCGACAACATCACCCCGGTCGGCCAGGCGCTGCGCTGGATCGCCGACGTCTATCGCGACGAACAGGAGATCAAGTCGCTCGGCCAGACCATCGTGTACCTCCTGCACGACCAGATCGGGCATCTCGGCATCTTCGTCTCGGGCGCCGTGGCCAAGAAGGAACACAGCGAGATCGCCACCACGCTCGAATTGATCGAGGCGGTCGCCCCGGGCCTGTACGAGATGCGCATCACCGGCCACGACGGCACCGGCGGCAACGAGGAATGGCAGGTCGAGCTCGTCGAGCGCAAGATCGCCGACATCCGCACCCTGTCCGGCGAGGCGAGCAACGAGGCCTTCCCCGCGGTCGCCAAGATCTCGGAGATGAACCAGCATCTTTACGACGTGCTGGTCAGCCCGATCGTGCGGCAATTCGCCACCGAGGCGAGCGCCGAGGCCCGCCGCCAGCGCAGCCCGATGCGCATGCGCCGCTACATGTTCAGCGACCTCAACCCCTTCATGATGCCGGTGCGCGCGCTGGCCGGCATGGCGCGCGACCACCGTGCGCCGGCCGCCGCCGACAACCCCTTCGTGGCGATGGAGAAGGCCTGGGCGGACAGCGTCGAGCGCAGCATCGACAGCTGGCGCGACATGCGCGATGCATCGATGGAAATCGCCTTCCACGCCATCTATGGCGGCCTCGCGGCCATGGGCGTGACCGGCGACGACACCGCCGCCGAGGCCGAGGCGGCGCGACGCTCGGTCGCCTACGAACCCGCCCAGCACGCCGATGCCCGTGCCCGCGTCGCCGAGGGCGGCTACGCCGAGGCCGTGGTGCGCATGATGATCCTGCTGGCCGATGCGCGCGGTGGCGTGCGGCGCACGCGCCTCGCGCGCTCCAACACGCTGCTGACCACCGAACCGCCCTTCGTGGGCATGAGCCCGGTGGCCCGCCAGGCCATGATCCGCGAGCAGACCGTGATCGTGACCCTGATGCGCGAGGAAGCGCTGGCGGCGCTGCCGACGATGCTGCCAACCGCCGCCGACCGCCGCAAGGCGTTGGCCGCGGTCGAGCACGTCGCCGGCCCCGACGAGGAACTGGGCGACAAGGCGCGCGAAATGCTGGTCGCGATGCGCGGCACGCTCGGCATCGGCCCCAAGGCGGCGGTGGCCTGAACCGGGCGGCGATCACGCAACGCTTTCCACCGACGCGTGATCGCAGGCTAGGATGTCCGGCCACTCCACCGGCGAAGGCCATGGCCGCAACGGCCGCGACGAACAGCACCGTCCTTGACCTCGCGCTGGCGCAGGCTGCACCGCGGCGCGCGATGCTGGCCGCCGAACAGGCGCTGGTCGCGCTGCGCGACCAGCCGCCGGACATGGAAGCGGCGGTCATCGCGGCGCTGGCGGATGCCACGGGCGGCGTGGACGACCGTGCGCCCGCGCAACGCACCGCGCTGGCCATCGCACGGGCGGTCGACCGCCATGGCGCCGGTTTTCCGCCCGCCCTGGAACCCGCCTATCACGACCGCCTCCACCAGGCCGAGGCGACCCGGGCCATGGGCTGGCTGGCGGGCGCGGCGCGGCGGATGGGCCAGCTGACGAACGAGGAAGCCGCACTCGCGATCGCTGCGATGGCCGCGCACGACCTGCTGCATGACGGCCAGGTCCATGCCGAGCGCGGCCTGCTCGAACGCCGCTCCGCCGATGCCGCCGCCGCCATTGCGCGCGCCGAGGGGCTGCCGGCCGACCAGGTCGCGACCCTGCGGCGTATCATCCTCGCCACCACATGGCCTTGGGAGGAGCACGAGGCGCCGGACCTGTCCTGCCGCCTGGCACGCGAGGCGGACCTGTTCGGTAGCAGCCTGCCGCGTCTTGGCCCGCGGCTGAGCCGGCTCCTCGCGCGCGAATTGGCTTCGGCGGGGCAGGCCGCGCCGGAGGGTGTCGCGAGCCACGCCGCGCGCGTCGCGCTGCTGCGCCTCCAGCCGCCGGCCACCGCGCCGGCGCGTGCCATGGGGGTCGAAGCCGTGCGCGGCGCGCAGCTGGCCGCCTATGCCGGCGCGGCGCGGCGCCTCGGCCTGCCCCGCGCGACGGCCGAGGACGGGGCGGCGGCGCTGGATGCACTCGATCCCGCGGATGCCGATGCGCTGCTTGCCTGGTCGGGGATCGACCCGTGAGCACCGGCGCGCGCGGCCCCTCCCTGCTGGTGCTGCTGCTGCTGCTGATTGCCTGCGTGGGCAGCCTCCTGCTGGGCGCGCTGGCGCTGACCGCCGCGGCCACGCCGACCGGCGCACCGCTCTCGGCTGTCGCGCTGGCGATGGTCGGGCTGCTGGTGGGGTTCGCTGGCGCGGCCTTCGCGGCGCAGCGCGTCGGCGCGGCGCTGCGGCGCCTGGCGCGGGAGGCCGAGGCGGTCCGGCGGCTCGACCTCGCGGACCCCGTCGCGCCGCCAGGCGGCACGGCGGAGGTGAACGCGCTAGGCGAGGCGATGGGCGGCATGAAGGCCGCGCTGCGCCTGTTCAGCGTGTACGTGCCGCGCGACCTGGTGCGCAAGCTGATGGCCGAGGGCGCTGCGGCCGAACTGGGCGGAGAACGCCGGCGCCTGACCGTGATGTTCTCCGACGTGCAGGGCTTCACCAGCATTGCCGAACGCATGGACCCGGAGGAGCTGATGCGCATCACCTCCACCTATTTCCAGGCGCTGACCGACGACCTGCTGGCGCACCACGCCACCATCGACAAGTACATCGGCGACGCGGTGATGGCGATCTGGAACGCGCCCAAGCGCGACCTGGCGCATGCGCTGCACGGCTGCCGCGCCGCGCTGCACGCGCGGCATTTGACGCTGCGGCTCGAGGAAGAGTTCGCCGCGCGCGGCTGGCCGCGCCTGCACACGCGCTTCGGCGTGCACAGCGGCGATGCGGTGGTGGGCAATGTCGGTTCGTCGGACCGCATGGCCTATACGGCGATCGGGTCCATGGTGAACTTGGCCTCGCGGCTCGAGGGCATGAACAAGATGTACGGCACGCAGATCCTGGTGAGCGAGGCGACGCGCATCGGCGCGGGCAGCGGTTTCGTGTTCCGCCCGGTGGATGTGGTACTGGCCAAGGGCACGCAGGACGCTGTCGAGGTGCATGAGCTGGTCGGGCTGTCCGTGGCATCGGACGCGCAGGACGCGCCGCTGCTGGCCGACCGCGCGCTGGTGGCGCGCCTGCCCGCCTGGGGCGAGGCGATCCGCCGGTTCCGCGCCGGCCAGTTCGGCGCCGCGCGCGAGGCGCTGCACGAATGCGGTGACCCGTTGCAGGACCCGCTGGTCGCGGCCTATGCCGCGCGGCTCGCGCGCTTTCCCGATGGCCCGCCGGCGGATTGGTCGCCGGTGACGCGGCTCGACAGCAAGTAGGGTGTGATGGCCACGCGCAACCGCAAGCGGATCAAGCTGGCGCTGCAGGGCGGCGGGTCGCATGGCGCCTTCACCTGGGGCGTGCTGGAGCGGCTGCTGGCGGATGATCGCATCGAGATCGAGGCGGTGGTCGGCACCTCCGCCGGGGCGATGAACGCCGCCGTGCTGGTGGATGGGCTGATCGCCGGCGGGCCGGCGGAGGCGCAGCGGCGCCTCGATGTGTTCTGGGAGGGCATCGGCAACATCGCGGCGTTCTCGCCCGTGCAGCCGACGCCGATCGACCTGATGTTCAGCCCGGGCAACATGGATTTCTCGCCGGCCTGGCGGATCGCCGACGTCATGCAGCGGCAGTTCTCGCCGTATGAATTCAACCCGGCCAACGCGAACCCGCTGCACGAACACATCGAGGCCGTGGTGGATTTCGCGCGGCTGCGGTCGGCCGCCGGCCCGGCCCTGTTCGTCTGCGCGACCAACGTCCTGACCGGCCGGCTGCGCGTGTTCGAACGCAGCGAGATGAGCGCGACGGCGGTCATGGCGTCCGCCTGCGTGCCGCTGCTGCACCAGGCGGTCGAGGTCGAGGGACAGCACTACTGGGATGGCGGGTATTCCGGCAATCCGCCGATCTTCCCGCTGATCTACATGGGTGGCGCGCCCGACATCCTGATCGTGCAGCTGAACCCGGTGAACATTCCGGAGGTGCCGCGCGACATCCGCGCCATCGTGGACCGGATGAACACGCTGGCCTTCAACGCATCCCTGATGCGCGAGATGCGGATGATCCGCTTCGTGACGGACCTGATCGACAAGGGCGACCTGCCGGCGGGGAAGTACCTGCGCTGCTTCATCCACTGCATCGATGCGGAGGCGGAGCTGGCGGCGCTGAACGCGTCGTCGAAGATGAATGCCAGCATGGGCTTCCTGCAGCACCTGCGCGCGCTGGGTGCGGCGAAGGCGGAGGCGTTCCTCGACGCGCATTTCGACGCGATCGGGGCGCGGTCCTCGACCGATGTGGTTGAGAGATTTCTGTAGCGGCCGATCCGCGACGACGCGATGGTTCGACCGACCGACGCGGATGGCCGCGCGATCCGCCGTGCCGCTCAGTAGGTCCGCTCGTTCGCGCCGATCCGGCTGTTCTGCCCGCCGCGTGCGGCCGCGACCGCGCGCGACACCGCCTCCACATACTCGCCCGCGACCTCGCGATGGATCGGGTTGAGATGCAGGTGGATGCCGTCGGGTTCCTGCTGGCGGCCGACCAGCCACCCCTCGGCATCCAGCGCGGCGGCGACCTTGCCGATGTCGAGCGTCGGGTCGCTCGCGCGCCAGACGAAGATGCCGATGTCGCTCGGCTGCAGGATGTCGAGGCCCGGGATGGCGGCGATGCCCGCGGTCATGATGGCCTTGGCCTCCATGATGAGGCGCGCACAGCGCAGGTAGCCCTCGTCGCCGAGGTGGTTCATCGCCGCCCAGGCGGCCGCCACCGCGCCACCCGGGCGCGTGCCCTGCGTCGTGTAGGCGGAGTACGGCCCGCGCTGCCACGCACGGCTGTCGAATTTGTGCCATTCGCGATCCGCCGCATCGGCCACGAGCAACAGCGACGCCCCCTTCGGCGCCATGCCGTGCTTGTGGATGTCGGCCGACATCGACGTGACACCCGGCACGGACAATTCGAAGGCCGGGATGTCGTGGCCAAGCCGGCGCACATAGGGGGCGAGGAAGCCGCCCACGCAGGCATCGACATGCATCCAGGCGCCGTGCTGCGCCGCCAGCGCCGCGATCTGCGCGATCGGGTCGAAGGTTCCGAACGGATAGTTGGGCGCGGAACCCACCAGCGCGACGGTGTCGCCATCCATGCGCGCTTGCATCGCCACGACATCGGCGCGCAGGTCGGCGCCGACCGGCACGCGGCGGATCTCCATGCCGAGCGCTTCCGCCGCGCGGTCGAAGGTGAGGTGCGCGGAATTCGGCAGCACGATGTTCGGCTGCCTGGTGCCGCGGCGCGCGCGGGCGCGGTTGCGCGCCGCCATCATGGCGAGAAAAATGCTCTCCGACCCGCCGGAGGTGAAGGTGCCCCCTGCCTTGTCGCCGCCGCCGAGCAGCGACAGCGCCATGGCGATCACCTCGTCCTCCAGCGACTTCAGGCTGGGGAAGGCGCGCTGGCCGAGGTTGTTCTCGGTCCAGTAGGCCAGGTAGGCCTGCTGCTGGACGCGCTCGAGTTCCTCGTCCAGCCAATAGAAATACACGGCGAGGCGACCGTGCCGCCAGTCGCGGTCACCCTGCTTGCGCGCCTGCAGCGCCGCCAGGATGGCATCGGCGGGCGCGCCGGTGGCAGGGATCCGGGTCATTCAGCGCAGCGACGCGTTGACCGCTTCCAGCGCATCGACGCCCGGATTGAGGTCGCCGTCGCCCAGCGCATTCAGCGGCCCGGTGACGGTGCCCAGGTGCTCGTGCAGTGCCGAGGGGTCCGGGTCCACGTAGATCAGGCCGGTGACGATCTCGCCCGCCGCCTTGCGCTCCAGGATGTGGTGCATGGCGGATGCGCGATTGGTCGGGTCGTGGCCCTCGTGCAGCTTGCGCAGGCGGAGCGTCGTGCCGTCGTGCTGCATGACCTCGGTGACCTCGCCGGGCGCGTATTGCACCGTGATCTCGTCGCGGCGGAGCATGATGTCGAGCTTGTTCAGCGCCTCATTGTGTTCGCGCACATAGTCGTAGGATTTCGTGCTGCCGGGGTGGTTGTTGAAGGCGACGCAGGGGCTCAGCACGTCGATGAAGGCGGCGCCGTCATGCACCAGCGCGGCCTCGATCAGCGGCACCAGCTGTTCCTTGTCGCCCGAGAAGGACCGCGCCACGAAGGTCGCGCCCAACTGCACCGCGATGGCGGCCAGGTCGATCGGCTGGTCGGTGTTGATCGCGCCCTTCTTGGCGACCGATCCCCAGTCGGAGGTGGCGGAAAACTGCCCCTTGGTCAGGCCATACACGCCGTTGTTCTCGACGATGTAGCACATGTTCACGCCGCGGCGGATCGAGTGCGCGAACTGCCCGAAGCCGATCGACGCGCTGTCGCCATCGCCCGAGACACCGAGGTACACCAGGTCACGGTTCGCCAGGTACGCGCCGGTCAGAACCGACGGCATGCGCCCGTGCACCGAATTGAAGCCATGCGCATTGCCGAGGAAATAGGTCGGCGTCTTCGACGAACAGCCGATGCCCGACATCTTGGCGATGCGGTGCGGCGGCAGCGAGAGGTTGAAGCAGGCCTGGATGATGGCCGCGCTGATCGAGTCATGACCGCAGCCGGCACACAGCGTGCTGATCGCACCCTCGTAGTCGCGCCGCGTCAGCCCGATCGCGTTGGTCGGCAGCTTCGGGTGGTGCAGCTTGGGCTTCGGCAGGTAGCTCATGGCGTGGCCTTGCGGAAGGGCAGGATGTTGGCCGCCGCGGCGCGCTTCGCGATGGCGGCGTGGATGAAGCGCGCGGTGATCGGCGTGCCGTCGAAATGCAGCACGGGGATCAGCCGGGCCGGGTCGATCTCCTCCTCGTTCACGAGCAGGGTGCGCAGCTGCGCGTCGCGGTTCTGCTCGACCACGAACACGCGCTCATGCGCGGCGACGAAGTCGGCCACGTCCTGGTGGAAGGGGAAGGCGCGGATGCGCATGGCATCGAGGTGGATGCCGTCCGCTTCCAGCGCGGCCAGCGCCTCGCGCATGGCCGCCGAGGAAGACCCATAGAAGATCACGCCATCGCGCGCCGGCTGCTTCGCCGGAATGGTCATGGGCCGCGGGACGATCGACTTGGCGGTGCCGAACTTCTTCAGCAGGCGCTCCATGTTGTCGACATAGGGCGCGCCTTCCTCGGTGTAGCGCGCATGCCGGTCGCGCGATGTGCCGCGCGTGAAGAAGGCACCCTTTTCGGGGTGCGTGCCCGGCCAGGTGCGGTACGGGATGCCGTCGCCATCCACATCGAGGTAGCGCCCGAAGGACACCGCGGCATCGAGCCCCGCCGCATCCAGCACCTTGCCGCGGTCCATCCGCCGCGCCGGATCCCACTTGAAGGGTTCGCACAGCCAGTCGTTCATGCCGATGTCGAGGTCGAGCATGACGAAGATCGGCGTCTGCAGCCGGTCCGCCAGGTCGAAGGCGTCGGCGCCGAAGGCGAAGCACTCGGTCGGGTCCTCGGGCAGCAGCAGCACGTGCTTGGTGTCGCCGTGGCTGGCATAGGCGGCCGAGAGCAGGTCCGATTGCTGCGTGCGGGTCGGCATGCCGGTGGACGGGCCGGCGCGCTGCACGTCGAAGATCACCGCGGGGATCTCCGCGAAATACGCGAGGCCCACGAATTCCTGCATCAGCGAGATGCCGGGCCCCGATGTGGCGGTGAAGGACCGCGCGCCGTTCCAGGCCGCGCCGATCACCATGCCGATCGAGGCCAGTTCATCCTCCGCCTGCACGATGGCGTAGCGCTTGGCACCGGTCTCGGGGTCCTTGCGCAGCTGGCCGCAGTACTTTTCGAAGGCTTCCGCCAGCGAGGTGGAGGGCGTGATGGGATACCAGGCGCAGACCGTGGCGCCGCCATACACCGCGCCCAGCGCGGCCGCGGCATTGCCTTCCACGAAGATGCGCTCGCCCACCGCGTCGGCGCGCTTCAGCGTCAGGCCGATCGGGCAGGCCAGGTTCTCCTGCGCCCAGGCACGGCCCTTCTCCAGCGCGGCGTAGTTCGCCGGCACCAGCTTCTCCTTGCCGCGGAACTGCGCGGCGATGGCCTGCTGGACCGCCTCGACCTCCATATCGAGCAACGCCGACAGCGCACCGAGATAGACGATGTTCTTGAACAACTGCCGCTGCCGCGGGTCGGTATAGGCGGCGTTGGTGATCTCGGTCAGCGGCACGCCGATGACGGTGATGTCGTCGCGGAAGCGCGACTTCGGCATGGGCCGCGTCGAATCGTAGAACAGGTAGCCACCGGGCTCGATCTCGGCGACATCGCGGTCCCAGGTCTGCGGGTTCATCGCGACCATCATGTCGACGCCGCCGCGCCGGCCCATGTGGCCGGCCTCGCTCACCCGCACCTCGAACCAGGTGGGCAGGCCCTGGATGTTGGACGGGAAGATGTTGCGCGACGCGATGGGAATGCCCATGCGCAGGATGGATTTCGCGAACAGCCCATTGGCGGAGGCGGAGCCTGATCCGTTGACGTTGGCGAATTTGACGACGAAGTCGTTCGTCGCGGTTAGCGGCTGTGGCATGCGTGCGCCTTCGGCTTCGCGGTCTCGAGCAGGAATTTCTGCATGTCCCAGGCACCGGTCGGGCAGCGCTCGGCGCACATGCCGCAGTGCAGGCAGACATCCTCGTCCTTCACCATGACACGGCCGGTCTTGAGGCCATCCTGGACATACAGGTCCTGGTACAGGTTGACCGCCGGCGCCTTGAGGCGCGTGCGCAGGTCGTCCTCGTCGCCATTCTCGGTGAAGGTGATGCAGTCGGTCGGGCAGATGTCGACACAGGCATCGCATTCGATGCAGGTCTTGGCGTTGAACACGGTCTGCACGTCGCAGTTCAGGCAGCGCTGCGTCTCGAGATACGCCATCTCCCGGTCGAAGCCGAGCTCGACCTCGACCGTGATGTCGCGCAGCGCCTTCTCCGGCGGGATATGCGGCACCTTGTAGCGCAGGTCGGGCGAGATCGCGTTGTCATAGGCCCATTCATGGATGCCCATCTTCTGGCTGGCGATGCGCACCTCGGGGTCGGGTCGCTGCGCCACGTCGCCGCCCTGGCAGAAGATGTCGATCGACACCGCCGCCTCGTGCCCATGCGCCACGGCCCAGATGATGTTCTTCGGCCCGAAGGCCGCATCGCCGCCGAAGAACACGCGCGGATTGGTCGACTGGAAGGTCGCCTGGTCGAGCTTCGGCAGGCCCCAGCGGTCGAACTCGACGCCCGAATCGCGCTCGATCCAGGGGAAGGCGTTCTCCTGGCCGATCGCGACCAGCACCTGGTCGGCCTCGATGGTCACGTCCGGCTCGCCGGTCGGCAGCAGCTGGCGGCGGCCCTTGTCGTCGTATTGGGCGGCGACCTTCTCGAACACCATGCCGGTCAGGCGGCCATTGTCGTGCAGCACCTGCTTGGGCACGAGGAAGTTCAGGATCGGGATGCCTTCGCCGATCGCGTCCTCCTTCTCCCAGGGGGACGCCTTCATTTCCTCGAAGCCGGACCGGACGACGACCTTGACCTCCTCGCCGCCGAGGCGTCGCGCCGACCGGCAGCAATCCATCGCCGTATTGCCGCCGCCGAGCACGATCACGCGCCGCCCGACCTCCTTCACATGGCCGAAGGAGACCGAGGCCAGCCAGTCGATCCCCAGGTGGATATGCGCCGCGGCCTCGGCGCGGCCGGGCACGTCCAGTTCGCGGCCGCGCGGCGCACCGGACCCCACGAAGACCGCGTCATAGCCCTCGTCCAGCAGCGCCTTGAGGCTGTCGACGCGGCGGTCCTGGTGGCTGACCACGCCGCCGCGGTCGAGGATGTAGCCGCATTCCTCGTCGATCACTTCCTCGGGCAGGCGGAAGCGCGGAATCTGCTGGCGGATGAAGCCGCCGGGCTTCTTCTGCTCGTCGATGACATGCACCTCGTAGCCGAGCGGCGCGAGGTCCCGCGCGACGGTCAGGCTGGATGGCCCGGCGCCGATGCAGGCGACGCGCTTGCCGTTGCGCTGCTCCGGGATGGGCGGCATCCGGTGCGACACGTCGCCCTTGTTGTCGGCCGCGACGCGCTTGAGCCGGCAGATCGCCACCGGCTGCTCCTCGACCCGGCCGCGCCGGCAGGCGGGTTCACAGGGCCGGTCGCAGGTGCGCCCGAGGATTCCCGGAAACACGTTGGACTGCCAGTTCACCATGTAGGCGTCGGCGTAGCGCCCCGCCGCGATCATGCGGATGTATTCGGGCACCGGCGTATGCGCCGGGCAGGCCCATTGGCAATCGACCACCTTGTGGAAGTAGTCCGGGGACGAGATGTCCGTCGGCTTCACGCGCGCAACCTCCCTGGAACTGAGGGCCGAAAGGTCGGGGCAATGCCGTCGGTCACTGGACCGCGGCCTTCTTGCAACCAGGGATCGGCCGCCGTGCCAGCGCGGTCGTCATTCCTGTCTGTCACTCCCCGCCGTTGAACGGCTTGCCGGAACCCTGCACCAAGGCGGGAGCCGCGGCAATCCGCTGATTCGTGCTGCGCCGCAGCGCGGCACCGCAACCGCAGGGTGCAGCGCAACGATCAGTCCTGTTCCTTCATCATCCGCACGGTCGCGAGCAGGGCTTTTTCATAGCGCGCCCGTTCCCGCGCCGTCACGTCCGGCGGCCAGTCGCGAAACCCGCGCCCTGTCTTGGGCCCGAGCCGCCCCTCCGCCACCAGTCGCGCCAGGCCCGGGCTGGGATCGGGGCTGTTGCACAGGGACGGGTAGATCGTGCGCCCGGCCTCGAGCTGCGTCTCCAGCCCCGCGAGTTCCTTCTGCAGGATCGGTCCCGCGGCCAGGTAGCGGAAGCCGAAGCAGTAGCGGACGGCGTTGTCGACATCCTCGGCGGTCGCCAGGCCCTGGTCGATCACCGCGAAGGCTTCGCGCATCAGCGCGTGCTGGATGCGGTTGGCAAGGAAACCCGGCACGTCGCGCGCCACCCGGATCACCTTGCGCCCGAGCCCGTCCATGATGGCGGCGACGGCGTCGCAGATGGCGGGATCGGTGTATTCGCCCTGCACTACCTCGACGCCCGGCACCAGATGCGCCGGCAGGAAGAAGTGCAGGTTGGCGCAGCGCGCGCGTGTCGCGATGCCGCCCGCGATGTCCGTGATGCGATAGCCGGATGCGTTGGAGACGACCGGCACATGCGCCGGCACCAGCGCATCGAGCCGAGCGAAGACCTCCTGCTTCAACACGAGCCGTTCGGGCACGGCTTCGACCACGATCTCGGCGGCGGCGTAGTCCGGCGCGTCCATGGCATCGACCAGCGTAAGATGCGCCACGTCATCGGGGTCGCCGTCGAGTTGCCCGATCGACGCGCGCACCCGCGCTTCAGCATCCGGCCACCGGGTGCGCGCCGTCTCGACCGCGGTGACCCGCCAGCCGCCGGCGAGGAAGATCGCCGCGATGTCGCAGCCCATCAGGCCCATGCCGAGGATGACGGCGTGGCGTTGCGCGCTCATGGCGCGATTCCTCCCTGGCGAAGCACGAATTCCGCGATCTCGACGACGCCCTTGTTCTCCTTGAGGTTGGTGAACACGAAGGGCCGCGCGCCGCGCATCCTGCGCGAATCCCGGTCCATCACCGACAGGTCGGCACCGACCAGCGGCGCCAGGTCGATCTTGTTGATCACCAGCAGGTCGGAGCGCGTGATGCCAGGGCCGCCCTTGCGCGGGATCTTGTCGCCCGCGCTCACGTCGATGACGTAGATCGTCAGATCCGCCAGTTCCGGGCTGAATGTCGCGGCCAGGTTGTCGCCGCCGCTCTCGATGAACAGCACTTCGAGGCCGGGGAATTTCTCCGTCATGTCGTGCACGGCGGCAAGGTTGATCGATGCATCCTCGCGGATCGCGGTGTGCGGGCAGCCGCCCGTCTCCACCCCCGCGATGCGGTCGGGCGAAAGCGCGCCGGCGCGGGTGAGGAACTCCGCATCTTCCTTCGTATAGATGTCGTTGGTGATGACGGCGATGTCGTGCCGGTCGCGCAGGTGCCGGCACAGCCGTTCCGTCAGTGCGGTCTTGCCGGACCCGACGGGGCCACCGATGCCGACGCGAAAGGGGCCGTTGCGCGATGGGGTCATGATCTGAACAGCCTCGTGTACTGCGTCTCGTGACGGATGGAAAAAAGGTCCAGCGCCGGGCTCGACGTGCCCAGGCTCTCGAGGTCGGCGCCGAGCGCGGCATCGGCCGCAGCGGCCACCACCGGCAGCAGCGCGGCGGTGGCCTTCTGCCCGTCGGTCTGGCCCAGCGGCACCAGCCGGACCCCGGCCGACACCAGGTTGGCGGCGAAGGCCGCGAGATACCCGAAGGCCGCCTGCGGCAGCGCCACGCCATGCGCCGCCGCCGCCGCGCCGAAAGCCACCGCGTGCACGATGCGCCGCGGATGCCGCGCGGCGAAGGCGGCCAGGCGCGGTTCCGGCCAGGCGGCCAGCGTGACGGACAGGAAGGCGGTGCCCTGCGCCTCGGCCTCCAGCGCGGTCTCGGCCGTGCCGCGCCAGGCGGCACCGAGTTCCGCCGCGGCGTCCAGACCCTTCGCGCGGCCCTGTGCCATGGCGCGATGCGCCGCCGCCAGCAGCGCGCCATCGACACGCCCAGCACCATCACGCAACGCCGCGGTCACATAGGCGACCAGGTCATCGCGCCCGCGCACCGCGCCGTCCTCCACCGCCGTCTCCAGCCCATGGCTGTAGGTATAGGCGCCGACCGGATAGGCCGGCGACAGCCAGGCGAGCAGGCGATACAGCGCGTCAGTGCTGGTGGTCGTGGTCGTGGTGATGGCCGTGGTCGCCGTGGTGGTGATGGTGGCCGGGCTGGCGGTTGTGCTCCCCATAGGCGCCGCCCTCCGGGTCGAAGGGGGCGTCCACCTTGCGCAGCGTCGCGCCGAGGCCCTCCAGCATGTGGACGATGACATGGTCGTCGCGGATCAGGAGGCGCTCGCCTTCGATCTGCGTCGGCAGGTGCCGGTTGCCCAGGTGCCAGGCGAGGCGCGCCAGGTGCTCGCGCGTCGCCGCCGTGATCTCCACGAGCGGTTCCGGCGCGGCCCGCACGCGCACGACGCCGCCGGTCGCCAGCGCCAGCCCGTCGCCGTCCCGCAGCACGGTCGCCTCTGGCAGGTCGAGCAGGAAGGCGAGCCCCCCCTGCCCCGTGTAGAGGCGACGCCGCCGGTGGCGATCGTCGAAATCCAGCAGCACGCTGTCGCGCGCCTGCGCGTCCTGCCAGGTGCCGGCGCGCAGCACCTCGGTGGCGCGCGGGATGCTCTCTTCGTCCATGGATGCTCTCAAAACAGGAAGTAGCGCTGCGCCATCGGCAGCAACTTGGCGGGTTCGCACACCAGCAGAACGCCGTCGGCGCGCACCTCGTAGGTCTCGGGATCGACCTCGATGCGCGGCAACGCATCATTGTGCAGCATCGATGCCTTGGAGATGCCGCCGCGGCAGTTGCGCACCGCGGCGAGCGGACGCGCCAGGCCGATGCGACCGCCGATATCGGCCTCCAGCGCGGCCTGCGAGACGAAGGTGATCGCACTCGCGCGCCGCGACGCGCCGAAGGCGCCGAACATCGGGCGGTAATGCACGGGTTGCGGCGTCGGGATCGACGCATTCGGGTCGCCCATCAGCGACATGGCGATCGACCCGCCCTTCACGATCATGTCGGGCTTCACGCCGAAGAAGGCCGGGGTCCAGAGCACGAGGTCCGCCAGCTTGCCGACCTCGATGCTGCCGACATGATCCGCCACGCCCTGCGAGATGGCGGGATTGATCGTGTACTTCGCGATGTAGCGCAGCGCCCGCCGATTGTCGTTGTCGCCGCGTTCCTCGGGCAGGCGGCCGCGCTGCGTCTTCATCTTGTGCGCGGTCTGCCAGGTGCGGATGATGACCTCTCCGACGCGGCCCATGGCCTGGCTGTCGGAGGACATCATGCTGATCGCGCCGATGTCGTGCAGGATGTCCTCGGCGGCGATGGTCTCCTTGCGGATGCGGCTTTCGGCGAAGGCCACGTCCTCGGCGATGCGCGGGTCGAGGTGATGGCAGACCATGAGCATGTCGAGATGCTCATCCACCGTGTTCACCGTGTAGGGCATGGTGGGGTTGGTGCTGCTCGGCAGGATGTTGCCCTCGCCGACCAGCCGCAGGATGTCCGGCGCGTGGCCGCCGCCAGCACCCTCCGTGTGGAAGGCCTGCACCACGCGGCCGCGGATCGCCTTGATGGTCTCCTCGACGAAGCCGGCCTCGTTCAGCGTGTCGGAATGGATGGCGACCTGGATGTCCATGGCATCGGCCACCGACAGGCAGGTGTCGATGGCCTTGGGCGTGGTGCCCCAATCCTCGTGCAGCTTCAGCCCGCAGGCGCCGGCGCGGATCTGTTCCTCCAGCGCCGCCGGAAGCGCGGCGTTGCCCTTGCCTAGGAAGCCGAGGTTCATCGGGAAGGATTCGGCTGCCTGCAACATCCGCATCATGTGCCACGGCCCCGGCGTGGCGGTGGTGGCGAGCGTGCCGTGCGCCGGCCCGGTGCCGCCGCCGAACATCGAGGTCACGCCGGATGCCAGCGCCTCCTCGATCTGCTGCGGGCAGATGAAGTGGATATGCGGGTCGATGCCGCCCGCCGTCAGGATGCGGCCTTCGCCGGCGATGATCTCGGTGCCCGGGCCGATGATGATGGTCACACCCGGCTGCGTATCCGGGTTGCCCGCCTTGCCGATGGCGGCAATGCGCCCGTCCTTCAGCCCGACATCCGCCTTCAGCACGCCCTGCACGGCATCGAGCACCAGCGCATTGGTGATCACGGTGTCCATCGCGCCATCCGCGCGCGTCGCCTGCGACTGGCCCATGCCGTCGCGGATGACCTTGCCGCCGCCGAACTTCACCTCCTCGCCATATGTCGTGAGGTCGCGCTCCACCTCGATGATGATGTCGGTATCCGCCAGCCGCACGCGGTCGCCGGTGGTCGGTCCATACATGCCGGCATAGGCGGCGCGGGAGATGCGGGTGGCCATCAGAGCGCTCCCTCGATCTCGCCGCGGAAGCCGTGCACCACGCGTGCGCCGGTGAACTCCACCAGGCGCACGCGGCGTGTCTGCCCCGGCTCGAAGCGCACCGCGGTGCCGGCGGCGATGTCGAGCCGGCGGCCGCGCGCCGCGGCGCGGTCGAAGCGCAGCAGGGGGTTCGTCTCGGCGAAGTGGTAGTGGCTGCCGACCTGCACGGGGCGGTCGCCGGCATTGGCGACCTCGACCTCGATGGCGTCGCGCCCGGCGTTCAGCTCGATCTCGCCGGCGGCGGGCAGGATCTCCCCGGGGATCATCGGCGGGCTCCCTTGGCGCGGCTGGTGGCCTTGCGCTTGGCGGCCTTCGGCTGGGCTTTCCCGACCGGCTTGGCCTTCGCCTTCGGGGCGGGCTTTGCCTTCGCGGCAGGCCGCGTGCTGCGCGCAACCGCCTTCTTCGCGGCAGGCTTCGCCTTGGCGCTGGCTTTCGCCTTCGTGCGCGCCGGCGGCGGCGCATCGCGGATCGGCTCGTGGACCGTCACCAGCTTGGTGCCATCCAGGAAGGTCGCCTCGACCTGGATGTCGTGGATCATCTCGGCGATGCCGTCCATGACCTGCTCGCGCGTGAGGACCCTGGCGCCATCGCGCATCAGCTCGGCCACCGAGCGCCCGTCGCGCGCGCCCTCCACCACGAAGTCGGTGATCAGCGCCACCGTCTCGGGATGGTTCAGCTTCAACCCGCGTTCGAGCCGGCGGCGCGCGACGATCGCCGCCATCGCCACCAGCAGCTTGTCCTTCTCCCGAGGCGTCAGGTTCATTCCGGCACTCTCCGCACGCCACACCCCCGATCGATCGCGCTGAGCATCATGGCCGTGCCCGGCTCAACTCGTCCACAGCCGCGGCAGGCGCGCCGGCAAGCCGAGCGCCTGGGCGCGCAGCACGCGGATCGCCTCGCCCAGCGCACCGCGCACCGCCGCCGCATCACCCAGCCATCGCGCCAGCAGCAGCCCCGGCCGCGCCACGGTGGCTGCCGTGCCAGCCTCGCGCAACGTCGCGCGCAGCGGCTCCAGCGGCCCAGCCGTGGCCAGGGCCAGGCATGCGGTGGCCTCGGCGCCAGCGAAGCCGAAGCGGTCATCAAGCCGGCCCGCGACGTCGCCCCCCAGCGCCAGCCCGTCCGCCCAGACCAGCGTTCCGCCGCGGCGCAGCCGCCAGCCATCCTGGACCGACCCTGTGCGCATGACTTCGCCGCGCGCGCGCCGGCCGAACACCAGCATTTCGGCAAACAGCAGCCGTGCATCGGGCGCCAGCGCCACCGCGATGCGGCGTTCGAGCCGCGCACCGTCGAACAGGATCGTCTCCTGCGGCAGCCATTCCAGAGTCGCCCCGGGGCCGACCTCGATCGAGACATCGATGCGCGTCACGGCGCCGAGGCTGCGATAGATCTTCTCGGCCGAGGGCGTCGCCAGGGTGGCCACGGCGCCCTCGCCGAGCCGCAGGTCGAGCGTCAGCGCATCGCCGCCCGCCAGCCCCCCTGCCGTATTGACCAGCGCGGCGAGCGGCGGTTCGTCGGCTTCGGGTGTGGGGAACAGGATGCGGGCGGGCGCGGTCTGGAACAGATGCGCAAGCCGCGTCGCCGCGCCGCTGCGCGCGAAATGGAGCTCGGCGCCGCCGCGGGCGCGCTGGTGGGACGGGGCGGCCTGGCGGAGACTCATCGCGCGAAGCCTTGCATGGCGCGGTCGTGATGAAAATCTGCGTGCGCCGGCGGCGCGCAGCCCAGGCAATAGGCAATCGATGCCCAACTCGTAAGCGAGCGCGTCCGTGGCACAGCGTTCATGCGCCGCCGCGACTGCCGCAGCGATGGCGAGAGCCCGGGCACCGTCGAACGGCGTCGCCTGTGGCGGCGCGGCGCGGCCCTGGTGACGTCGCCGCGTGACCAACGACCCGATGCAAGCCACCTTCACCGGCTTCAAGATGTGGCCGCAGGCGGTGACGCAGGCGCGCTCCACGGCCG
>LNEW01000115.1 GCA_001464375.1 Rhodospirillales bacterium Ga0074136 | reverse complement strand
TGCAGGTCCTTCGAGGCCTTGGCGTAGCCGTAGCCCGGCAGGTCCACCACCACCAGGCGTTCGGCCAGGTTGAAGAAGTTGAGCTGGCGCGTGCGCCCCGGCGTCTGCGAGACGCGCGCCAGCGCCTTCTGCCCGGTCACTGCATTGATCAGCGACGACTTGCCCACGTTGGACCGCCCGCAGAAGGCCACTTCCGGCAGGCCCGGCGGAGGCAGTTGCTCGGGCTTCTGCGCCGCGTGGAAGAAGGTACAGGGGCGCGCGAACAGCAGGCGCCCTGCCTCGATCAGCGCGTCGCGTTCCGCATGGTCCCTGGCTTCGGAAAGCCCGGTCATATGTGCCCTTTCGCAGGATGGGCGGTGGCTGCTGCGTCGGCACGCCTTACCGACAGACAGAAGAAGGAGGGGGTCCGGGGGAGTCCCCTCCCCCGGTGCTTACTTCTTCTTCTCGGCCTTCGCCGCCGCCCGGTCGTGCCGCATGATGTAGTACTGCTGCGCCACCGACAGCGTGTTGTTCCAAGCATGAAGGTGAAGATGATCGGCATCCAGGCGAAGATCTTGGCCTGGATCGGGTCGGGCGGCTGCGGGTTCAGCTTCTGCTGGATCCACATGGTCACGCCCATGATCAGCGCCCAGGCCGGCATGTGCAGGAAGCTGCTGAACTGCATCGGGTCGAAGGGCAGCAGCCCGAACAGGTTGAACAGGTTGGTCGGGTCCGGCGCCGACAGATCGTGGATCCAGCCGAAGAATGGCTGGTGGCGCATCTCGATGGTCACGAACAGCGCCTTGTACAGCGCGAAGAAGACCGGGATCTGGATCAGGATGGGCAGGCAGCCCGAGGCCGGGTTGACCTTCTCGCTGCGGTACAGCGCCATCATCTCGGCCTGCGCCTTCTGCGGCTCGTCCTTGTAGCGTTCGCGCATCTCGGTCATTTTCGGCGCGAGCACCTTCATGCGCGCCATCGACTTGTACGCTTTGTTGGCGAGCGGGAAGAACGCGATCTTGATGCCGACCGTGAGCAGCAGGATGGCCACGCCGAAATTCCCGGTCATGCGGAACAGCCAGTCCAGCGCCAGGAAGAACGGCTTCACCAGGAAGTAGAACCAGCCGAAGTCGATCGCCTTGTCGAAGTCGGTGATGGTCAGCCGGTCCATGTAGCCATCGAGGAGGTGAACCTCCTTCGCGCCGGCGAACAGGCGCGTGGGCATCGACCCCGTGGCGCCGGGCGCGACGGCGATGGGCGCGGGCGGCGCCATGTCGACCTGCCAGCGGTCGCCCGCCGCGCCGGCGCCTTCGCTGACGGCACGATAGGATGCGCGCAGCGTCTGGTCGGGCGATGCCGGCATCACGGCCGCCAGCCAATACTTGTCGGTGATGCCGGCCCAGCCGCCGGTGGTCTCCTGGTCGAGCGCGGTGCCGCCGCGGCGCGCGCCCTCGGACTTCGCGTCGGAATAGGCCACCTCGCGCAGGCGGTCGCCGAGCACGCCAGTGAAGCCCTCATGCAGGATGAAGAAGCCGGCGAGCTGCGGCGTGTGTTCGCGGCGGATGCGCACCCACGGCAGCACCGAGACCGCCTCGGTGGCGCTGTTGCGCACGCGCTGGTCGGCGGTGATCATGTATTCGGCGTCGAGCGCGAGCACGATCTCGAAGACCTGGCCCTGGCCGTTGTCCCAGGACAGCGTGACGGGCTGGTTGGGCGCCAGCGGGCCGCCGGTCGCGGTCCAGTCCGTGTCGGTGTCCGGCACGCGGGTGCGGCCATCGGCGGCTGTCCAGCCCCATTGCGCGAAATACGGGTTGGCACCGTCGCGCGGGGCGAACAGGCGGACCTGCGGCGAACCGGGTGCCAGCGTCTCGCGATAGGTGGTGAAGACCAGGTCGTCCAGCCGGGCGCCACGCAGGTTGATGCTGCCGGCGACACGCGGGTTGGTGACCGGGATGCGCGCGGCGGGCGGGCGGTCCGGCGCGGCGCTGGCTTCGGTGCGCGGTGGCGCCGCGGTGGGGGCGACCCCGGGCGTCCCGGCGGTGGGGGCCGGCACGGGCACGGGCACGCCGCTCTGCGCCGCCGCGGTGGGGGCCGGTGGCGGCACGGGCGGGTTGTTCGTGCGGTTCCACACGTCGAACAGCAGCAGGATGCCGATCGAGAGCGCGATGGCCGCGAAAAGGCGCTTCTGGTCCATGGGGACGAATCTCAGCCCTTCGGCGCTGGATGCAGATCCCGACCAGGTGGACTCACCGGATCGGGTGAAGATGTTTGCGAAAACAAATTGCTGGCGGGGGGCACCGGGTCAAAGCCGCCCGGGTGCCAGGGATTGCAGCGGAGGATGCGCCGCGCCGTCATCAGCGTGCCGCGCGCGGCACCGTGTTCGGTCAGCGCCTCCAGCGCATAGTCGCTGCAGGAGGGGTAGTGGCGGCAATGGCTGCCGATGATGCCGCGCAGCGTGTAGCGGTACGCATGCACGCAGCCCTTCAGCAGCGTGGTCGCCGGGCGTGGTGCCGTCGTGGCGGTCATGGTGTGACGCCGGCCTGGCGCAGCGCGCCGCGCAGGTCGGCGACCAGCGTGGCGAATTCCCGCCTGCCGGTGCCGTCGCGGCCGATCAGCACCAGGTCCCAGCCGGCGGCGCCGAGCCCCGGCAGCGTCAACCGCGCCGCTTCCTTCAGCCGCCGCCGCGCGCGGTTCCGCACCACGGCGTTGCCGACCTTCTTGGTGACCGTGAAGCCGATGCGCAGCGTGCCTGCGTCGCCGGGCGCGGCCTGCAGCACAAGGCCCGGACGCGCCGCCCGCTTCCCGCGCGAAGCCACGCGCAGGAAATCCTTGCGCTTTTTCAGCCGGCCGGCGGGCGCGCCCGGGCGGGGCGGGGCCGAATCGGCGGCTCCCGACATGCGACGCTCCGCGCGGCGGATGCGGTCAGGCCGAAAGGCGCTTGCGGCCCTTCGCACGGCGATTGGCGAGCACGTTGCGGCCGCCAACCGTGGCGCTGCGGGTGCGGAACCCGTGCCGGCGCTTCCGGACAAGCTTCGAGGGCTGGTAGGTACGCTTCACGACAAGTCTCCTGAACCTCGGTACTGTCCTGCCGGCGGCACGGCCAGCAGGACGCGCCGGCGGCGATCCTGTGAAAGGGCGCCCCGGCGAGGGGCCGACGTATAGGGAGCGGGCCCGCCAGGCGTCAACCTCGCAGCACCCGCGGCGGGTGTAACGCAAGGTGCCGCGGCGCCAAACCAGGACCTGACATGGACACGCCCCCCCGCCGCGCAACCTTCGTCCGGTTCTGGCCCCTGCTGCTGCTGGCGGCGTTGGTGGCGCTGGCCTGGGCGTCCGGTGCCACGCGCCTGTTGTCCTTCGAGGCGCTGGGCGCGCACCGGGCCACCCTCGATGCCTGGGTGGCGGCGCGGCCGCTGCTCGCCGCCGGGGCCTATGTGCTGGCATATGTGGTGGTGGTCGCGCTGTCCCTGCCGGGCGGGGTGGTGATGACGCTGGCGGGCGGGCTGCTGTTCGGCGCCTGGGTCGGCGCCGGGCTGACGGTGGTGGGTGCCACGATCGGCGCCTGCCTGCTGTTCCTGGCGGCGCGCAGCGCGCTCGCACCCCTGGTGGCGGGCCGGGCGGCGGGGCTGGTGGACCGGATCCGCCCCGGGCTGGAGCGTGACGGCTTCTTCTACCTGCTGACGCTGCGGCTGATTCCGGTGGTGCCGTTCTGGCTGGTGAACCTCGCGCCGGCGCTGATCGGGATGCCCTTCGGCGCCTATGCGGCCGCGACGGCCATCGGGGTCATTCCGGGTACCGTGGTGTTCTCGGGCATCGGGGCGGGGCTGGGGGATATCCTGGCTGCCGGCGGGCGCCCGGAACTCGGTATCATCTTCTCGCCGCCCATCCTGCTGCCGCTGCTGGGGCTGGCGGCCCTCTCCCTGATCGGCGCCTGGTGGCGCAAAAGGAACAGCGATGCCTGACGTGGACGTGGCGGTGATCGGGGCGGGCGCGGCGGGGCTGTCGGTCGCGGCGATCTCGGCGGGGCTTGGGCTGAAGGCCGCGCTGTTCGAACGCGGGGATATGGGCGGGGACTGCCTGAATTACGGCTGCGTGCCGTCGAAGGCGCTGCTCGCGGCGGCGCATGCGGCGGCCGAGGCGCGGCGCGCGCAACGCTTCGGCGTGCATGTCGGCGAACCGAAGGTGGATTGGGCCGGGGTGCGCGCGCATGTGGCCGGTGCCATCGCCGCCATCGCGCCGAATGACTCCGAACAGCGCTTCCGCGGCATGGGCGTGGATGTGGTGCGCGCCACGGCGCGCTTCGTGGCGCGCGACACGATCGAAGCCGGAGGACGGCGCTATCGGTTCCGCCGCGCCGTGGTCGCCGCCGGGTCCGCCGCCATGGTCCCGCCCATCCCGGGGCTGTCCGACGTGCCGTTCCTGACGAACGAGACGCTGTTCGTCCTGCCGGAGCAGCCCGGACACCTGGTCATCATCGGCGGCGGGCCGATCGGGCTGGAGATGGCGCAGGCCCATGCGCGGCTGGGCTGCCGGGTGAGCGTGGTTGAGGCTTTCACGATCGCCGCCCGCGAGGAACCCGAATGCGTGGGCCCGCTGCGCGATGCGCTGCTGGCCGATGGCGTGGCGCTGCACGAGGGTGCGCGCGTGGCCCGCGTGGAGGCCGCGGCGGGCGGCGTGGCCGTCGTGCTGGCCGATGGCGGGCGCATCGAGGGCACGCACCTGCTGCTGGCCGTGGGGCGTGCCCCGCAGCTTGATGCGCTGGGGCTGGAGGCGGGCGGGGTCGAATTTGGGCCGCGCGGCGTGGCGACCGACCTGGCGCTGCGGTCGGTCTCCAACCGTCGGGTCTGGGCGGCAGGCGACATCGCCGATCCGAAGGGGCTCGGCCCGCGCGCCTTCACGCATGTCTGTTCGCAGCATGCCGGCATCATCGCGCGGGCCATGCTGTTCCGCCTGCCGGCGAAGCTGTCCTACGATGCGCTGCCGCGCGTGACCTACACGGACCCCGAGATCGCCCAGATCGGCCCGACCGAGGCGGAGCTGCGTGCCGCGGGCCGCACGGACCTTGCCATCCTGCGCTGGCCCTTGGCGGAGAATGACCGCCTGATCGCCGAGGGCCGGGCCGAGGGCCTGGTCAAGCTGGTCGCGGACGCGAAGGGGCGGCTGCTGGGCGCGTCATTGGTCGGTGCGGGTGCCGGCAACATGGCCGGGATGTTCACGCTGATGATCGGGCGGAAGCTGTCTGGCCTGGCCGGCGCGGTGCTGCCCTATCCGACCGCGCAGGAGGCAGGCAAACGCGCGGCCTCCGATTTCTACACCCCGAAGCTGCTATCCGCGCCGGTGAAGCGCGTCGTTGGCTGGTTGAAGTACCTGCCCTGATGTCCCGCGCTCCAGGGGGCCGCGGCCCCCTGGTCGGGGAGACTGGCGTGCTGAAAGCCCCTCGGAGGGTTCACGCCGCCCGAATGCCGGCGAGGAACCCGTCCACCTGGCCCCGCAGCCGTTCCGACTGCTCGGCCAGTTCGGTGGAGGCCCCGCGCAGGTCCTGCGCCGCCCCGCCAGTGCGTTCCGCCCCCTGCTTCACGCCGATGGCGCTGCGCGAGGCTTCCTGCGTGCCCTGCGCCGCCTCGGCCACGGCGCGGCCGATCTCCTGCGTGGCGGCCGCCTGCTGTTCGGACGCCGCGGCGACCTGGCCGGTATTGGCGTTCAGTTCCTCGATGGTGCGGGCGATGGCGGCGATGGCTTCCACGGTGCGTCCGGTCTCGGCCTGCATCGCGGCGATCTGCGCGCCGATCTCCTCGGTCGCCTTGGCGGTCTGGGTGGCGAGGTTCTTCACCTCGCTGGCGACCACCGCGAAGCCCTTGCCGGCCTCGCCGGCGCGCGCGGCCTCGATGGTGGCGTTGAGCGCGAGCAGGTTGGTCTGGCCGGCGATGTCGCTGATCAGGCGCACCACGTCGCCGATCTTGTTGGCGGCCTCGGCCAGGCCGCGCACGGTGGTGTCGGTCTCGCGTGCCGCATCGGCGGCGCGGCCGGTGATGCCGGCGGTGTCGCGCACCTGGCGGGCGACCTCGGCGATGGAGGCGGCGAGTTCCTCGGTCGAGGCGGCGACGGTCTGTACGTTCATGCTCGCCTGTTCCGAGGCGGCGGCGACGACGGTGGCCTGGCGGGTGCCGTCCTGCGCCGTTTCGGTCATCGCGGAGGCGGTGGCGGAAAGTTCCGTCGCGGCGGCGCTGACGGTGCGCAGCACGGCGGAGGCCTCGGCCTCGAAGGTTTCCACCAGGCCGTCGATGCGCGTGGCGCGGGCGGCGGCGCGGCGTTCGTTCTCGCGCTGCTGCTCGGCGATGCGGTCGGCCGCCTGCAGCCCGTCGCGGCAGGCATCCAGCGCGCGCGCCATGGCGCCGATCTCGTCGCCATCCTTCGTCTCGGCCAGGTCGAAGGCGTAGTCGCGGCGTGCCAGCTGATCGAGTGCCATCGACAGCCGCGCCGTGCGGCCGACGACGCTGCCTGCGATCGCCCAGGCCATGAAGGCGCCGAACAGCAGCGCGACCGCTGTACACAACCCGACGATCACCTCGCTCCAGAAGACGCGTTCGTGGGCCGCCAGAACCGTCGCGTCGGCGCCGCGACGGTTGAAGTCCACGAGGTCGAGCGCCGCCGCCGCGTGGCGGTCGAAGGCCTGGCGGCCCGCGGCGACGGCTGCGATGATCGCGTCCTGCGGTCCGGTCTCGACCGCGCGCATCAGCGCGGCGTGGGCGGTCAGCACCTCGCCCTCCAGCCGCTTCACCTCATCGGCGCGCCGGCGCTCCTCGGGGGAGGCGATGAGCGCTTCATAGGTTCGCCACTGTCCGCGCATCGCTGTCATGACCGCGCCGATCTCGCCGGCCCGGCGGCTGCGCACCGCGGGGTCGGTATAGGCCGCGAGCGCGAGTTCCGTGCGGCGCAGCTCGGTCGCCGCACCGCGGTAGCGGCTGACGGCATCGACCGAGGCGATCCAGTGCTCACCGATCTCGCGCATGTCGCCTTCGACGTTGCGCAGGTTCATCAAGCCGATGCCGGCCATCACCGACAGCAGGAACAGGACGACCCCGAAACTGCCGAACAGTTTTGTTCGGATGGTGAGTTTGGCAAACACCGCGATGCTCCTGGCTTGGGCCGCCCGGACAGCGGCAGGCTCCGGCAGAGGCTGTATAGGGGGCCAGCGGTGATCGCCCGGTTAAAGCGCGCCGCGGGGCTTCCCCCGGCCGGCCCGCTTCGCCACCATGCCGGCCTGATCACTCACGGCGCGCGAAACGAAGGACCGGATGACCATGGACCGCACTCTGGAGGGCCGCACGGCCCTCATCACCGGATCGACCTCCGGCATCGGCCACGGCATCGCCCTGCTGATGGCGCAGGCGGGCGCGAAGGTCATGCTGAACGGCTTCGGCAAGCCCGGGGAGATCGCCGCCGCGCGCGCCAGCGTCGGCGTCGCGATGGGTGGCGGGGATGCGCCCTATTCGGACGCCGACGTCTCGAAGCCCGATGAGGTCCGCGCCATGGTCGCCGATGCGCAGAAGACGCTCGGCAGCCTCGACATCCTGGTGAACAACGCCGGCATCCAATACGTCAGCCCGATCGAGGATTTCCCCGACGCGAAGTGGGACGCGATCATCGCGATCAACATGTCGTCCAACTTCCACGCCATCAAGGCGGCGCTGCCGGGCATGCGCGCACGCAACTGGGGGCGGATCATCAACGTCGCCTCGGCGCACGGGCTGGCGGGCAGCCCCTTCAAGTCCGCCTATGTCGCGGCCAAGCACGGCGTGGTGGGGATGACCAAGGTCGTGGCGCTCGAAGTGGCCACGACGCCCATCACCTGCAACGCGATCTGCCCGGGATTCGTGCGCACCCCGCTGGCCGAGGCGCAGGTCGGTCCGCTGGCAGCGAAGCACGGCGTGAGCGAGGACGCGGCGCTGCGCGACCACCTGCTGGTGAAGCAGCCCTCCAGGCGCTGGATCGAGGTGGACGAGGTGGGGCGGATGGCGCTGTGGCTGTGCGGGCCGGGATCGGGCGGCGTGAACGGCGCGGCGCTGTCGATCGACGGCGGCTGGATGGCGGCGTGAGCGAGCCGGCCGCGCCCGCCGTCGCGAAACCCCCGGCGAAGCGGCGCATCAGCCTGGCGTTGCAGGGCGGGGGCACGCATGGCGCCTTCACCTGGGGCGTGCTGGAACGCCTGCTGGAAGACGACCGGCTGGAGGTGGACGGGCTGTCCGGCACCTCGGCCGGCGCCATCAACGGCGTGATGCTGGTCGAAGGGTTGCTGGCCGACGGGCCGACGGGCGCGATCGCCGCGCTCGATCGCTTCTGGCGGTCGATCGCGGGGCGGCTGGCGATCAGCCCGCTGCGCGCGACGCCGCTCGAGAAGCTGATGTGGGGCCACGACCTCACCTGGTCGGTCGCGTACCGCACCTTCGACACGCTTTCGCGCGTGCTGTCCCCCTACCAGATCAACCCCTTCCCCTATGAGTTCAATCCGCTGCGCGACGCGCTGAACGACAGCATCGACTTCGAACGCCTGCGCATGGAAGCCAAGGCACCGCGGCTGTTCGTCTCGGCGACCAGCGTGCGCACGGGCAAGCCGCGCGTCTTCACGCGGCGCGAACTCACGGTGGACATGCTGCTGGCGTCGGCCTGCCTGCCGCAGGTGTTCAAGGCGGTCGAGATCGACGGCGAGCCGTACTGGGATGGCGGCTACCTCGGCAACCCGGCGCTGTGGCCGCTGTACGACCAGGGCGGGCCGCCGGACCTGGTGCTGGTGCAGTTGAACCCGCAGGTGCGCGAGGAAGCGCCGACCAGCGCGTCGGACATCCTGAACCGCCTCACCGAGATCACCTTCAACGGATCGCTGATGGCCGAGATGCGCGCCATCGACTTCGTGCAGCGCCTGCTGGATACCGGGCGCCTGGAACAACCGCGCTACCGCCGCCTGTTCATCCACCTGATCGAGGATGAGGAACGCATGCGGAAGTTCAAGCTGAGCACGAAGTTCAATGGCGACTGGGACTTCCTGTGCACGCTGAAGCAGTACGGGCGGGAGGCGGCCGAGCTGTGGTTGGTGGAGCATTTCGACAAGCTTGGGCGCGAGAGCAGCGTGGATATCAGGGCGCGCTTTCTATGACCTCAGGCGGCGGCGAGAGCCTTTTGTGTGCCTCAAGCGCCGGCGCCGCCATCCGGCGGCTCGGCTTGCGCGCTCCGCATTGTCGCTTTGGCGGCGGCGGGCGCGGTCGCGCTGTGCGCTCCCGGCCCGATGCAGGGCATCGGGCCCTAACGAGGACGGCCCGGTGAGCCAGACCCGTTGGGACGCCGCCCAGTACCTGCGGTTCGAGGATGAACGCCTGCGCCCGGCGATCGACCTGATCGGGCGCATCGCGCATCCGGGGCCGGCGCGGATCGTTGACCTCGGCTGCGGCGCGGGCAATGGGCTGCCGGTGCTGGCCGCGCGCTTTCCGGGCGCGACGGTGACCGGCGTGGACGGCAGCGCGGCGATGCTCGCGAAGGCCACCGGCTTCGCGACCGAACAGGCCGACATCACCGCCTGGACGCCGGCCGCGCCAGTGGACGTTCTGTTCTCCAATGCCGCGCTGCAATGGCTGGGCGGGCACGAAACGCTGTTTCCACGCCTGCTGTCGCACCTGGCACCCGGCGGCGTGCTCGCGGTGCAGATGCCCTCGATGCACGCGGCACCGTTGCGCGCCGAACAGGACCGCATTGCGCGCGAGGGCCCCTGGGCCGCGGCGCTGGCGCGCGTCACCAGCGCACCGGCCATTCTGACACACGGCGACTACTACGACCTGCTGCGCCCGCGCGTCGCCACGCTCGACCTGTGGGTCACCGAATACGTGCACGTTCTTCGCGGCGAGCATGCGGTGGTGCAATGGGCCATGGGCACCAGCCTGCGCCCCTTCCTGGACGTGCTGGACGGCGCGGCGCGCGAGGGATTCCTGGATGCCTACCGCAGCGCGATGCGCGCGGCCTATCCGCCGCAATCCGACGGCGCGGTGCTGCTGCCCTTCCGGCGGCTGTTCATCCTCGCGCGCATGCCATGAGCGACGCGGCCGAACTCCGCCGCCTGATCGAGGCTGCCGGGCGCATCGCCATTTTCACCGGCGCCGGCATCAGCACCGATTCCGGCATTCCGGATTTCCGCGGCACCAACGGCGTCTGGACGAAGATGCAGCCGATCCTGTTCCAGGATTTCGTGGCCTCGGCCAGTGCGCGCCGCGAAGCCTGGCGCCGGCGCTTCGACAGCGACGACGTGATGCGCGCCGCGCAACCGAACCGCGGCCACCGCGCGGTGGCCCTGCTGGTCCGCCAGGGCCGCGCGCGCGCCGTCATCACGCAGAACATCGACGGATTGCACCAGGCCTCGGGCATTCCCGACGACCAGGTGATCGAACTGCATGGCAATTCGACCTACGGCGCCTGCCTCGATTGCAGCACGCGGCACGAGATCGCGGACCTGCGGGACGGCTTCGAGCGCGCGGGCGACGTCCCCGGCTGCCGCGCCTGCGGCGGGCTGGTGAAGACAGCCACCATCAGCTTCGGCCAGTCCATGCCCGAGCGACCGATGCGCCGCGCGCAGGAGGAGACCCAGGCGGCCGACCTGTTCCTCGTGCTCGGCTCCTCGCTGGTGGTGCACCCGGCGGCCGGCTTCCCTGAAGCGGCGAAGCGCCGCGGCGCCCACCTGGTCATCCTGAACCGGCAGGAGACGCCACTGGATGGCATCGCCGACCTGGTCGTCCGCGACGGCATCGCCGAGGTGCTGGGCGGCGCGACCGGCGCGAATTAGCGCGCCGCCTCGCGCCGGAACAGCGCGAACAACGCCAGCGCCACCACCAGCAGTACCGCCGCCAGCAGCACCGGCGCCGTGGCTCCGCCGAAGCGGTCGGCGAACCACCCGGCCAGCGGCGGAAAGCCGGTGCAGCCCGCGTAGAAGAAGATGAAATACACGCCGAGGCCCTGCGCGCGCCGCTCCGGCGGCACCGCCATCGCCGGCAGCGCCGAGAACACCGTGATCGGCAGCGCATAGAGCAGCCCATGCGCCGCCAGGATCGCCGCCCCCCACCCGACCCCCGCATAGGGCAGCGCCGCGGCCAGCAGCGCGGCGGCCGAGACGCAGCCCAGCACCATCGGCCGCACCAGGCCCGCGCGCCGCGCCAGCATCGCCCCCGCGGGCACCGCGAGGATGTTCACCCAGGACATCAGCGATGTGGCGAAACCGGCCTCGGCCACCGACAGCCCGCGTTCGACCAGCAGCGGCGGCGCAAAGGTCACCAGCACCATGTAGGTGCCGTTCACGCAGGCCCAGCAGGCGCCGGCCAGGCACATCAGCCGCACCTCGCGCGCCGACAACCGCGCGGCGCCGGCCGGTGGTGGCGGCGCGCGCGGCACCGGGCGCGATGCCCCCGCCAGCGCCACGAAGGCCAGCGCGCCGGCGGCCGCGGCGACCAGGAAGGGCAGTTGCCAGCCCTGCTGCACCGCCATCGCCGGCAGCACCGCCTGCGCCGCGGCGATGCCGATCGGCCAGCCCAGCACATAGACCGCCATGGCGGGGAACAGGTCCGCGCCCTGGAAGCGATCCTGCATCATCTTGGTCAGCAACAGGATCACCAGCACGGTGCCGATGCCCATCAGCAGCCGCCCCGCGAACAACAGCACCGCGCCGCCCGCCGCCGCGCAGACCAGCGCGCCCGCCACCAGGAAGCCGAGGCCGAGCAGCACGCCCGCACGGTCCCCCATGCGTCGCGCCGCGAGGCCAAGCGGATAGACCAGCACCAGCCCCGGCAGCCAGAACAGCCCGACCAGCGTGCCGAACTGCGTCCAGTCCATGCCGAAGGCCGGCACCAGCACCGGCGCCGCGGCCCCCGGCGCCTGGAACAGCGCGCCGAGCGCCGCGCGCACGGCAAACACGGCCGCGAGGAAGGGCAGCGCGGCCGTCATCGAAGCACCCGCAGGCGCGCGCGATCCTGCCGCCGCACCAACACTACGGCATGCTGGCCGAAGCGATGCGCGAGCGCCACGGCACGCCGCCAGTCCCCCAGCAGCAGCAGGTGTTCCTCGCACCAGGCCGGCCGCTCGGCACGGCCTGCGCCATGGTGATGCGCGATGCCGCGCCGCTTCGCCAAGGCGCAAAGCCGCGCCAGGGCGGCGTCGTTGCGCCAGCGCGGCACCCGGCGGCTGCACGGGTTCCAGGCGCTCACGAAGGCGCCATGGCGGACACCGGCATCGCGCAGCAGGCGATCGACCGCGCGCGACCCTCGGCCAAGCCGTACCTCCGCGCCCGCCGCCTCGAAACGCGTCACCCGCCAGCCACGCGCCAGGCGCGGGCCGACCGGCAAGGGCGGCTGCGTCCGGAACCGCGCATGCGGCAGGGGCGGCACCGGGCTCACGGCAGGTGCAGCAGCATGCCCTTCAGATACGCGCTTTCCGGCAGCATGGGGTGCAGCGGATGGTCGGGGCCGGCGCCCCCCATGTGCAGGATGCGCGCCTCGCGCCGGGCACGGTGCACGCCCCAGGCAACCGCATCGGCGAATTCGCCCGGCGCCACGTGGTGCGAGCAGGATGCGATGAACAGGAAGCCGCCGCGCTCGGTCAGCGTCGCGGCCAACCTTGCCAGCTTGCCATAGGCGCGCAGCGCCGCCGGCTGGTCGCGCCGCGCCTTGGCGAAGGCCGGCGGGTCGGCGACCACCACGCCGTAGCGCCGGCCCTCGCCGACCATGCGCTCCAGCGCGTCCATCGCCTCGCCGCGCTGCGCCGTCACGCGCTCCGCCACGCCGTTCAGCGTCGCGGCCTGCATGGCGGTGGCGAGCGCGTGTTCGCTGCGGTCGAGCAGCATCACCGAAGCCGCGCCCGCCACCGCGCAGCCGATGCCGAAGCCACCGGTATGGCAGAAGGCGTCGAGCACCGTGGCACCCTGCGCGAGCCGCGCCACGCGGGCACGGTGTTCGCGCTGGTCGAAGAACCAGCCGGTCTTCTGGCCGCCGAGCAGGTCGACCGGAAAGCGGACACCGTTCTCCTCCACCATCGCGCCGGCCGCGTCCCCGGCGAGCAGGCGCGTCTCCTCGGCCAGGCCTTCGAGGGCTCGCACCGCGCTGTCGTTGCGCGCGACGATGCCGCGCGGGCCGATCAGCGCGGCCAGCGCCGCCTGGATCAGCGGCGTGGCCGCTTCCATGCCCGCCGTGTTCGCCTGCATCGCGACGACGTCGCCGTAGCGGTCCACCACCAGGCCGGGCAGGCCATCGGCCTCGGCATGCACCAGGCGGTAGTGCGGCGTGTCGAACAGCCGCTGCCGCAGCGCCAGCGCCTCGGCCAGGCGGGCTTCGAACCAGGGGCCGTCGCAGACGGCGTCCGGGTCGGTCGAGAGGCGCCGCGCGCCGATCAGCGAATGCGGGTTGAAGTGCCAGGCGCCGTGCCGGACGCCGTCATCGCCTTCGAGGCGCACCACGCTGCCGGCGGGCAGCGCCTTGGCCGCCGGGGTCATGGCGACCTCATTGCTGAAGGCCCAGGGGTGGCCGGCCTTTACGCGGCGATCGCGGCCGGGGAGCAGGCGGATGGTCGGGCGGTCCTGGGTCATGGCGCCGCCTAGACCCTCGCGCCGGGGCGGGCAAGCCACCGCGGCGCGCACCGAAGCGTCAAAATACTTCCAATATTCGGATCGTCATTATTGAAAGCGTGAAAAAAATAACCAAATGATCACCGCGGCGATTTCCTGCACACAATATACGAAATGCGTCCCATATTTGCAGGACATGCGGGCATTCCCCGCACGGCATCACCGCCAGGAGCAACCCCGATGTCCGCTGGCACCCCAAGCGCCTTCGCCCGCTTCTCCGAAGCAGCCGCCACGCGATGGACCACGTGGAAGCCCGTGCTGCTGGCGCTGGGCGTGGGGCTGGTCGCCGGGCCGGTCATCTCGGGCATGGTGGGCTTCCAGATCCGCACCAGCACGGCGCAGACCCTCGCGCACAACGGCGTGGTCGCGCAGCAGGCGATCTATTGCGACACCCAGGCGCGGCTCGAGAACGCCGATCCAACCGCGCTCGACTGGTCGGCGCGCAACACGCTGGCGCGGCGCTTTGCCACGCTGCCGCCCGGCGGCGAGCGGGTCGATCCCGACGTGGCGCGCGCCTGCGCCGACCGGCTGGCACGGTGAGAATCATGGACACCCGCGCATCCACCGAGACGGTCCGGTTCCGCCGCCCCTTCGCCCTGCGGTCAAGCCCTGGGCTACAGCCGGCCGGGCGCTACATCGTGCACCTGGAGGAGGAAACGCTCGACGGCCTCTCCTTCCAGGCCTGGATGTGCTCGTACATGACCATGACGCGCGACGACGGCGCCGGCCTGCGCCAGGCGTTGCCGCTGACGCCCACGGAACTCAACGCCCTGCGCACCGCGGACGGGCAGGTGGGGTCATGACCGCGGACAGGCCGGCGGCACCGCGCTGGGATGGCCAGCGCCTGGTCTTCGAACTGGACATGGATGACGGGGTGCGCGTGCGCTGCGCCATCTCGCGCCTCGCGCTGCTGGGCGTGACCGGTGGCGGGCGGTTCGAGGCGTCGCAGGTGATGCAACGCTTCGGCGCGGCGCGCGAACGCATCGAAGCCGCCGCCCTCGCCAAGCTGCGCGAACGCACCAGCGCGCCGCTCGGCATCCTGCACATCTGGGAGGACGACATCCTCGATCCCCCGCCGGCGACCTCGCCCATCGCGATGCAGGCGCCGCGCCTGCGCGCCTGAGGTGGCTGCGGCGCGCCGGCCGGGTTAGTGTCGTCGCGACCGGATGGGCGCTTGGTGCCGCCCGGCCAGGCGCCGTTCATCGCGGCGGCCTGCACTGACGCCAGCGCGGCTGCGATCCAGCAGCGGCGGCCCGCAGGACAATGGTTCGCACGATGCTGGTCTGCCGCGATCTTCCTGCGCTCCGTGCCGCCACCGCCAGGATGCGCGCTGCCGGGCGCCGCCTGGGCCTGGTCCCGACCATGGGCGCGCTGCATGCGGGCCATATCGAACTCGTCGCCGCGGCGCGGCGGGAGGCCGACGCGGTGGCCGCCTCGATCTTCGTCAATCCGCTGCAATTCGCCGCCAACGAGGACCTCGCGCGCTATCCGCGCGACGAGGCGGGCGACCTCGCGAAACTGCGCGCCGCCGGCTGCGACCTGGTCTGGATGCCGCCGGTCGAGGCGATGTACCCGCCCGGTGCTGCGACCGTGATCGAGGTCGCCGGTCCATCATCCGGCTGGGAGGGCGATGCGCGGCCCGGGCATTTCCGCGGCGTCGCCACGGTCTGCGCCAAGCTGTTCCTGCAGACCGGCGCCGATGTCGCCGCCTTCGGCGAAAAGGACTGGCAGCAGTTGCAGGTGGTGACGCGCATGGCGCGCGACCTGGACATCCCCATCCGCATCCTGCCGGTGCCGACGGTGCGCGAGGCGGATGGCCTCGCCATGTCATCCCGCAACCGCTTCCTGTCCGAAGCCGAGCGCGCCACGGCGCCGCTGCTGCCCCAGGTGATGGCGCGCGCGGCGGCGGAGATCCTGCGCGGCGCACCGGTGGCAGGCGTGCTGGCAGCCGGCCAGGCGACCCTTCGCGCCGGCGGCCTTGCGCCCGACTACCTGGCGCTCGTCGACGCCGAGACCCTGCGCCCGCTGGATGCGCCGGGACACACCGGGCCGATGCGCCTGTTGGCGGCGGCGCGGCTGGGCGGCGTGCGGCTGCTCGACAACATCGCGGTGGGGTGAGGCGGCTATCCGCGCGCCGCCAGCGCGACTCCCGACAGCGTCAACCCCATCGCCGCCGCCTCGCGCCAGCCGAAGGGCTCGCCCAGAACCAGCGCCGCGCCGGCCACGCCCACCATCGGCGTTAGCAGCGTACCCAGCGAAGCGAGCGAGGCCGGCAGCCGCCGCAGCGCCGCGAACCACGACAGATAGCAGAGCCCCAGCGCAAAGACGCCGCCATAGGCGATCAGCGCCCAGCCCTGCGCCGACAACGCACCGAAGCCCGGCGGATCCAGCAGCAGCGCCAGCAGTGCCAGCGGCGCAATTCCCAATCCGACCTGCCAGACCGCGCCGGCGGTCGGCGGCAGGCCCAGCGGCCAGCGCTTCGTCACCACCGTGCCCAGCGAGAACAGCACCGCCGAGGCAAGGCCGAGCGCCACGCCCGGCAGTTTCTCGATGCCGACCGCCAGGCCCTGCCCCAGCACCAACAACGCCAGTCCCGACAATGCCAGCAGCAACCCCGCGATGCGGGCCACACCCGGGCGTTCGCCCAGGATCGCCCAGGCCATCAGCACCGCCCAGACCGGCATGGTGTAGCAGACGATCGTCGCCTCCGCCGCCGACAGCCAAAGCAGCGAGAAGGACGCGAGGCCCATCCAGGCCGTGACATTGAGCAGCGACGCCAGCACCAGCCGCGGCCAGAGTGCCACCGGCACCGCCAGCGCCTCGCGCCGCGCCAACGCCACCGCCACCAGCACCGCGCAGCCGAGCGCGCCATGCGCCGCACGCGTCGAGAGCACCGGGAGTTCCGCCAGCAGCAGCTTCATCGCCGGCCAGTTCAGGCCCCAGCCGAGGGTTGTGGCGACCAGCAGGACCAGCCCCGTCGCGTCGGGCCGCGGCGCGGGGCGCGGCGGCATCAGAAGCGGAAGCGCGCGCCGACGCTCAGGAAATCCGCCCCGTTGGTCGATCCATTGATCAGCCCGAAGGCGCCGGAGCGGTGATGCAGGCGGAACAGCATTTCGACCTGCGGGAGGGCGGGTGCGGCCAGTGTCAGTTCCAGCGCGAAGTAGTTCAGCCAATTCGCCGAACGGCCGTCCTTGCTGACTTCCGACGGCGAAAGATCCGCCACGTAGGACGGTCCGATCGGGTAGACCGCGAAGGTCGTGCGCAGGTGCCGGTTCCACGGGAATTCGGTCCAGCGCAGCGCCAGCGCGGCATAGGCCTCGAAGCTGTCATTGTCGCCGAAGCGGCGGCCGACGCCGCCTTCCACCTCGATGTCCAGGTGGCGGAAGATGGTCGCGATGCGCCGGTTATAGGACAGGGTCACGAGGTAGATGTTCTCGGTGCGCGTATCCCACGGCGTGGCCACGATGTCGGTGAAGACATCCGATGAATAGATGCCGGCGAAGACCGCGACGCCGTTGTCGCGCCGCGCCGGTGCCGGCGCGTCCTGCGCGGCCGCGGGCAGCGCCGCCGCTATTGCGCAGGCGGCAACCAGGACGCGGTGGATCAATGCATGAACTCCGGTTCCTCGCGCGTGAGGATGCGCTTGACGCTGTCCAGGTGCAGCCGGGCGCTTTCGCGGTCGCCCTCGCGCATCTGGGCGTAGGTGCGCGCGGCGAGTTCCGCCGGCACCGGCTTCAGCGTGCGGCCGGTGGCCATCGCCAGGCGCTGCGCCTCGGCGGCGCGTTCGAGGTAATAGAGGTCGTCCCAGGCTTCCGCGACGGATGGGCCAACCACCATCACGCCGTGGTTCTTCATGAAGACGATGTCGGCATCGCCGATGCTGGCGGCGATGCGATCGCCTTCCTTCTCATCCAGCGCCAGTCCGCCGTACTCCTCATCGACCAGCGTGCGGCCATAGAATTTCAGCGCGCTCTGCCCGGCCCAGACCAGCGGCGGCCCTTCGAGCATGGCCAGCGCGGTCGCGTTCGGCATATGCGTGTGGAAGGCCGCCTTGGCGCGCGGCTTGTTCAGGTGAACGCGCGCGTGGATGAAGAACGCAGTCGCCTCCGGCACCCCATCGCCGGCGATCACATTGCCGTGGAAGTCGCAGACCAGCAGGCGCGATGCGGTGATCTCGCTGAACGCCCAGCCATAGGGATTAACCAGGAACAGGTCGTCGCGCCCCGGCACCACGAAGGAGAAGTGGTTGCAGATGCCCTCCGACAGACCCAGCCGCGCGGCCATGCGGAAGCAGGCGGCGAGGTCGACGCGCGCCTCGCGCACCGCATCGGCGTCAAGCTCGGTGTTGCGCAGGATGGCGGGCGCGGCGGGCGCGCCCAGGGCATGGGCCATAGGTCGGTCTCCTCGGGACTGCAGCAAACTCGCCCATGGGCGGGCGCAGGGCAATCCATCCCGGTTGCGCGGCCAGGGGGCGGCCTGTATCGGACCGTGCGGAGGCAGCGGGCATGTTCGAGACCAACCCCTATCTCGGCCGCCCTGACCACGCCTTCTGGCGCCAGGGCGTAGCCGCGCCGGCGACGGCCGGGGTCGATCCCGTGACCGCACTGCCCTTCCGCATCGCGCCCGGCGACCGCGTCGCCACGGCCGGAAGCTGCTTTGCGCAGCATCTAGCGCGCAGCCTCGGCGGCTTCGGCATCACGCCCCTGGTCACGGAACACTTCGCCGCCAGTGCGGGCGTGCGCGACGAGGGCTTTGGAATCTTCCCCGCGCGCTTCGGCAACATCTACACCACCGCGCAGCTGTTCCAGCTGTTCGAACGCGCCTATGGGATGCGCCGACCGCGGTTGCGCGCCTGGACGCTGCCCTGCGGCGGCCTGGTCGACCCGTTTCGCCCGCGGGTGCAGGCCGGCGGCTTTCCCGATCTCGATGCGCTCGAGGCCGATCGCTTGCGGCACCTCGCGGCGGTGCGCCGCATGTTCGAGACCTGCGACGTCTTCGTGTTCACGCTGGGGCTGACCGAGGGCTGGGTCGCGGCCGAGGACGGCGCCGCGGTACCGCTGCATCCCGGCGTGCTCGGCATCGCGACGCCACCCGGCGAATGGCGCTTCGACAATGCCGGATTTGCCGCCTGCCATGCCGCGCTGGCCGGCTTCGTCGATGCGTTGCGCAGCGTGAATCCAGCGGTGCGGATCATGCTGACGGTCTCCCCCGTGCCGCTGGTCGCGACCTTCGAGGACCGCCATGTCCTGGTCTCCACCACCGCGAGCAAGGCGGTGCTGCGCGCGGTGGCCGACCAGGTCTGCCGCGACGATCCGCGCATCGCGTATTTCCCATCCTACGAGGTCATCACCGGGCCGCAGGCGCGCGGGTGCTTCTTCGGCACGGACCTGCGCGAGGTCACACCGGAGGGCGTGGCCGCCGTCATGGCGCTGTTCGGCCGGCATGCCATCGAAGCAGCCGCGCCCGTGCCGGTGGAACCGCTCCATCGGGGCGCGCCCACGCCACCTGCCGCCGTTCCGGTCAGCGCGACCGAAGCCGCGGCATACGACGCGTTGTCCGGCGTGGTGTGCGACGAGGACGCCATCGTCGCGCCGGGTGACCCGGCCTGATGCGGATCGTCGTGCTAGGCAATTGCCAGGCGCATGGCATCGCGCATGGGCTGGCGCATCTGCTGCCGGAGACGCGCATCCAGGTGGCGCAGATCGACGGTGGGCCGCAAACGTCGCGCGCGCAGGCCGCGGCGTCGTTGATCGAGGACGCCGACGCCGTGTTCACGCAGCGTCTCGACACGCGATGGAAGGGCATCGCGACAGACGCGCTCACGGCCGCCGGTCGACATGTGGTGGTGGTGCCGAAGGTGCTGTTCCGCGGCTACCAGCCGGACATGGCTTATCTCATGCTGGACAATAGGCCGTTGGAGTCGCCGGTCGGCGCCTATCATTCCTGCATCGTGGCGGCGGCATTTTCGCTGGATGTCGCGGAAGCCGACGTGGCCACGCTGTTCAACCGGCTGGTCTATACGCGGCTCGGCTTCCTTGAAGCCTTCGGCAAGGAGCGCACGATGCTGACCGAGGCTTTCGCCCCCTGCGGCGACGCCTTCGCCGCGTCCTTCGAATCCTGGCACGCGCGCGGCCCGTTCATGCACACGCTGAACCATCCGCGCGCCTTCGTTCTGGCGGACATCGC
>LNEW01000114.1 GCA_001464375.1 Rhodospirillales bacterium Ga0074136 | reverse complement strand
CACCGGGACCGAGACCGCGGATGCGTATGTCGCCGCGCTGGGCAGTTTCACGCCGGCGCTGCTGGCCCCGCTGGGGGTGCGCGTGCCGGTCTATCCGGTGAAGGGGTATTCGCTGACGCTGCCGGTGAAGGACGCCGGTGGCGCGCCGGTCTCGACCGTGATGGACGAGACCTACAAGGTTGCCATCACGCGCCTGGGCGACCGCATCCGCGTGGGTGGCACGGCGGAACTGGCCGGCTTCTCGATGGCGCTGCGCAAGCCGCGCCGCGAGACGCTGGAACACTCCGTCACCGACCTGTTCCCGCGTGGCGGCGACGTGGCCGAGGCGTCCTTCTGGACCGGCCTGCGCCCGATGACGCCGGATGGAACGCCCGTGGTCGGCCCGACTCGGCTGCGCAACCTGCACCTGAACACCGGGCATGGCACGCTGGGCTGGACCATGGCCTGTGGATCGGGGCGGGTGCTGGCGGACCTGGTGACCGGCCGCAAGACCGAGATCGACAGCACCGACCTGGCGCTGGATCGCTACGCCGCGGCCTGACCTTCACGGCGCGGCGGTTCCTTGCCACTTTGCTGTGGCATACAGGAGGAACCGCCATGCCCAAGGTCGCCATCCACGTCGAGTTCAAGCCGAAGCCCGGCAGCCACGCCGCCTTCGATGCGCTGATCCGCGAACACGCCCGCCTGACGCTGTCCGAGGAACCGGGCTGCGAGCGCTTCGACGTGCTCCAGCCGACCAACGCCGACGGCACGCGCGACGAGAGCCGGATCATGCTGGTCGAGGTCTATACCGACAAGGACGCGGTCAAGGCGCATGTGGCGAACCCGCGCATGCCCAAGGTGCGCGAGGCCTATACGCCGCTGATCGACGGCCGCGTGCTGACGATGTGCGAGATGTAGCCTACCGCGCGCGCGCCAGCAGCCGGCGCGCGCGTTCCACCACCGGCAGGTCGATCATCTGCCCTTCGAAGGCGACGGCGCCCTTGCCTTCCGCCAGTGCGGCATCGAAGGCGGCAAGCAACCGCCGCGCGCGTTCGACCTCCGCGGGGGAGGGGCCGTATTCCTCGTTGATGATCGCGACCTGTGCCGGATGGATGCAGGCCTGGCAGGCGAAGCCCAGCGCGCGGGAGCGCCGCAGCGAGGCGCGATAGCCGTCGAGGTCCGAGAAATCCGCGAACGGCCCGACCGAGCCCATCGGCTGGATGCGCGCCGCGCGGGACGCCGCCACCACCATCATGCCGAAGTGGTAGAGCAGGTCGGCGCCTGGCACGGCTTCCAGTTCCGTGGACAGATCCTCGGCGCCGACGCCCAGCGCGACCACGCGCGGATCGGCGGTGGCGATGGCGGACAGCAGCGGCAGCGCGTCGGGCGTCTCGACCACCGCGACGAAGCGCGTATGGCCCGGCGTCATGCCGCGCGCGGCCTCGCGCGCACCGACCACTTCGGACAGCAGGCGGATATGTTCGGGGCCCATCACCTTGGGGAGGATCAGCGTGCCGACCGTGGGCATGACCGCGGCTGCGATGTCCGGCACGGCGAGATCGAGCGGACGGTTGATCCGCACCGCCACCTCCGCCCCCGCCTGGCCCACCGTGGCGGCCGCGGCCGGCAGCGCATCGCGCGCCGCCTGCTTCTCGCCGGGCGGGATCGAATCCTCGAGGTCGAGGATGACCACGTCCGCACCGCGCGTATGCGCGCGGGCGACGAATTTCTCGCCAGTGGCGGGGACGAACATCATCGACCGCCAGGTCGTGGGCGAGGCGCGCGTCATGCGAGGTCCAGCTCCATCGTCGCGCAGAGATTGCCGTCCTTGTCGGCGGCCCAGCAGGCCATCTTGCCATCGGCGGGAGCGGCGCCGCAGAGCGTGACGGTATCGCCCACCCAGAGCGGGCGCGCGAGCCGCGCGGTGAAGCCGACCAGCCGCCCCGGCGCACGCTTCAGCGCGGCATCGAGCAGCAGCTGCATGGTCAGCCCGCCATTCTGCACGGTCGCGGGATAGCCTTCCTCGCTGCGCGCATAATCGGCGTCGTAGTGGATGCGGTGCGCGTTCCAGGTGACGGAGGAATAGCGGAACACCAGCGCGGAGGAGAGCAGCGCCGGGTCGGCATAGATGCCGTTCGCCGGTGCCGGGTTGGGCGGCGTCTGCGGGCTCGGCTGCCCAGGCGGCGGGGCTTCGCGATACATCGCGTCGAACTCGTCCACCGCGACGGTGCGGCCTTCGCATTCGATGACGTGGCGCATGGTCAGGATGGCCATGCGCCCGGTGCGGCCGATCTTGGGCAGCACCTGGGCCACGATGGCGCGCTTGATGGCGGGCGTGCCGATGCGCAGGCTCTCATGGATCGTCACGCGCCGGCCCGCGCCCATGCGCCGCGGCAGCGGGATGGGCGGCAGGAAGACACCCTTGTTGGGGTGGCCGTCGGGGCCGATGTCGGATTGCCGTGCGATGTCGGGGAAGAACATCGTGAACCAGTGCGGTGGCAGCGCATCGCCCTGCTTCAGCGATGCCGGATCGACGTCGAGCATGCCGGCGATGCGGCGGGCCGAGGACAGGCCGATCTCGTCCTCGACGATGCGCTCGCGCCCCACCCAGGCCTGCAACCCGGCGATGGCGGCTTCGAAATCTGCGTCGGTGGTCATGTCAGGTCATCACGTCCCAGCAGGCGCGGGTGAGCTTGCCCGCGGTGGCATAGGCGGCGGTGTAGCCCGGCAACCCGTCGGGCAGCGTGTCCGGCACGCGGTCGAGATACACGCTGATGATGAAGCGCGGCGTCTCGCCGCGATACACCACGCCGGCATCCATCCGCCCGCGCGGGCCGCGCCCGGTCTTGTTCGCGACCTTGGTCTTGGCCGGCAGCAGGGACGGGATCAGGTTGCGCAGCCGCTGCCAGGACAGGATGTCGAGGCCGAGCCTGCACAGTTCCGGCGTGGCCCCCAGGGCCGCCGCCGCGGCGGCATCGGACGCGCCGGCCAGCATGCTGTCGAGCAGCACGCCCTGGTCGCGCGCGGTGGTGCTCGCCACCGCGTCGATTGGGTGGTCCCAGCCCAGGCCGGGCGGCGGGAAGTTCACGCGATGCGTGGTGCCGGTCATGCCGATGCGCTTGCACCAGGCGTTGAGTTCATCGCGGTCCAGCCGCTCCAGCACGATCTGCGTGCAGACATTGTCGGAGGTGATGATCATGTTCACGAAGGCGTCGCGCAGCGGAATGACGCAGCCCGGCGACATGTACTGGTAGGTGCCGCTGTCCACGCCTTCCTGCAGCCGGGCCTCGATGGTGCAGGGCTCGTCGAGCCGCAGCTTGCCTTCATGCACCTTGGACAGCGCATGCATCAGGATGGAGGTCTTGCGCGTACTGGCCGATGGCGTGACCACGTCGCCGCCGCGGTCGGCCTGCCAGCCGGTCGCCAGGTCCTTCACGTACCAGGTGGTGTCGAAGGGCTGGGCGTCGCAGATGGCGTTCATCCGCGCGACGAGATCCTGCATGGGTGGTTCCTCCTGAAGCGCGGAGGCTAGTCCCGCTTCCGGCGCGTGGCCAGGGTAGCGCTTGTCTGGGCGTCCGACACGGCCGGGTCGCCGGATGTATTTCCGCGCGGGGTTGGTGCGGCGGCTGCGCGCGAAACCAAGGCCGTGCCCGCAGCCGCGGGTACGGTTCGCCGCTTCGGCGATTCCGCCTTCGCGGATCAAGCGCTTGTCCGGGCGACTGATTCACCGCTTCGGCGATTCCGCCTTCGCGGATCAGGCGCTAGGCTACGCGCGAAGCATCCGGAGGAAGCCCCATGCGGCAGGACATCAGGCGCGTCGCGGTGATCGGCGCGGGCACCATCGGTGCGTCATGGGCGGCGTATTTCCTCAGCCGTGGCATCGCTGTCAGCGCCAGCGACCCGTCGCCAGGCGCACCCGACCTGATGCGGCGCATGATCGAGGGTGCCTGGCCGATCCTGCTGCGGCTCGGCGGCAATCCGGACGCGGACCCGAACGCCTGGACCTTCGACGCCGACCCCGCGCGCGCCTGCGCCGGCTGCGACTTCGTGCAGGAAAGCGCGCCGGAACGCATCGAGATCAAGCAGGCGTTGCTCGCGCGCATCGATGCGGCGCTGCCGGCGGATGTGGTGATCGCCTCCTCCACCTCGGGCCTGCTGGCGTCGCGCCTGTCAGAGAGCTGCGCGCATCCCGAACGCGTGGTGATCGGCCATCCGTTCAACCCGCCGCATCTGATCCCGCTGGTGGAGGTTGTCGGCGGAGCGAAGGGCAGCCCGGCAGCGGTCGCCGCCGCGATGAGCTTCTACCGCGCCATCGGCAAGCACCCGATCGACATCCGCAAGGAAGTGCCCGGCCACCTCGCGAACCGCCTGCAGGCGGCGCTGTGGCGCGAGGCGGTGCACCTGGTGGCCGAGGGTGTCGCGACCGTGGCGGATGTCGATGCCGCCATCAGCGAAGGCCCTGGCCTGCGGTGGGCGCTGATGGGCCCGCACGCCACCTTCCATCTGGCCGGCGGTGAGGGCGGCATCGAGCACTTCCTGCACCACCTGCTGCCGGCGGTGACGTCATGGTGGGACGACCTCGGCACGCCGAATGTCAGCCGCGAGGTGCAGTCGATGCTGGTGCAGGGCGTGGCGGAAGCGACCGACGGCGCCACCACCATCGACCTGGCGCAGAAGCGCGACGCGGCGTTGGTGCGGCTGCTGGAGGCGCGTCGCGGCGCTCAGCAGGCGCGTACGTAGTAGCCTTCGCCATTGTGGTAGGCGACGGCGCTGTGGCCGCGGCGACGCGCCTCGGCGGCAGCCTCGTTGGCGCGGCGTTGCGTTGCGAAGGGGCCGGCGATCTCGCACCCGGATTGCGCGGGCAGCACGAGCGATACCGCCGTCGCGCCGAAGCCCGGCCTGGACGTCCCGGCCCCGGCCGGCACGGCGCCGATCAGCACCGCGGCGGCGATGCCTGCGATGCGCTGGATCGATGGCGGCCTGGTGCGCGGCATGCTGGCCTCCGTTGCGGCTGTCGGCCGCGTGGCCCTGCCTCATCCCTGCATGGGCGCGGCGCCGGCGCCGTGCAGGAGGTCACACACCGCGCCCTCCCGCGTGCGGTTTCCATCCTTGGGGCGCCGGTCTAGCCTCGTGCCGGCGACGCCTGCCGAAGCCCCGAAGGGACCCTGTTGCATGTCCGGACTTCCATCGACGCGGCGCGCAATCCTCGCCGGCATGGCCCCCGCTGCGCTGGTCAGCCAGGCCCGCGCACAGCCCGCCCGCTGGCCGACCCGCACGCTGCGCTTCATCGTGCCCTTCGCAGCCGGCGGGCCGGTCGAGGTGCCGGCGCGCTTCATCGCCGAGTACCTGACGCCGCGGCTGGGCCAGACGGTGATCGTCGAGACCCGGCCCGGCGCCGGCGGTGCGCTCGGCATCCAGTTGGTGGCGCAGTCGACCGACCAGCACAGCCTGGTCTTCACCACCGGGTCGGTGGTGATCCTGCCGGCCCTGCAGAAGAACCCGGGCTATGACCCGTTCCGTGACCTCACGCCGATCTCGGTCATCTCGGAATCGGCGATGGCCTTCAACGTGCGCGCGGAATCGCAGATCCGCGACCTCGCCGACCTGCTTGTCCGCGCGCGCGCCGCGCCGGGGCGCATCACGTTCGGCACTAGCGGTGTCGGGACCACCACCCACCTTCTCGGCGAGCTGCTGAAGGCGCGGGCAGGGATCGACATGCTGCACGTGCCCTTTCGCGGCACGGGGCAGGGCCTGGGTGCGCTCTATGCCGGCGATGTCGACCTGCTGCTGACCGATGCCAGCGTGCCCATCCCGCATGTCCGCGAGGGGCGGATGCGGACGCTCGCGGTCTCCAGCGCGGAACGCGTTGCGGCGCTGCCCGGCGTGCCGGCGGTGGCCGAGGCGGTGCCGGGCTTCGAGATGGCGCTGTGGTTCGCGCTGCTCGGCTCCGCCAACATGCCCGCCGGCGCCGCCGAGCGCCTGGCGCAGGAGATGGCGCCGCTGCGGCAGGGCAGCGCCTTGGCGCAGCGCCTGGAAGCCGGCGGCGGGCGGTTGATCGTCTCGGACCCCGCCACGCTGGCCGCGCGCATGCGCCGCGAGGCGCCGCTCTGGCGCCAGGTCGCCGAGGGCGCCGGCATCACGCCGGAATAGCGACCGCCCCCGCACGCACGAGCCGCCCCGGCAGCGCGCCGGTCGCCTGCCCATCGCGATAGGTGACGGCGCCGGCGACGATGGTCGCCGCATACCCCCGCGCGCGCTGCAGCAGGCGCCGCCCGCCGGCGGGCAGGTCCGCCACCATGCGCGGCGCATCGAGCGTCAGCGCCTTCAGGTCGATCACGTTCACATCAGCCCGCAGCCCGGCACGCAGCACGCCGCGATCATGCAGCCCCGCCGCGCGCGCGGTGTCGGAGGTCAGGCGGCGGACGATCTCCTGCACCGGGAAGACCGCTTCCTTCGCGTCGCGTGCCCAATACGTCAGCAGGAAGGTCGGGAAGGACCCGTCGGAGATGAAGCCGACATGCGCCCCGCCATCCGACAGCCCGGCAATGGCGTTGGGATGGCGCAGGCATTCCGCGCTAGCGGACAGCGTGTAGTCGGCGAAGTTGGTCAGCGGGGCGAAGATGAAGCCGGCGCCGTCATCGGCGGTCAGCAGGTCGTACGCCACCTCCTCCGCGCTGCGGCCCTGCCGCGCTGCGATGGCGGCGATCGAGGCGTCCTGCGGCGGCGCGTAGTCGGGCGGGTCGCCGAAGGGGAACATGCGCTCGAAGCCGAGGCGCGTGATCAGCGGGAAGGTCGATGCGCTGATGCGGTCCTCGGACAGGATGCGCGCGCGCAGTGCGGGGTCGCGCATCGCCGCCGCGCGGGCCGGCGCGGGCAGGTGTGCGATGGCGCGATACGACGCGCAGCCGGCAAACGGATTCTGGCTGCCGTTCAGGCCGAGCAGGATGCCGATCGGCCGCGGTGGGAACACCGGGCGGATCGGCAGGCCATCCGCCGCCGCTGTGTCGGACAGCGCCAGCAATTCCTTCCAGGCTTCCGTCCGGTCGTGCCGCGCCGTCAGCGAGAACACCACCGGCTGGCCGGTCGCCTCCACCACGCGCCGCACGATGGCGAATTCCGTCGTCGGGTCGGGCGTGTTCCAGTCGCTCACCAGTTCCAGCAGCCCGCCGCCGCCATCGCGCAGGCCGAGCGCCAGGCCGTGCAGTTCTTCCTCCTGCGCGCGCAGCGTGGGCGTGGGGTCGCCCTTCAGCGTCTTGTGGCTGATGGTGCGCGAGGTGGACACGCCGAAGGCGCCGGCGCGCACGGCTTCCGCGGTGATCTCGCGCATCTTCGCGATGTCGGCCTGGTTGGCGTTCTCCAGCGCCAGGCCGCGTTCGCCCATCACGTGCACGCGCAGGGCGCCGTGCGGCAGCAGGGCGCAGATGTCGATGTCGCGCGGCTTGGCATCCAGCGCGTCGAGGTATTCGGGGAAGGTCTCCCAGCGCCAGTCGAGGCCCTCGTGCAGGATGGGGCCGGGGATGTCCTCGACGCCCTCCATGAGTTCGATCAGCTTGTCGCGGTCGGCGGCGCGGCAGGGCGCGAAGCCGACGCCGCAATTGCCCATCACCGCCGTGGTCACGCCATGCCAGGCCGATGGCGCGAGGTGCGAATCCCACACCGCCTGGCCATCGTAATGCGTGTGGATGTCGACGAAGCCGGGCGTGACCAGGTGACCGCGCGCGTCGATTTCCTCGCGCCCGCGCTCCGTCACGCGGCCGACCTGCGTGATGCGGCCGCCCTCGATCGCGACATCGGCCTCGAAGGGCGCGGCGCCCGTGCCGTCCACCACTGTCCCGCCGCGGATCACCAGATCGGCCATGGTTGCGTTCCCTTCCCGGAGTTAGCCAAGCCTAGGCGCCCCGGGCCGTGGGCTCAATCGTAGACGAAGCGCTCCTCCAGGATGCGCCGGGCCGGCACGCCGAGCGCGGCGAGACCCGCGCGCACCTCGCGCATCATGGGCGGCGGGCCGCACAGCACGAACAGCCAGCCGGCCTGGGCCGCCGCGGCGCAGCGCCGCTTCACGAAATCGCGCGAGACCATCCCGGTCTCGCCCGCCCAGCCCGGCGGCGGTTCCTGCAGCACGTGCACAACCTCGGCACCGAGGGCTTCCACGGCGTCCTGCGCCACGATCTGCCCTGCGTGCCGGTTGCCGTAGACCAGCAGCGCAGGGCGCGCATCGCCGGCCAGGCGACGGCCGCGCAGGATGGACAGCAGCGGCGCCACCCCCACGCCGCCACCGATCAGGCAGAGGCCCGGTTCGCCGCGCCCATCCACGGTCAGCGTGCCATGCGGCCCCTCCACGAAGGCGCGCGCGCCCGGCCGCAGCGTGCCGATGGTGCGGGTGAAGTCGCCGGCCTCCTTCACCAGGAAGGACAGCCGACCATCGCCGCCCGGCGCCGAGGCGATCGAGAAGGGGTGTTCGCGCATCGAGAAGGGCGATCGGTCCAGGCGGATCCAGGCGAATTGCCCGGCGCGGAAGCGCAGGCCGGGGTGGCCGACGGGTTCCAGCACGACCTCCCAGGTCCGCTCGGCGGCCGGCGTGACGGCGGCGATCCGCCAGGGCCGGCGGGCGAGCCGCAGCGGCCGCGCAACATACACCGCAAGCAGGCTGAGCGCTGCCAGCCCGAACAGCGCCACCCAATACCCCGCCAGGACGGGATGCGTGCTGTAGCGCCCTGCCCACAGCGTGTGTCGCATCCCGAGCACGGCGATGAGCGCCGCGCCGAGGCCATGCATCAGTCGCCAGGTCTCGTAGCGCCAGGGCATGGAATCCCGCCCGATGGCGGTCAGGGTCAGCACGCCGAGCAACAGCCAGGCAACGGCCCCGGTGGCAAGCGTATAGGCATCGAGGCCGAGTATGCCGGCCTGGGTCGCATCCTCCGGTCGCAGGAACTGCGCGCCGGTCGGCGTCGTGTAGAGAAAGGGGTGGATGAGCAGCGCCGCGGTCAGCACGCGGGCGAAGGTCTGGTGCCAGCGCATGGTGCGGTCGATGCCGATCCCGCCGCTGACCGCGCGGAAACGCCCGGAGAGCAGGAATTCCAGCAGCAGCGCAGCGAACCCCGCCATGGCGAGGGCGGAGGACACTTCGTCCGGCCAGGCCCGGGCCGGGCCCACCAGCAGCCAGCCAAGCGCCACCGGCACCCCGACCAGCACGGCATAGGCGACAATCAGCAGGCTGGCGGGCATTCTCCTGCGGTCTCCCGGATCGTTTCGGGAACCCTATCGCACCGTGCGGCCGCCGCCTTGACGCAGCGCAACATTCGGGCGGGCGCGCAGCAGTGGACCGCGGATTGCATCGCCTGTCTCATCCGTGTGAAACCGCCCCAACCGTTCCAGGCCACCGCATGTCCATCCACGTCGCGCTCACGCACCGCACCAGCTACCGTTATGCAAGGCCGGCCAGCCTTGGCCCGCAGACCATCCGGCTGCGCCCGGCGCCGCATAGCCGGACGCCGGTGCTGGCCTATGCACTCAAAATCGAACCGCAGCCGCATTTCGTGAACTGGCAGCAGGACCCGCAGGGCAATTTCCTGGCGCGCGTGGTGTTTCCCGAACGCGTGACGCATTTCGACGTGACCGTGGACCTCGTTGCCGACATGGCGACGATCAACCCCTTCGACTTCTTCCTGGAGCCCGAGGCGGAGACCTGGCCCTTCGCCTACGACCCCGGCCTGGAACAGGAACTGGCGCCGTTCCGCCGCATCGACCCGTCGGGCCCGCGCCTGGAAGCCCTGCTCGCGGAGGTGCCGCGCACCGAGCAGCGCACCGTCGACATGCTGGTGGCGCTGAACGCCATGGTGCAGTCGCGGATCGCCTATGTCGTGCGCATGGAGCCCGGCGTCTGGTCACCGGACAAGACGCTGGGCGAGGGCAAGGGGTCCTGCCGCGACAGCGCCTGGCTGCTGGTGCAGCTGCTGCGTCGGCTTGGTTTCGCGGCGCGTTTCGTCTCGGGCTACCTGATCCAGTTGGTGGCCGACCAGAAGCCGATCGAAGGGCCCGAGGGTCCGACCGAGGACTTCACCGACCTGCACGCCTGGGCCGAGGTGTACCTGCCCGGCGCAGGCTGGATCGGCCTGGACGCGACATCCGGGCTGATGACCGGCGAGGGGCATATCCCGCTGGCCGCGACGCCGGAGCCGCAATCGGCGGCGGCGATCTCGGGCGGGCTGGAACCGGTCGAGACCGAATTCGGCTTCGAGATGAGCGTGCGGCGCATCCGCGAGACGCCGCGCGTCACCAAGCCCTACACGCCCGAGCAATGGGCGGCGATCCGCGCCGCGGGCGACGGCGTGGACCGCAAGCTGAAGGCGCTGGGGATGCGCCTGACCATGGGCGGCGAGCCGACCTTCGTCGCCGCATCGGACCGCGATGCGGCCGAATGGAACACCGATGCGCTGGGACCGACCAAGCGCGCCTATGCCGGGCGGCTGCTTCGCCGCCTGGTCGGGCTTTGGTCACCTGGCGCCGCGCTGCAATACGCCATGGGCAAGCATTATCCCGGCGAGCAACTGCCGCGCTGGGCGCTCTATTCCCATTGGCGCGCCGATGGCGAGCCGGTCTGGACCGACCCTGCGCTGCTGGCCTCCGACGACGACACGGATGACGCGACGGCGGCGGATGCGGCGCGCTTCGGGCGGTTGCTGGCCGAACGACTGCAGGTGGACCCGGCCCTGGTGCAGGGCGTTCACGAGGACATCCACTACTACCTGTGGAAGGAGCAGCGCCTGCCCGCCAATGTGGTGGTGGAGGAGGCGAAGCTCACCGACGAGCTGGAGCGCAAGCGCCTGGCGCACGTGTTCGGGCAGGGGCTCTCGGCCGAAGTGGGCGTCGTGCTGCCGATCCGCCGTGTCCTGCAGGATGGCGTGCGCCGCTGGCAGTCCAGCCGCTGGTTCCTGCGCGGCGAACACCTTTTCCTGATCCCGGGCGACAGCCCGATCGGGCTGCGCCTGCCGCTGGCCTCCTTGCCCTGGATGTCGCCCGAGGACGCGCTGCGCGTGCAGGAGCACGAGGCCGATCCCTTCGCTTGGCGCGACGACCTGCCGGCGCATGCCGCGCTGATGGCGCAGCGAGCGGTGCGCGCGCAGCAATTGCCGGAAAGCCTGTCCCAGCGCGCTGTCCGTGCCGGCGAGGCCGTCGCGTCGTCGATCGAGGATTTCCGGCCGCAGCCGCAGCCCATCCCGGTGGTGGGCGAATCCGACGCCGGGCTGGTGCGCACCGCGCTCACCGTCGAATCGCGCGACGGCAAGTTGCACATCTTCCTGCCGCCGCTGTTCGCCGCCGAGGATTGGCTCGACCTCATCGCGGCGGTCGAGGGCACGGCGTCCGAGATGGGCCGCAAGGTGGTGCTGGAGGGCTACCTGCCGCCATCCGATCCGCGGCTGGTGAACTTCTCCGTCACACCCGATCCCGGCGTGATCGAGGTGAACATCCACCCGGCGAAGGCCTGGGACGAGGTCGTGGAGCGCACCACGCAGCTCTATGAGGAAGCGCGCCAGGAAGGCCTCGCGGCCGAGAAGTTCATGACCGATGGCCGGCATGTCGGCACCGGCGGCGGCAACCACGTGGTGATGGGCGGCGAGACGGTGGCCGAGAGCCCCTTCCTGCGCCGGCCGGATCTGCTGAAGTCGCTGGTCGGCTTCTGGCACAACCACCCGTCGCTGTCGTACCTGTTCAGCGGCCTGTTCATCGGGCCCACCAGCCAGCATCCGCGCATCGACGAAGCGCGGATGGATGCGATCCATGAGCTGGAGATCGCGTTCTCCAAGGTGCATGCCTGGCAGGAAGTGCCGCCCTGGATGACCGACCGGCTGTTCCGCAACCTGCTGGCGGACATGACCGGCAATACGCACCGCACGGAGTTCTGCATCGACAAGATGTACGACCCGGCGACATCGTCCGGCCGCCGCGGCCTGGTCGAGTTCCGCGGCTTCGAGATGCCGCCGCATGCGCAGATGTCGGCGGTGCAGATGCTGCTGATGCGCGCCGCGCTGGCCGCCTTCTGGGAGCGCCCTTATGAGCGCCGCCTGGTGCGCTGGGGCACGCGGTTGAACGACCAGTTCATGCTGCCGCATTATTGCGGGCAGGATTTCCAGGATGCGATCGACGAATTGCGCAACCTCGGCGCGCCGATCGACCCCGAGTGGTTCGCCCCGCACATGTCCTTCCGTTTCCCGCTGGTCGGCGAGGTCAGCGTGCGCGACGTCGGCCTGGAACTGCGCCACGCGCTGGAACCCTGGCATGTGCTGGCCGAGGAACAGGTGACGGGCGGCACGGCGCGCTATGTCGACAGCAGCGTCGAGCGCGTGCAGGCGAAGGTGTCCAACTGGGTGCCCGACCGCCACGCGCTGGCGGTGAACGGCGTGGCGGTGCCGCTGCGCGCGACCGAGCGCGCTGGCGAATACGTCGCCGGCATACGCTTCAAGGCGTGGAACCCGCCTTCGTCGCTGCACCCGACCATCCGGCCGCAGACGCCGCTGGTGCTGGATGTCTTCGACCGCTGGTCCGGGCGCAGCCTGGGCGGCATGACCTATCATGTGGCCCACCCGGGCGGGCGCAACTACGACCGCTATCCGGTGAATGCCAACGAGGCCGAGGCGCGCCGTCGCGCGCGCGTGCAGCCCTTCGGCCACACCGCGGGGCGGATGGCGCCGCCCGAACCGCAGCCGGGCCTCGAACATCCCTTCACCCTCGACCTGCGGCGTCATGGCTGAACCGGACGGCGTCCCGCCGCTCGACGAGATGGTCGATGGCAGGGGCGGCGTGCGCCCGCATTGGCGGACCCTGCTCGGCATCCTGGGCGGCATGGGGGAGGGCGTGCTGGGCGAGCGCGCCCGCCGCCTGGATCGCGCCTTCGAGGATGAGGGCATGGCCGGCGTGCTGCCGGGGTCGAAGCGCCAGGTCGCCTGGCGTTGCGACCCATTGCCGCTGGTGCTGCCCGCCAGCGAATTCGCCGCGCTGGAAGCCGGCATCGCACAGCGCGCGACGCTGCTGGAGGCGCTGCTGGCCGACCTGTACGGCCCGCAAACGCTGCTCGCCGACGGTGTGATTCCGCCCGAGGTGGTGTTCGCCAACCCCGCCTTCCTGCGCCCCTGTCGCCATGATGGCGCGCCGCCGGCGCGGCCGATGCTGCATTTGTACGCGGTGGATTTGCTGCGCGGGCCGGACGGCGCCTGGCGCGTGCTGGCCGACCGCACCACCGCGCCGGCCGGGCCGGGCCTGGCGCGGGAGAACCGCCGCCTGCTCGCGCGCGTGATGCCGGAGGTGTTCCGCGGCGCGCCGGTGCGATCCATGCGGCCCTTCTTCGATGTCTGGCAGGACGCCTTGCAGCGCCTCGCGCCGCCCGAGCGCGGCGATCCCGCCGTCGCGCTGCTGACCCGCGGCACGCACCACCCGCGCTGGTTCGAGGACATGCTGCTGTCGCGCGAATTGTCCTGCGCGCTGGTCGAATGCGGCGACCTGACGGTGCGCGGCGGCGTGCTGTATCTCAAGACGCTGCAAGGATTGCAGCGCGTGGATGTGCTGCTGTCGCGCATCGAAGGCGCGACACTCGACCCGCTGGAGTGTTCCGAGGCCGGCACCTCGGGCGTGCCGGGGCTGCTGGATGCCGCGCGCGAGGGGACGGTGCGCATTTTCAACGCGCCCGGCGCCGGGCTGGCCGAGGCGCCTGCGCTGGCCGGCTTCCTGGATGCGCTGGCGCCCCGGCTGCTGGGGCAGGCGCTGTTGCTGCCCTCGGTCGAGACGCTGTGGCTCGGCGATGCCGCGGCGCGCGCGCGGCTGGCGGACGAAGCTGGCTGGCTGGTGCGCGGGGCGACGGACGGCATGGCGCCGAGCCCCGTCGCGCTCGATGCCTGGGCGCATGCCATCGCCGCGGAGGCACGCCCCGCCGCCTATGCCGCGACGCGCCTGCCGGTGGCCTCCGTGGTGCCCTGCGTGGTGGGGGACGGGTTGGAACCGCGCCCGCTGATGCTGCGCATGTTCGCGGTGTTCGATGGCACCGCGTGGCGCGTCATGCCGGGCGGCCTGGCGCGGATCGGCGAGGCGACGTCGATCGGCGGCGCGCTGCCGACGCAGGGCCTGTCCAAGGATGTCTGGGTGCTGGCAGACGAGGGCACCGACATCATCGGCCCGGCCGCGATGCAGTTGCCGCCACTGCCGATCCGCCGCCAGCCGGGCGCGCTGCCCTCCCGCGTGGCGGACAACCTGTTCTGGCTGGGGCGCTACACGGAACGGCTGGAGCGCGCGGCACGGCTGGTGCGGGCCACGCAGGCGCGGATCTCGCGCGGCGTGGTGCTGCCGCGCGAACAGGCGGAGGTGGCCGCACTCGCGCATTGCCTGGCGCAGGCGGGGTTCACCGGGGCGGATGAGGTCGCGGGGTCCTCGGCCGCGCAGGCGCTCCCGGCCATCATCGCCGCGGCGCTGCGCGACGATGGCGCGCTGACCGTGCTGGCGGAGCGCATCGCGGCCATGACCGCCATGGTGCGCGACCGGCTGACCGCCGACATGTACGCGACCTTCACGCTGACGCTGCGCAGCGCGCGGGCCGAGATGCGCGATGCCGGCGACAATCTGGACACGATAGGGCGCGCGATGATCTCGGTGCTGCGCTTTGCCACCGCCGTGGCGGGCGTGGCGGCGGAGAGCATGGTGCGCGGTGGTGCGTGGCTGTTCCTCGACCTCGGGCGGCGGGTGGAACGTGCGCAGGCCATCGCCTCGGAAGTGCAGTTCGCGCTGGACCAGCCGCCGGCGCGCATCGAGGGCGGGCTGCGGCTGATGCTGGAACTCTGCGACAGCGTAATCACCTACCGCAGCCGCTACCTGACCATCCTGCAGCCGGCGCCGGCGCTGGACCTGGTGCTGGCGGACCCGTCCAATCCGCGCGCACTGGCCTTCCAGCTGGAAGCGATCAGCCGCAGCCTGTCGGAAGTGGCGAGCGACGACGACCGCGCGCTGCCGGACGAAGCGGCGTTGCTGCTCGCGGAGGCCGAGGCGATCGTCGCCGACGTGATCCGGGCGCCCGACCAGGCGCTGGCGGCGGCCGCCCTGCCGCCGCGCCTCGAAGCGGTGGCGAACCGCATCGCCGCGCTGTCGGATGCGGTGACGCGGCGGTACTTCGCGCTGCTGCCGGTGGCACAGACGGTCGGGCTCGAAGGCGCCGAACCTGCCTTGCGGGGGGCGGCGTGATCTATCGGCTGCGCCATGTCACCACCTATGCCTATGCGCATCCGGTCGACCTCGCCGCGCATCTGCTGCTGCTGACGCCGCGCCGACTGGCAAGCCAGCAGGTGGCGCGCACCATGGTCACGGTGACACCCACGCCGACCCGCGTGACGCAGGCGACGGACCATTTCGGCAACCAGGCCAGCCGCGTCTTCATCGACGTGCCGCATGCGCGCTTCGAGGTGGTGGCCGAGGCGCTGGTCGAGGTGCGCTTCCCCGACCCGCCACCGGCATCGACGAGCCTGCCCTGGGAGGTGGTGCGCGACATCGCGCGCTGTTCGCCGGCGGCCGAGTTCATCTTCCCGAGCCCGCTGGCGCCGCTGGTGCCCGCCGCGCGGGGCTATGCCGCCGCGTCCTTCCCGGCGCGCCGGCCCGTGCTGGTCGGGCTGTTGGAACTGATGGCGCGCATCCGCCGTGACTTCACATACAAGCCCGGCGTGACGGGGCCGAACACGCAGGTCGTCGAGGTGCTGGAGAGCCGGGTCGGCGTCTGCCAGGACTATGCGCATGTGATGATCAGCGGGCTGCGCGGGTTGGGGCTGCCGGCGCGCTACGTCTCGGGCTATGTGCGGACGCGTCCGCCACCGGGCAGCGTGGCGCGACGCGGTGCCGACCAGTCGCATGCCTGGGTCGAGGCCTGGCTCGGGCCGGAACAGGGATGGGTCGGGTTGGACCCGACCAACGACATCGTGGTGAAGGACGAGCACGTGGTGCTCGCCTGGGGGCGCGACTTCGCCGATGTCAGCCCGCTGCGCGGCGTGATCCTGGGTGGCGGGGAACACGGGCTGCGGGTCGGCGTGGACCTTGAGGAAGCGGAAGGCCCGGTGCCCGCCTGAGGTGCTGCACGCGCGCGGGGCAGGGCTGCCCGGGGGACGCGCAGGTCGGTGTTGCCGGTGTGGATCGATGCCGCGCCGGCGGTTGACGCGGCGGGCGTGCAAGATGACAGTTTGTCCAGTTCGCGCGGAGAAATTCCATGAACATCGTCAGCCCGCCCGCCGCCCTTCGCGGTGTCACCGAGGATGAATGGCGCATCCGTTGCGACCTCGCGGCGCTGTACCGCCTGGTCGCGCATTTCCGCATGACGGACTTCATCTATACGCACATCAGCGCCCGCATCCCCGGGCCCGAGCACCACTTCCTGATCAACAAGTATGGCGTGCTGTTCCACGAGATGCGCGCCTCGGACCTGGTGAAGATCGACCTCGACGGCAATGTGGTGGAGGAAGGCGCGGAATCGAAGCCGGTGAACGCCGCGGGCTTCACCATCCATTCCGCGATCCACATGGCGCGCGAGGATGCGGGGGTGGTGATCCACACGCATACCGAGGCCGGCATCGCGGTATCGGCGCAGCGGCAGGGGCTGCTGCCGATCAGCCAGCACGCGCTGAAATACTACGGGCATCTGGCGTATCACGATTACGAGGGGATCGCGCTCGACCTTGATGAGCGAGACCGGCTGGTGCGCGACCTCGGCACGCACAACGCGATGATCCTGCGCAACCACGGGCTGCTGGTGTGCGGGCGGCATGCCTGCGAGGCCTTCCTGAACATCTACTACCTGGAGCGCGCCTGCCAGGCGCAGATCGCTGCCCAGTCGGGCGGCGCCGAGCTGGTGCTGCCGCCGGAATCGGTGCGGCTTCACACCGCGGCCCAGTTCAACCGGCCGAGCGACGGGACGCATTTCGCGATGGCCTGGGCTTCGGCGCTGCGGCTGATCGAGGACGGAAAGCCGGACTACCGTTCGTGACGGCGGATGTCCTGATCGAGGGCGGACGCGTCTTTCGCGGGCTTGCCGCGGGCTTCACCGATGCGGTGGCGGTGAAGGACGGGCAGGTGCTGGCGCTGGGAAACGCGGCGCGCGACGCGGCGGGCGCGGGCACGCGGCGCATCGACCTTGGTGGCCGCGTGGCGATCCCGGCCTTCAACGAAGCGCATATGCACCTGCTGCCCTATGGGCTGGGCCTGTCGCAGGTGAACCTGCGCGCCGAGGAGGTGCGTACGCTGGACGAGGTGCTGCGGCGCATCGGCGATGCCGCGCGGGCCGCGCCGAAGGGCGCCTGGGTGCTCGGGCGCGGCTATGACCATGCGGAATTGGATGTCGGGCGGCATCCGCTGGCGAGCGAGCTGGATCGTGCCGCGCCGGACAATCCCGTTGCGATCGTGCGCACCTGCGGGCACATGGCAGTCGCGAATTCCATGGCCATGCGGATGGCCGGCGTCGGCCACAACACCCCCGATCCCGAGGGCGGCGTGATCGAGCGGCGCGACGGTGCGCTGACGGGGCTGTTCCAGGAACGCGCCATGCGCCTGGTGCGCGACGTGATCCCGCCACCGGATGAAGCGACCATGGTTGGCGCGATCGAGGCGGCTTGCGGGCACCTGGCGTCGCTCGGCTTCGCGAGCGCCACCGACATGAATGTCGGCATGACGGCCGGCATGGCGGAAGTTGCGGCGTATGACGCGGCGAAGGCGGCGGGCCGGTTGAGCCTGCGCATGTGGCAGGTGCTGGCGGGCAATCCGGAAGGCATCGCCGCGGATGCCTGGGCGGCCGGGATGCGGCCCATGGACGGCGATGACAGCCTGCGCTGGGGCGCGGTGAAGGTGTTTGCCGACGGCTCCGCCGGCGGGCTCACCGCGGCGTTTTTCGAGCCCTACATCCAGGGCGGCACGGGCGTCTTCACCTTCCCGGACGAGACGATCCATGCGCTGCTGAAGCAGTATCACGAGCAGGGTTGGCAGCTCGACATCCATGCCATCGGCGATGCGGCGATCGAGCAGGTGCTGCTGGGAATGGAAGCGGCCGACAGCGCGGTCCATCCGTTTGCCGCGCGGCGCCACCGCATCGAGCATTGCGGGTTCGTCACGCGCGACCAGCGCCGGCGCATGAAGGCGCGCGGCATCCTGCCGGTGCCGCAGCCAGTCTTCATGTACGAATTCGGCGATCTCTACGTGAAGAATCTCGGGCCGCAGCGGTCGATGCATGCCTACCCGATGAAGACCTGGCTGGATGACGGGGCGCATCCGGCGGCGTCGTCCGACTGCCCGGTCTCGACCGTCGATCCCTTCGTCAACCTGTTCACCATGCTGACGCGCAAGACCAACCGCGGCACGGTGGTGGGGCCGGAGGAGGCACTGACCGCCGAGGAAGCGGTGCATTGCTACACGTGGTGCGGCGCCTACACGCAATTTGCCGAGGATCGCCGCGGCACGCTGGAGCCGGGCATGCAGGCCGACATCGCGGTGCTGTCGCGCGATGTCTTCGCGATCGACCCCGAGGAGATGCGCGGCGTGCAGGCCGACCTGACGCTGCGCGAGGGCGCGCCCATCTTCGACCGCCACGGCGTGCTGGCCTGATGTTGCGTCACGCGCTGCACCGCATGCTGCTGGCCGTGCCGGTGATGTTCGGCGTGCTGCTGATCGGCTTCCTGCTGATGCAGGTGGTGCCGACGGATCCGGCGACCGTCCGCGCCGGGCCGAACGCGACGCCCGACGTGATCGCGTTGATCCGCGGCGACCTCGGTCTGGATCAACCGCTGCACGTGCAGTTCGGGCTGTATCTGTGGCGACTGCTGCATGGCGACCTCGGCGCGTCGATCATCAACAACGTGCCGGTCAGCCAGGAACTGGGTGCAACCATCGGCCCGACGCTGGAACTGATGGTCGCGAGCCTGTTCTGGTCGATCCCGCTCGGCATCCTGCTGGGGACCCTGGCGGCGTATTGGCGCGGGTCGGTGATCGACCGCACGATCATGGCGCTGTCGGTCGCCGGCGTGTCGGTGCCGGTGTTCTTCGTGGGGCTGGTGTTGATCTGGTTCGTCGGCTTCCAGTGGCAGTGGCTGCCCTTCACCGGACGCGCCGGCCCGTTCTGGACCCTGGACGGCATCCGATCGCTCATCCTCCCGGCGGTCACGCTGGGCGGCGTGTTCATCGGGCCGGTGGCGCGCATGACGCGCACCGCGGTGCTGGACGTGCTGTCGGCCGACCACGTGCGCACGGCGCGCGCCAAGGGGCTGACGGAACGCCTGGTGGTGCTGCGCCATGCGCTGCGCAATGCGCTGGTGCCGGTGGTGACGCTGATCGGATTGCAGATCGGCTTCCTGCTGGGCGGTGCGGTGGTGACCGAGACGGTGTTTGCCTGGCCCGGCGTCGGGCGGCTGGCGGTGGGTGCTATCCTGTCCTCGGATTTTCCGATGGCGCAGGGGACGATCATCGTGTTGTCGCTGGGCTTCATCGTGGTGAATTTGACGGTCGATGTGCTCTACGCCGCGCTCGATCCGCGGATCCGTTCGGCATGAGCGCGGCGACGGAAACGAACGAGCCGATCGCGCCGCCGCGCCCGGGCATCCTGGTGCGCCTGCTGCGCGAACCGGCGGCGGCGGTCTCGCTGATCCTGGTGATGCTGATCATCGCTGCCGCCGTGCTGGCGCCGGTGCTGGCGCCGACCGACCCGTACGACAACGACCTTTCCCTGGCGATGCAGCCACCGGGCAGCCCGGGCCTTCCGCTGGGGGCCGATGCGCAGGGCCGGGACATGGTCACGCGCCTGCTGTATGGCCTTCGTGTGTCGTTGCTGATGGGCTTCGCGGCGGTGGCGCTGGGCGGCAGCCTGGGCGCGCTGCTCGGCTTCCTCGCGGCGTTCTACCACCGGTGGCTGGACGGGCCGATCATGCGCCTGGTGGACATCCTGCTGTCCTTCCCGGCGATCCTGGTGGGCCTCGCGATCGCGGCGATCTTCGGGCCGGGCATCTTCTCGGTGGTGCTGGCGTTGTCGGTCGCGACGGTGCCGCTGATGGCGCGCATCGTGCGCGGGTCCGCGATGGTGGTGATGCGGTTGGACTTCATCGAAGCCGCGCGCGCCACCGGGATGACCGACGCGCGGCTGATCTGGCGGCATCTGGCGCCGAACTGCCTGTCGTCGATCTTCGTCTTCGCCACGCTGCGCTTCGGGCAGGTGATCCTGCTGGGCTCGGCGCTGTCCTTCCTTGGCCTGGGCGCGCAGCCGCCCATACCGGAACTGGGTGCGATGGCGAGCGAGGGGCGCAACTTCCTGTTCTTCGCACCGCATATCGCCGTGGTGCCGTGCATACTCATCTTCATCGTCGTGCTCGCCTTCAACGTCCTCGGGGACGCCTTGCGGGACGCGCTCGATCCCAGGCTTCGCGTTTGATCGGAAAGGGACGAACCATGAGGAAGACGCTCGGCGCCGCGCTGCTTGCGCTGGCTGCTGCCATGCCGGTGGGCGATGCGATCGCCCAGGCCAATCCGCGCAACACGCTGGTGATCCTGCGCGAGATCGACGCCGACAACTACGACCCGCCGCGATCGACCGCGCGGTCGGCCGGCGAAGCGATCTACATGATGAGCGACACGCTGGTGGCGCTTGACTTCGACATGCAGACGGTGCGCCCGCTGCTGGCCGAACGATGGGAAATCAGCCCGGACGGGCGGACCTACACCTTCCACCTGCGCCGCGACGTGACCTTCTGCGACGGCCGGCCGATGACGGCGGATGACGTGGTCTATTCGCTGAACCGCTTCATCGACCCCGCGACGCGCAGCCCGGTGCGCTGGCGTGCCGGCCCGGTGAAGGAGATTCGCGCGCGCGACGCCCACACGGTCGAATACGAACTCAACGAGCCCTTCGGCGAATTGCTGTTCCAGCTGACGCTGTTCTTCGCCTCCGTCGTCGACCGCAACGCGGTCGAACGCCTGGGCCAGAATTTCGGCGTGCAGGGCTTCAACGGCACCGGGCCGTATTGCTGGGCGTCCTGGACGCCGCGGCAGGAACTGGTGCTGACGCGCCACCCGAACTACACCTGGGGCCCGGCCGGCGTGTACCAGAATCCGTCGCCGCAGGTGGACCGCGTGGTGTGGCGCGTCTCGCCGGAATCGCAGACGCGCCTGGCCGCGCTGCAGACCGGCCAGGGGGACGTGACGCAGTACATCCCCGCGATCGCGGTCGCGCAGCTGCAGCGCACGCCGAATGTGCGGATGTCCCAGCAGCAGAACTACTTCTGGGACCACTTCATGGGATTCAAGGTCGACAAGCCGGTGGTGAGCGACCCGGCAGTGCGCCGCGCCATCAACATGGCGATCAACCGCGATGCGCTGGTGCGCGCCACCTGGTTCGGTACGGCGACGCCGGCCGATGCCTACCTCAATCCCGCGGTGACGGGCTTCGATGCCGAGGCCGCCCGACTGGTGCCGCGCTTCGACCAGGCCGGCGCGCAGCGCGTGCTGGACGAGGCCGGCTGGCGTATGGGGCCCGACGGCGTGCGCGTGAAGGATGGCCAGCGCGCGTCCTTCCTGGTCTATGGGCTGCAGACCCAGGCCGCGCAGCAATATCTGCAATCCATGCAGGCCGACCTACGGCGGGTGGGGCTCGAGATGCGCATCCAGCTATGGGATGCGACGGTGGGCTGGGGGAGGCTGGCGACGCAGGAATTCGACGCCTTCGTGATGTCCTACCCCTATGTCACGGCGACCGATGCCTTCTCGCTGTACTTCAACAGCCGCAACCGCCCGACGCCCAACCGCATGAACTGGAACAACCCCGAGACCGACGCGGCGCTGCGCGAGGCGCAGACCTCGGTCGACCCGGCGGTGCGCACGGCGGCGATCGCGCGCGCGCAGCGCATCATCGCCGAGAACAATGTCTGGTTCCCGGTGGCGCGTGAGCAGCTCTGGGTCGCGGCATCGGCGCGGACCGAAGGCGTGCGGGCGCATGGCATCTACGGCATCGCGCTCTACAAGGGTCTTGATATCCGCCTGACGCGCTGAGCCTGCGCGGGGCCGCATCGCGCGGCCCCGCCTTCCACGACCGAGGAAAGCACGCATGACCACGACACTGATCAAGAACGCCGAACTCGTCGTCGGCTGGGACGGCACCGCGAAGTCCCACAGCTACATGCCGGACACGGATGTCGCCTTCGATGGTGGCACCATCACCTTCATGGGCCGCGGCTACGAAGGCACGGCCGATACGGTGATCGAAGGCCGCGGGCTGATGGTCATGCCGGGGCTGGTCAACATCCACTCGCATCCGTCGAGCGAGCCGCTGAACAAGGGCTTCCTCGACGAGATCGGATCGCCCGGCCTGTATAATTCGTCGTTGTACGAATACATGCCGATCTTCCGCGCGGATGCCGAAGCGGTTCCGCATTGCGTGCGCGTGGCGCTGTCGGAACTGCTGCTGTCGGGCGTGACCACGCTCGCCGACCTGTCCATGGCGCATCCGGGCTGGCTCGACCTGCTGGCCGAGGCGGGCATGCGCGTGTGCATCGCGCCGATGTTCCGCTCGGCGCGCTGGTTCACCAAGAACGGCCATGTCGTCGAATACGAATGGGACGAGAAGGCCGGCGAGAAGGCGATGGAGGAAGCCATCCGCCTGGTCGAGCGCGCCGAGCAGCATGAATGCGGCCGGTTGTTCGGCATGGTGGTGCCGGCGCAGATCGACACGTGCTCGGCCGGGTTGCTGAAGGATAGCCATGCGGAGGCCGCCAAGCGCGGGTTGTCGTGGCAGATCCACGCGGCGCAGTCGGTGGTGGAGTTCCACGAGATCACGCGCCGCCACGGCACCACGCCGATCGGCTGGCTGGATTCGATGGGGTTGCTGGGCGAACGGTCCATCATCGGGCATGGGATCTTCCTCGACGACCATCCGTCCACGCGCTGGCATACCGAGACCGACCTTGATCGGCTGGCCGATACCGGCACGACCGTCGCGCATTGCCCGACGGTCTTCGCACGGCGCGGCATCGCGATGCGCGACCTGGGTCGCTACATCCGCCGTGGCGTGAACATGGGCATCGGCACCGATACCTATCCGCACAACATGCTGGATGAGATGCGCCTTGCCGCGCATATCGCGCGCACCCAGGCGGGCAATCCGCGCACGCTGCAGACGACCGACCTGTTCAACGCGGCGACCATCGGCGGCGCGAAGGCGCTGGGGCGCGACGACATCGGCCGGCTCGCAGTCGGCTGCAAGGCGGATTTCTCGCTGGTGGACATCACGCATCCGATGATCCGCCCGGCCTATGACCCGATCCGCAGCCTGATCTACGCCGCTGGCGACCGCGCGCTGAAGGCGGTGTTCGTCGATGGGGCGAAGGTGGTCGAGGATGGCGAGGTGCTGACCATGGACTACCGCCAGGCCGCCGAACACCTGCACGAGGCGCAGAAGCGCGTCATCGGCCGCGTGCCGCAGCAGGATTGGGCGCATCGCAGCGCGGAGAAGATCGCGCCGCCGACCTTCCATTGGTCGTGATGCATCGCCTGACCGACGGGCGCCGCGCTGGATGACCGGGACGACCGACGAACTCCTGCGCATCGAGGGCCTGCGGACGGTCTTCCGCACGCATGGCGGGGAGATCGCCGCGGTGGACGGCGTCGATCTGTCCGTCCCGCGCGGGCGCACCCTCGGCATCGTCGGGGAATCCGGCTGCGGGAAGTCGGTGCTGTCGCTGTCGGTGATGCGCCTGGTCGCGCATCCGGGCCGCGTCGCCGCGGGGCGCGTGATGCTGGAAGGGCGCGACCTGCTGACGCTGCCCAACGCGCAGATGCGCGACGTGCGCGGCAGCCAGGTCGCGATGATCTTCCAGGAACCCATGACCAGCCTGAACCCGGTCCATACCGTCGGTTTCCAGATCACCGAGGCGATGCGCGCGCACGACCCGCGCGCGTCGAACGCCGACCTGCGCGACCGCGCGATCGAGGCGCTGACGCGCGTGCGCATTCCCGCCCCCACGCGCCGGTTCGACGAATACCCGCACCAGCTCTCCGGCGGGATGCGCCAGCGCGTGATGATCGCCATGGCGCTGGCGTGCAGCCCGAAGCTGCTCATCGCGGATGAGCCGACCACCGCGCTCGACGTGACCGTACAGGCGCAGATCCTCGACCTGCTGCGCGACCTCCAGGCCGAGACCGGCATGTCGATCATCCTGATCACCCACGACCTCGGCGTGGTGGCGGAAATGGCCGACGAAGTGGCGGTGATGTACGCCGGGCGCGTGGTGGAACGCGCCCCGGCGGGTGCGCTGTTCGGTGACCCGATGCATCCCTACACCCTCGGGCTGCTGGGGTCCGTGCCGCGGCTCGATGAGGAACGCGAGACGCTGCTCGCCATTGACGGTTCCGTGCCGCCGCCCTTCGCGCTGCCCAAGGGTTGCCGCTTCCATCCGCGCTGCCCCTTCGCGGCCGAGGCCTGCAAGAGCGAACCCCCGCCGCTGCGCGACATGGCGCCCGGCCACCAGGCGGCCTGCCTGCGCGCGCCGGTCGAGGCCTTCGCCGCATGAGCGCGCCGCTGCTCGAGGTCGCCGGCCTCGCCAAGCACTACCCGGTCCGCAAGGGGCTGATCCTCGCCAGGCAGGTCGGCACGGTGCGCGCCGTCGATGGCGTGTCCTTCACGCTGGATCGCGGCGAGACGCTGGCGCTGGTCGGTGAATCCGGCTGCGGCAAATCCACCACGGCGCGGCTGGTGCTGCGCCTGATCGAACCCTCCGCCGGCACGCTGCGCTTCGAAGGGCGCGACATCACCGGCATATCCGGTTCCGCGCTGCGCGCCATGCGGCGGCGCATGCAGATCGTCTTCCAGGACCCCTATGCCAGCCTCAACCCGCGGCTGACAGTGGCGGAGACCATCGCCGAGCCGATGCAGGTGCACGGCATCGGCGATGCCGCATCGCGTCGCGCGCGCGTGGCGGAACTGCTGTCGCTGGTCGGACTGCGCGCCTTCCATGCCGAACGCTACCCGCATGAATTCAGCGGCGGGCAGCGCCAGCGCATCGGCATCGCGCGCGCATTGTCCGTGCAGCCGGACCTGGTGGTCTGCGACGAACCGGTCAGCGCGCTCGATGTGTCGATCCAGGCGCAGGTGGTGAACCTGCTGAAGGACCTGCAGCGCCGCTTCGGCCTCGCCTACCTGTTCATCGCGCATGACCTGGCGGTGGTGAAGCACGTCGCCGACCGCGTCGCGGTGATGTATCTCGGCAGCATCGTCGAGACGGCAGGCAAGCGCGACCTGTTTGCCATGCCGCGCCACCCCTACACGCGCGCGCTGCTGGCGGCGATCCCGCATCCTGACCCGACGCGGCGTGGCCAGGTGAAGCCGCTGGGTGGCGACGTGCCGAGCCCGATGAACGTGCCGCCCGGCTGCCGCTTCCACACGCGCTGCCCCTTCGCGCAGGACCGTTGCCGCAGCGAGGAACCCGTTCTGCGGCCGATGGCCGACGGGCACGCGGCAGCCTGCCACTTCGCCGAGACGCTGCCGCCTGCGGGGCTCGATTTCAGCGGCGGCCTGGCGCCGGCCGCGGCGATGCGCCTTGCTCTGTATGCGAAGGCGCGCAGCGCCGCGGCCTAGCGTTTACGCGGCCCGCGCGCGCGCCTACCTTGCGTCGCAAAGGCGCAGGAGGAACGGCATGGCGCGGATCGGTTTCGTGGGGCTCGGCCGGATGGGCGCGCATATGGCGCGCAACCTGCTCAAGGCCGGTCACCAGGTCGTGGTGTTCGATATCGTGCAGGCGGCGATCGACCCGGTCGTAGCAGCAGGCGCGACGGCGGCCTTCTCCTCGGCCGCGGCGGCGCAGGATGCCGACGTGGTCATCACGATGCTGCCCGCCGGCGCAGAGGTGCGCGACGCCTGGCTGGGGCAGGGCGGGTTGTCCAAGGCCTCGCGCGCCGATGCGCTGCTGATGGATTGCTCCACCATCGACGTGGCGACGGCGCGTGAGGTGGCGGCGGCGACCGGGCGCCCCTTCCTCGATGCGCCGGTCTCGGGCGGCGTGATGGGGGCCGAGGCCGGTACGCTGACCTTCATGGTCGGCGGTGATGCCGAGGCGGTGGCGCGTGCCAGGCCGATCCTGGAGGCGATGGGCAAGACCATCGTGCATTGCGGCGATGCCGGCGCGGGCCAGGTGGCGAAGCTGTGCAACAACATGATGCTCGCCGCGACCATGGCGGTGACCAGCGAGGCCTTCGTGATGGCCGAGCGGCTCGGCCTGCCGGCGCAGGCGCTCTATGATGTCTGCTCGAAATCCACCGCGATGTCCTGGGCGCTGAATTCCTACTGCCCGGTGGCGGGGCCGGTGCCGGCCAGCCCGGCCAATCGCGACTTCGCACCGGGCTTCACCGCGGCGCTGATGCGCAAGGACCTCGGGCTTGCGCAGCAGGCGGCGAGGGATGCGGGCGTGGACGCACCGGTCGGCGCGCTGGCCCTGTCGCTGTTCGACCGCTTTGTCGATGGCGGCGGCGGGTCGAAGGATTTCTCCGGCATCATCTCGATGATCCGCGAGGGGAAGGGCCGATGACGACGTCCTTCGTCTCCCCGCGGTTGCTGATGATCGGTGGCGGCGCTGTCGGCAAACTGGCCGAGGTGCTGGGCCAGTTCGGCCTGTCCAAGCCGCTGGTGGTGACCGACCCATGGATGGTGTCCTCCGGCACGGTGGACAAGGCGCTGGCGCCGCTGCGCGCGGCCGGCATCACGGCCGGCGTGTTCAGCGACACGGTTCCCGACCCGACCGACACGGTGATCGAGGCCGGCGTGGTCGCGATGAAGGCCGGCGACTACGACTGCCTGGTCGGCTTCGGCGGCGGTTCCCCGATGGACACGGCGAAGGCCATGGCGATCCTCGGCGCCGCGGGCCCGGGTGCCAGGATGCGCGATTTCAAGGTGCCGGCGCAGGCCAACCGCGGCGCGCTCCCGGTGATCTGCATCCCGACCACGGCCGGCACCGGCAGCGAGGCGACGCGCTTCACCGTCATCACCGACACCGAGCGCGACGAGAAGATGCTGATCGCCGGCCTCGGCGCGCTGCCGCTGGCGGCGGTGGTGGATTTCGAACTGACCTTCTCGCTGCCCGCGCGGATCACCGCCGATACCGGCATCGACAGCCTGACGCATGCGCTGGAGGCCTTCGTCAGCAAGCGCGCGAATGACGAGGCCGATGAATACGCACTGCGCGCGATGCGCCTGATCGCGCCGAACCTGCGCACGGTCTATCGCGAACCCACCAACGCCATCGCGCGCGCGGCGATGATGAAGGGGGCGACGCTGGCGGGGATCGCCTTCAGCAATTCCTCGGTCGCGCTGGTGCATGGCATGTCGCGGCCGATCGGGGCGCATTTCCACGTGCCGCACGGCTTGTCCAACGCCATGCTGCTGCCGGCGGTGACCGAATACAGCCTGAATGCGGCGCTGCCGCGCTACGCCGAAGCCGCGCGCGCGATGGGCGTGGCGACGGCATCCGAGGGGGACCAGTCGGCTGCCGCCAGGCTGTTGCAGGAGTTGCGCGACCTGAACCGTGACCTGGCTGTTCCGACGCCCGCCGCCTTCGGCATCGACCCCGCGAAGTGGGATGGGTTGCTGCCCACCATGGCAGCGCAGGCGCTGGCCAGCGGTTCGCCCGCCAACAACCCCGCCGTGCCGACGGCCGAGGAGATCGTGGCGCTTTACCGCCGTTCCTGGGCGGGCTGAACCGCACCGAAGCAAGGGAGAAGAACAGAATGAAAGCGTCCATCACACGCCGGCCGCTGCTGGCGCTGGCCGCGGCATCGGGCCTGCTTGCCGCGCCGCGGCTGGCCGGCGCCCAGGCCTGGCCGACCCGCCCCATCCGCTTCATCGTGCCCTATACGCCCGGCGGCTTCACCGACCTCTCGACGCGGCTGGTGTCGGAACCGCTCGCGCGCGTGCTTGGCCAGCCCGTGGTGGTCGAGAACCGCCCGGGTGCCAACAGCATCCTCGGCGTTGGGCAGACGGCGACCAGCCCGGCGGATGGCTACACCTTCGTCACGGTGCTGCCGGCGCATGCGGCGAATGCGACGCTGCAGGCCGGCCGGTTGCCCTTCGATGCGATCCGCAGCTTCTCCCCTGTCTCGGTGATCGCGCGTTCCCCGCTGGTGCTGGCCGCCACCGCCAGGCTGCCCATCCCGTCGCTGCGGGAGATGATCACCTACGCGAAGTCCAACCGGCTGACCTATGGGTCGAGCGGCATCGGATCGACCGCGCACCTGGCGATGGAACTGCTGCAGATCCGCGAGGGCTTCCGCGGCGAGCACGTGCCCTATCGCGGCACACAGCCGGCGCTGCAGGACCTGATCGCCGGCAACATCGCCGCGATGTTCGACGTGAATTCCGCGCTGCGCCCGCAGATCGACGCGCGGAACATCACCGGCCTGGCGGTGGCCGCCGCCGAACGCCCACCCTTCGCGACCGACCTGCCGACGCTCGCCGAAGGCGGTGTCGCGGATTTCGCGGTCAGCACCTGGTCGATGCTGCTCGCCCCGGCGGGCACGCCGCGGGAGATCGTCACGCGCGTCTCGACCGAGGTGACGAAGATCCTGCGCGAACCCGCCATGACCGCGCGGCTGCTGGGGATGGGCCTGCTCTCGGATGGCCGCGGCCCGGACGAGACGGCGGCCTTCCTGAGCGCCGAGGTCGATCGCTGGGGCGAGGTGATCCGCACCGGGCGCATCACGGTCGACGGCTGACCTGCCCGGCGAGGCGTCAGCCCAGCCGGTCGGGACACGCGGCCAGTGGGACGCGACACAAGACCTGACGCTTCGTCCCGTCGCATGCGGCGGTCATGGCAGCGATATCATTGCCGCGCGATCGTGGCCGCCGCCGCGCTACTCGATGCGGATGTCCAGCGCGCGCACCAGCGGTTCCCAGCGCGCGCGATCGGCGGCGATGAAGCCGCGCGTCTCCTCGGGGCCGGTGGCCATCGGCAGGGTGGCGAGCGCGCGGTAGCGTTCCTCGTTCGCCGGTACCCGCAGTGCCTCGGCGGTGACCTGCGCAATGCGCGCAGCCGCCGCATCCGGCATCCGCGCCGGGCCGAGCAGCCCGTACCAGTTGCCGGCCTCGATCGGTTGGCCCAGTTCGGCCAGCGTCGGCACGTCGGGCAGCAACGGGATGCGCGCGGGCGACCCGACGGCGAGGATCTTCACGCGGCCGTCGCGGGCCGCGGCCTCGCCGGCGCCGGCGGTGATGAACATGACATCCACCTGGCCACCCAGCAGCGCCGTGCCGGCCGGTGCCGATCCGGTGAAGGGCACATGCAGCATCTGCACGCCCGCGCTGCGCGCCAGCAGTTCCATGGCCAGGTGCGCCGTGCTGCCGATGCCCCAGGATGCGTAGGTGATGCGCCCCGGCGCGGCGCGCGCCAGCGCCACCAGCGCCTCCAGGCTGTCCGCGGCGAGCCCCGGGCGGCGGACCAGCACGAAGGGCGCGCGGGCGAAGACCGTGACCGGCGCGAAGTCGCGCACGGCGTCATAGGGCAGGCGCGGATAGATCAGCGGGTTGATCGCATGCGTCTCGGCATTGGCGAGGATCAGCGCATGGCCGTCGGGTGCGGCGCGCGCCACCGCCTGGGTGCCGACCGCGCCATTGGCGCCGGCGCGGTTCTCGATCACCACGGGCTGCCCGAGGCTGGCCCCCATCGCGGGCGCAAGCACGCGGATCGACAGGTCTGCGAGTCCGCCGGCATTCCACGGCACGGTGATGCGCACCGGCTGTTCCGGGAACGCGGCCAGCGCCGGCGAGGCGAAGGGCAACGCGGCGGCCGCGCCGAGCAGCGCGCGCCGATCGAGGTGATGCATGGTGGACCGTCCTTCCCATGGCGCCGGCTTTCGCGGCGTTCATGGCGACGCTACTACCATGGCCACAGGCTGCCTACCGAAGGGCGGTGGCATGCGCCTGGGATGAAACGCGACGGTCCGGCGGCGGCCTACGCCGTCTCTTGCGTCCCTGCCGCCCGGCCGGGCGTGCGCTGCGCTGCCGCGCCCGCGCTCCCCTTGCCGTCATCGCCGCGCCGCAGCCTGGTGCGCCCGCTGTAGAGCACGATCGGCGCCGCGATGAACACCGACGACCCGGCCGAGATCGCGATCCCGACCACCATCACCCAGGCGAAGCCCGCCAGCGTATCCCCCCCGAACAGCGCCAGCGGCAAGGCCGAAAGCAGCAGCGTCATGGACGTGCCGAGCGAGCGGTTCATCGTCTCGTTGATCGACTGGTCGACCAGTTGTTCGAGCGGCATCGTCTTGAACTTGCGCAGGTTCTCGCGCATGCGGTCGAACACCACGACCTTGTCATTCGCGCTGAAGCCGATGACCGTCAGGATACCGGCGATGGTCGTCAGATTGAACTCGACCTGGAACAGCACCATGAAGCCGACGGTCTTGGTGACGTCCAGGATCAGCGTGATGATGGCGGCGATGCCGAACTGCCATTCGAAGCGCACCCAGATGTAGACGAGCATCGCGAGGAACGACAGGCCGAGCGCCATCATCCCGCCGATGAACAACTCGCTGGACACGCGGTTGCCCACGGCCTCGACGCGCAGGATCCGGGTGCCGGGAGCGACCTGTTCCAGCGCGCCGCGCACGGCGTTGACCGCACGCTGCACCGCGCCCTCGTCGCCCTGCGCGGGCAGGCGCAGCGCGAAGGTGGATGGGTCGCCGAATTGCAGCAGCGTGGCATCGCCCAGGTTCAGCCCGCCGACCGCGGTGCGCATGGCCGCGATGTCGCCCGGCGTGGGCGTGCGGACCTCCATCTCGATGCCGCCCTCGAAGTCGATGCCTTTCTCCAGGCCCGGATAATAGGTGATCGCGACCGATGCAGCCGACAGCACGCCCGAGACGATCAGCCCGATGCGCGCGGCCTTCATGAAGGGGATTCGCGTGTTGTCGGGGAAGATGCGGAACAGCGGCCGGCGCATGCGTTCCAGCAGCGACACGCCTGGCTTCTGGAAGACCGGCAGTTCCTTGGGCCGCGTGCGCTTGTACCACCAGGACATGAACAGGCGCGTCAGCACCGTGGCGGTCCACATCTGGACGATGGTGCCCACCGCGACCGTCACCGCGAAGCCCTTCACCGGCCCCGATCCGAAGCCATAGAGGCACGCCATGGCGATCAGGTTGGTGACGTTGGAGTCGAGAATGGTGCCCGACGCCTTGGTGTAGCCGGCTTCGAGCGCATTGATCGGTGTTCGCCCGTTGCGGACTTCCTCGCGGATGCGTTCGTTGATCAGGATATTGGCGTCGAGCGCGGTACCGAGCGTCAGGACGATGCCGGCGATGCCCGGCAGCGTCAGCGTCGATTCGATGAGCGACATGAAGGCGATCATCAGCACCAGGTTGAACAGCAGCGCGATGTTCGCGAACCAGCCGAACAAGCCGTAGGCGAGGCCCATGTACAGGAAGACGAACAGCGTCCCGACCGCGAGCGAGATCGTGCCCGCGCGGATCGCGTCGGCGCCGAGCTCGGGCCCGACGGTGCGTTCCTCGACCACCGTGAGCGGCGCGGGCAGCGCGCCGGCGCGCAGCAGAACCGACAGGTCGTTGGCGGAGCGCGCCGTGAAGGACCCGCTGATCTGGCCCTGGCCGCCCAGGATCGGTTCGCGGATGACGGGCGCGGTGATGACCTTCTCATCCAGCACCACGGCGAAGGGGCGCCCGACATTCTCGCGCGTGATCTGCGCGAAGCGGCGCGTGCCGACGGAATCGAAGGTGAAGTTCACCACCCACTCGCCGGTGCGGCTGTCCTGGCCGGCGCGCGCGTTGGTCAGGTTGGCGCCGTCCACCTCCACGCGGCGACGCACGGCGAAGCGTTCGCCCTCGCGCTCGCCGGGCAGGAACATCACGCCGGGCGGGGGTGTCGAGGCCAGCCCCGCGGCTTCGTCCACCAGGTGGAAGGTCATGCGGGCGGTACGCCCGAGCAGGCTCTTGATGCGGTCGGGATCCTCGATGCCGGGCAGCGTCACCAGGATGCGGTTCTGTCCCTGGCGGGCGATCAGTGCCTCGGCCACGCCGGTCTCGTCGACGCGGCGCCGCACGATCTCGATGGATTGCTCGACCGCCGAACTGGCCTTGGCGCGCAGCCCGGCCTCGGTCAGCGTGGCCCAGATCTGGCCGTCGGGCTGGCTGGTCACCTCGACATCGGGGACGCTCTGGCCGGTCGTCGTCTGCAACGGGTTGGCCAATTCGCGCAGCGCCGTCATGGCGGCGGGCACCTGCGCGGGGTCCGTCACGCGCAGGCCCATGCGGCGGTTGGCGGTGTCGGACGCCAGGTTCACGTAGCGCACATTGGCGGTGCGCAGCCGCGTGCGGGCCGCATCGACCATGCCGTCGAGCCGTTCGCGCACCACCGTGTTGAGGTCGACTTCGAGCAGCAGGTACGACCCGCCGCGCAGGTCCAGGCCCAGATTGACCTGGCGCACCGGGAACCAGTCGGGGAAGGCGGCGCGCGGCAGCAGGTTCGGGATGCTGACGAGCACCCCGACCAGGCAGACCAGCAGGATCGCGGCGGTCTTCCAGCGCGCGAAATGTAGCATCGGCAGTCGGTACCCCAGGTTCGAAGCGGGCGGACAATGGCGAGGGGGGGCAAGGGATGCAACCCCGCCGGGGCATGCATGCGATTGACTGTTACGGACGCCCATCCTACCGCATCCCCGCGGCAGCCAGCCCTGCCGGGGAGCGAGGCTGCGGAGCATGGCCGGCAGGATGAATCGGGATCCGATTGGCAGGGTGGCGCCATGGAGCGCCTGATCGCCGGACCCGATGGCCGGCCGCGCTGCCGCTGGTGCGCCGCGGCCCCCGACTACGTGGCCTATCACGATACCGAATGGGGCTTTCCGGTGGTCGATGACCGCCGGCTGTTCGAGAAGATCTGCCTGGAGGGCTTCCAGTCCGGGCTGTCCTGGCGGACCATCCTGACCAAGCGCGAGAATTTCCGCGCCGCCTTCCACGGCTTCGATCTCGAACGCGTGGCGCGATTCACCGAGACGGACGTCGCGCGCCTGCTGCAGGATTCCGGCATCGTGCGCCACCGCGGCAAGATCGAGGCGGTGGTCAACAACGCGGCGCGCGCGCGGGACCTGGTGGCCGAGCGGGGGTCGCTCGCAGCCTATTTCTGGGGATTCGAGGCGCAGGCGGTGCCGGGCTTCCGCGCCACGGCGCCGGAATCCGTGGCCCTTTCGAAGGACCTGAAGAAGCGCGGCTGGCGTTTCGTCGGGCCGACCACCGTCTATGCCTTCATGCAGGCGATGGGGCTGGTGAACGACCACGACCCCGGCTGCGTGATCCATGGGGAGGTCGCCCGCGCCCGGGCCTCCTTCCTGCCGCCGGGCGGTGCTAAAGCGGGCGCATGAGCGCCAGCGACACACGACTCGCCCTCGCCATCCTCGGCGTGGGTCATTTCGGCCGCTTCCATGCCCTGAAGGCGGCGGCCAATCCACGGGTGCGGCTGATCGGCGTGGCCGATGCGGATGCGGCCCGCGCCGCCACCGTGGCGGCCGAGGTCGGCACGGCCGCGCTGGCGCCCGACGCCGCGATCGCCGCCGCCGAGGCGGTCATCATCGCCGCGCCGACTCGCTTCCATCACGGCCTGGCCATGGCGGCGCTGGCCGCCGGCCGGCATGTCTTCATCGAAAAGCCGATCGCCGCGACGCTGGACGAAGCCGATGCGCTGATCGCCGCGGCGCGCGGGCGCGTGCTCCAGGTCGGGCATATCGAGAGGTTTTCCGCCGCCTTCCGCGCCGTGGTCTCCGCACAGGCCGGCGGGCGCGCGCTGTCCTGGGATGCGGTGCGCGCCGCGCCCTTCCGGCCACGCAGCCTGGATGTCTCGGTGGTGCTGGACCTGATGATCCACGACATCGACCTGGTGCTGACTCTGGCGGGCGAGGAGCCCTCGGGCATCGAGGCGGTGGGGGCGGCGGTGGCCTCCGACCTGCCGGATTTCGCGGTGGCGCGGCTGCGCTTCGCGGGCGGGCGCGCTGCGGTCATCACCGCGTCGCGGGTGTCGCTGGCGATGGAAAGGCGGCTGCGCGTGCTGGGCACCGAGGGCGAGATGAGCGTCAATTTCCTCGACCGTTCGCTGGCGGTGCTGCGGCGCGGCGGCGCCGAGCCGGTCGCGGCCATGCCGGGCCACGGCATCGACCGCGCCACCTGGACCGACCATGACAGCCTGGAGGCCGAGCAGGCCGCCTTCGTTGGCGCCTGCCTGGACGGCGCGCCCGTGGTGGTGGACGGTGCCGCCGGCCGGCGGGCGCTGAAGGTGGCGCTTGCCGTGGAAGCGGCGATCGCCGGGGGGACAGCATGAGCAAGCCACGTATCGCCATCGTCGGAGCGGGGGCCGTGGGCGGCTACGCCGGCGCCTACATGGCCCAGGCCGGGCACGACGTGACCTTCATCGACCCCTGGCCCGAGCATGTCGAGGCGATGCGCGCGCGCGGCCTGACCATCCAGCACCTGAAGGACGTGCCGGAATTCACCGTGCCGGTGAAGGCGATCCACCTGACCGAGCTGCAGTCCTTCGCCAAGGAACGCCCGGTCGACATCGCCTTCGTCTGCATGAAGTCCTACGACACCGCCTGGGCGACGACGATGATCGCGCAGTACCTCGCGCCGGGCGGCTACGTTGTTTCCCTGCAGAACTGCATCAATGAGGAAGTGATCGCGGGCATCGTCGGATGGGGACGGGTGCTCGGCGGCATCGCCTCGCTGATCACGGTGGAATTGTCGGCGCCGGGCCTGGTGAAGCGGGCGGCGGGGAAATCGGGTGCGTCGCACACCGTCTATCGCGTGGGGGAACCGCATGGGCGCGTCTCGCCCCGGGCGGAGTTCATCACCTCGCTGGTGGCGCTGTCGGATTCGGCGTTGACCACCACCAACCTGTGGGGCGAGCGCTGGTCGAAGCTGGTGGCGAACGTGATGGGCAACGGCATCGCGGCGGCGACCGGGCTTCTGGCGAAGGACGCGACGGCGGATGACGCGATCCGCGCCTTCGCGGCGCGGCTCGGGAGCGAGGCGATCCGCGTCGGCCAGGCGCTGGGCTACGACCTCGAGGAAATCCTGCACCTCGATCCCGAGATCATCGCGCGCGCGGGCGAGGGCGATGACGCCGCGCGCGCGGCTTACGACGCGCAGCGCCTGGCGGATACGCAGAAGCCCGGCGGCGGGGCGCATCGCGCCTCGATGGGCCAGGACATGATGAAGGGGCGGCGGACGGAGATCGAGTTCCTCAACGGATTCGTCGTCGCGCGCGGGGCGGAGATCGGCATCGCAGCGCCCGCCAATGCGGCGCTGACCGAGATCGTGAAGCGCGTCGAGCGCGGCGAGGTGCCCGCTTCGCCCGACCTGATCCGCGGGCTGCGCCTGAACTGACCTTGCGGCCATGCGCGCTTGGCGCGACCCTTCGCCTCAACGACAGAAGGGGAAGGGTACGCCATGCGCAATCCGATGGAATTGACCGGCCGCACGATCGTGGTCACCGGCACGGGGCAGGGGATCGGCCGCGCCATCTCCGAGCTGGTGCTGGAACTGGGCGGCAACCTGGTGATGGTCGAGCGCAACCCGGAGACCCTCGCCGCGGTGTCGTCGGCGCTGGCCGGGGACCGCACGCTGCCGATCCAGGGCGACGTGACGGATGAGGTGGTCTGCGCGCGCATCGTCGATGACGCGGTGGCGCGCTTTGGGGCGGTGCACGGCCTGGTGAACAATGCCGGCATCACGCGGCCCGCGATGATCGAGAAGATGACGCTGCCGCAGTGGCAGGCGGTGATCGACGTGAACCTGACCGCCTGCCACCTGATGCAGCAGGCGGTCGGGCGCCACATGATCGCCCGCGCCAAGGCCGGCGAGCAGCGCCCGGGGGCAATCGTCAACATCTCCTCGACTGCCGGCAAGCGCGGGTCGATCGGGCAGGTGAACTACTCGGCGGCGAAGTCGGGCCTGTATGGCATCACCATGACGGCGGCGGGCGAATGGGCGCGCTACGGCATCCGGGTGAACAGCGTGGGCTTCGGCACGGTGGAGACGCCGATGACCGAGACCATCCGGTCCGATCGCTTCCGCGACCGGACTTTGGCGCGCATCCCGCTCGGCCGCATCGCACTGCCCTCCGAGGTCGCGCCGCTGATCTGCTTCCTGCTGTCCGAAGGCGCGTCCTTCATCACCGGGCAGAACTGGATCGAGGACGGCGGCAGCCACATGCAGCCGTGAGGCGGAGCGCCTGCATCCTTCGGCGGTGCAGGCGCTACCGCTTGGTCACGCCCCAGAAGACCGGGATGGTGGTCGGGCGCAGACCCTCGACATTGCTGCGGTGCGCCGCCAGCACGCGGAATTGCCCGCCATTGATGTAGGGCAGCACGGTCGCGGCGCGGGCCTGGACCTGCTCCAGCGCGGCGCGGCGCTTCGCCGGGTCGCTTTCCTCCCACCAGGCGGCGCGCAGGCGCTCCAGCTCGGCATCGCAGGGCCAGCCGGCCACGCCGCTCTCGCAGGGCGAACCGAGATACACATTCACCAGCGGGTTCTGTGCATCGAGCACATTGGCGACGGTGACGAACAGGTTCCAGCCGCCCTGTTCGACCGGCTCGCGCCGGTTGCGCCGCTGGGTCAGCGTCGCCCAGTCGGTCGCGACCACATCCATGTTGAGGCCGGCGCGGCGCATGTTGGCCGCCATGGTCAGCGTGACCGCATTGTTGATCGGCGAATCGGTGGCGTTGAGGAACACCACGCGCTGGCCGTTGTAGCCGGCCTCGCGCAGCAGGGCGCGGGCGCGTTCGACATTGATCTCGCGCAGCCCTTCGGCGCCCGCGCTGCTCTCCAGCGGCGTGCCGCACAGGAAGAAGGCCGGGCAGAACGCGACCTGTTCGGAGGGCGCGATGCCCACCGCCTGCAGGTTCTCCTGCTGGTTCACCAGGTGCAGCAGCGCCTGGCGGGCGCGCGGGTCGTTGAACGGGGGCACCTGGTGGTTTGGCCGCAGCCAGACCATCGAGCCGATCGGGTTCAGCGCGAAGGTGCGGATGTTGCGGTTGCGCGCCAGCACCGGCAGCACGTCGGGCGAGGGTTGTTCGATGAAGTCGATCTCGCCCGCTTGCAAAGCCGCGGCCGCGGTGGCGGGGTCGCTGATGCCGAGCCATTCGATGCGCTCGATCTGCACGACCTTGCCGCCCGCCAGGCCATCCGCCGGTTCGCTGCGCGGGCGATAGGCCGGGTTGCGCGTATAGATGGCGCGTTCGCCCGGCAGGAAATCCTGCGCGCGGAAGATGAAGGGGCCGGAACCCATGGCGTCGGTGATGGCGGTCGTTGCCGGCGTGGCGGCGATGCGTTCGGGCATCACGAACAGCGCGCTGGCGGTGGGGCGCGCCAGGGCTTCCGTCACCAGGCCGAAGGGGCGCGACAGGCGCAGGGTGAAGGTGCGGTCGTCCACCACTTCCAGCGCGGCGGTCGCGGCCAGCAGCGCACGTCCGGCGATGTCGCGCTGGCCCCAGCGGCGGATCGAGGCGACGGCATCGGCCGCGCGCACTGGCTGGCCGTCGTGGAAGGCCAGGCCCTCGCGCAGCGTGAAGCGGTAGGTCATGCCATCGGCCGACACCTCGTGCCGGTCGACCATCTGCGGGCGCGCCTCGCCCTGGCTGTCGAGCGCAAACAGCTGGTCGTAGACCATGAAGCCGTGGTTGCGCACGAAGGCAGCGGTGGAAACCACGGGGTCGAGGCTGGCCAGCATGTTCACCAGCACCACGCGCAGCGTGCCCGACGGCGCCTGCTGCGCGGTGGCCGGCAGGGCGGTGGCGGCCAGCGCCATCGCTGCCGCGATCATGGTGATCCTGCGCCTGGTCATGGCGTCCTCCCGCATGTGAGCCCGCCGCATCATGACAGGGGCGCGGGGCTTGTCCATCGGCTGGCGCCTGGACGCGACGCGCGTGGCGGCCTTCAATGCGCGGCTTTCGTCGAAGGGACCGGCATGACCTTCTCGCTTCTCGGGCGCTGTGCGCGAACGGGCCAGTTCGGCGCGGCGGTGACGACGTCATCCATCGCCGTCGGCACGCGCGTGCCGTTCCTGGCGGCAGGCATCGGTGGTGTCCTAACCCAGCACCGCACGGACCCGCGGCTTGGACCACGCGGCGTCGACCTGCTGCGATCCGGCTGTTCGGCGCGCCTCCACGCCGCATCATCGCTGGCGGCAACTGGCGGTCATGGACCGCAGCGGCGCGACGGCGCATTTCGACGGTGCGAACGTCAAGCCGGCGCGCAGCGTCGCGCATGGCACGGACGTGGTGGCGCTGGGCAACATCCTGGCGCATGAGGGGGTGGCACCGGCAATGGCCGCGGCCTTCGTGGCCGCACCGGATCAGCCGCTCGCGGAACGCCTGATGCGCGCGCTGGAAGCCGGCGAGGCGGCCGGCGGCGAGCATGGCGACGTCACCACCGCCTGCCTGGTCGTGGTGGACCGCGAGTGCTTCCCGTATGTCGACCTGCGCATCGACAAGGACCCCGCGCCGCTGCCGGCATTGCGGCGGTTGTGGGAGGAATACGCGCCGCTCGCCGACGGCTTCGTGCAGCGCGCGGTCGACCCCGACGACGCGCCGATCATCTGACGGAAGGACACACCACCATGCGCATGATGGCCGCCATCCTGTTCGAGCAGGGCAAGCCGCGCCCCTACGCCACGTCGCGGCCGCTGGTGATCGAGGAGGTGGAACTCGACGGGCCCGGCCCGGGCGAGATGCTGATCGAGGTCGCCGCTGCCGGGCTGTGCCATTCGGACCTGTCCACCATCGAGAACCAGCGCCCGCGCCCGCTGCCCATCGTGATCGGGCATGAGGGCGCGGGGATCGTGCGGGAGGTCGGGCCGGGGGTGAAGGATGTCGTGCCGGGCGATCATGTGGTGACGGTATTCGCGCCGTCCTGCGGGGATTGCCGGTATTGCGTGCGCGGTCGGCCGAACATCTGCCCGACCGGCAACGCCTTCCGCGCGACGGGGCAATTGCCGACCGGCGGGCGACGGCTGAAGCGGCTGGACGGCACGCCGGTCAACCACAATTCGGGGCTGTCGCTCTACGCGCAGTATGCCGTGGTGGCGCGACGATCCGCGGTGAAGATCGGCAAGGATATTCCGCTGGATGACGCTGCCATTTTCGGCTGCGCGGTGATGACCGGCGCCGGCGCGGTCCTCAACACGGCGCGCATGGAAGCCGGCGCGGCGATTGCGGTGGTCGGCCTCGGCGGGGTCGGGATGAACGCGCTGTTCGCCGCCGTCGCGGGCGGCGCGGAGCGGATCGTTGCGGTGGACACCAACCCGGCGAAGCTCGAACTGGCGAAGCAATGGGGCGCGACCGACGTGTTCCTGGCTGGCAACGAGGATTGCGCGGCGCAGGTGCGCGAGGCGACCGATGGTGGCCTCGACACCGTGATCGAGACGGCGGGGTCGATCGCCGCGATGCAGCTCGCGATCGCCATCACCGCGCGCGGCGGCGAGACGATCAGCGCCGGGCTGCCCAATATCAACGCGCAGGTGTCCTACCTGCATGCCTCGATGGTCAGCGAGGAGCGGTCGATCCGCGGGTCCTACATGGGGTCCTGCGTGCCGGAGCGCGACCTGCCGCGGCTGCTCGGCCTGTATCGGCGTGGCAAGCTGCCGGTCGACAAGCAGCCACATCACCTTCGATCAGATCAACGAGGGGTTCGACCTGCTGAGCGACGGCACGGTGCTGCGGCAGATGCTGCGGCCGAACGCCTGACGCGTTCCAAAGTCGACCGGGGCGCCCGGCCGATACGGTGTCGGACGGCCAGCGGCGCCGCGTTTTCCGGGATGAAGGGCGACCAGTTTTCGGCGACGATCGCCGTCGGCGTCTTCCAGACGACGTTGAACGGACCGTCGGCCTGGATCTCGCCGATCATCGCCGGCTTGGACAAAGGTTGGTTGCGGTGCATGTCCTCGGCGTAGCCGGCGCGGGCGTCGACCGCCTGGCCGTGCATCGCATCGCGCACCGCATCGACGGCCGTGGAGCGCGCCTGCGTCACCGCCTGCGGCCACATCTTGAAGCCGGTGAAGGTGGCTTGCATCGGGTCGTTGGTCACGCGGCGACGTC
>LNEW01000113.1 GCA_001464375.1 Rhodospirillales bacterium Ga0074136 | reverse complement strand
ATGTTCCTGGCCACCGACACCGCCTGGGCGCCGTGGTTCGTGGCGCATTCGGACGACAAGAAGCGCGCGCGGCTGAACATCATCCGCCACCTGCTGCGGCACATTCCCTACGAGGCGCCCAAGCGCGACAAGGTCGCGCTGCCCAAGCGGCAGAAGCCGGGCGACTATGTCGAGCCGGAATATCCGTGGAAGCTCGTTGCCGACACGCTGGGCACGCCGCCTTCCTGAGCGGCGTCACAGCCGCCTGCTGAGCACGACCACGACAATCAGCACCGCGCCGCGCAGGCCGGCGCGGCATGGCCAGAGCCGTAGCCGCATCGCCGAAGCGGCCGCTGAAGCCGCCGAACTGCGTGATGGGGATGGCGACACGGCACCGTCTCCGTCGCCGGGGCAATGGCAAGTGGCTGGCCTGCGTCGCGCTACGGCACGCCCACACGATCCGACGGAGAGCGCGCTTCAGCGTTCCTGTACGGTGATGCCGCGCCCGCCGATGGTGATGTCGATTCCGGACCGGTTGCGATCCTGGTAGACCCAGTATCCGAGCGCCGCGAGGCCGACGACCAGCCCGCCGATCACGAAATAGAGAGTGTTTCTTGTCATGGTATTCGGGCCCCTTTCTCGGGGTACAGGCCTGATGACGTACACGATATCTTGGTGTGATAGGAATATTTATTTGTTCGATACGCCCTGGTATTCGTCGCGGGGACGACGGGTCGTGCCCTCGCCGATCGCCTCAATCCACCCTTGCGCGCCGCGCAGCGCGCGCCGGACGGAGGCGCCCGTCGCGTCGCCCGCCGTCGCGGCCGGCAACACCGCGGCGCCCTCGCATCAGGCTGCCGGCGCGTAGCATCCCGCCGCGCGCGCCGCCTGCGTGGCCAGCCGCGCCGCCAGTTCGAAGACCGGCATCGGCACGCCGGCCTGGCGCGCCAGGTCGAGCGGCACCGAGAACAGCGCGTCGATCTCCATCGCCCGCCCGAGTTCCAGGTCCTGCAGGATGGACGGCTTGTGCGCGATCATCGCCGAACGCTTCATTCGCGCCTCGGCGGAGGTCGCGAGGTCGTGGCCATGGGCGAGGGCGAGGGCCGCACCTTCCTCGGCGATGGCAATGGCGGCGGCATAGACCGCCGGGTCCGACAGCGTGGTCATCATGTCGCTGCGCGAGAGGATGCACAGCGGCCCGCTGGTCAGGTTGCCCATCAGCTTGCCCCAGACCCGGTGGCGAATGTCGGTGACCACCGGGCATGGCATGCCGCCGCCCTCGATCGCCGCGGCGATCGCCTGCGCGCGGGGGGTGATGGTGCCGTCGGGTTCGCCGAGGAACAGCCGGATGTCGGCGTGTTCGGATTTCACCACGCCGGGGGCGATGACCTCGCTGGCGGAATAGACCACGCCACCCAGGGTGCGGTGGATGCCGATGCCCTGTTCGATCTGCGCGCCGGGGTCGAGCAGCGGGATGCGCTCCCCGTCCCGGCCGCCGCCATGGCGCAGGAAGTACCACCAGGGGATGCCGTTGGTGATGAAGGCGACCGGCGTGTCGGGGCCGAGCAGCGGGGCGATGGCGCGTGCGGCGGTGGGCAGCGCGGGCACCTTGGTGGTGACCAGCACGGCGTCGACCGGGCCGACCTCCGCCGCGGTCGCGGCCGCCTGCACGCGCACGGTGCGAACGCCGTCATGGGCATGCAGCGTGATGCCGTTCTGGCGCATCGCCTCCAGGTGCGGACCGCGGGCGACGACCACGACATCCGCGCCGCCGAGCGCCGCGCGGGTCGCGAGATGGCTGCCGATGGCGCCGGCGCCGAAGACGCAGATGCGGGTCATGGGAGGTTCCTTGGCCGAGGGCGCGCCGGGCGCGCCGTGGTGTCGGGACGGCACGCAACCGGCGCGCCGCCGGGTGGCAGCCTCACGCCGCGTGGTCGCGCAGCTGGGCGCACATCGCCGCACCGGCGGCGACCAGGCGGTCGGTGATGGCGCGGCCATGCGCCGCGTTGGCGGTGCGCGGGTCGGGGGCCGCGACGCCGCCGGGGGCGACGTCCTCGACCCACATCGGCACGGCGAAGTCCACGCCATGGCTGCGGATGGCGCCGAAGCCGGTCGGCGGCAGGCCGAGATACGGGCCGGTCGGCGCGCGCACCCGCGCCGCGTCGGGGCGGCACAGGTCCGGGCGCAGGTGCATCGTGACGGACGCCACCGGGTCGCCGCCATGGCCGAAGGATTCCGCCGCGCCACCGAATTCGCCGTGCAGCTTGCCGGCCTCCCGCCACAGATGCAAGGCGGGGATGATGACGCCATGGCGGTGCCGCGCGGCGCGTGCCGCGGCCTCCGCCGGGCCGATCGTGCCGGCATGGCCGTTGACGATGAGGATCGAGCGCGTGCCGGTGCGGATGAAGGCCTCGGCGGTTTCCTCGATGACGGCGGTCAGGGTCGGGATGGACAGCGTGATGCCGCCTGCCACGCCGGCGAAGAAATCCTCGCCGCCGAAGGGGATGGCCGGGGCGACCAGTGCGTCGGCGCCCAGGGCCAGGGCGGCGGCGGCGATGCGGGCGGCGATCTCCTCGGCCACCAGGTAGTCGCCCATGGGCAGGGCGGGGCCGTGGGTTTCCAGGCTGCCCATGGGCAGGATGGCGACGGCGCCGGCGGCGAGGCGCGAGGCGACCTCCGGGGCGGTGATCTCGGCGATGCGATGGGTCATCACGGCTCCTGGCGAAAGGACGGGGGACGACACCCGAAGGCTTCTCCGGGTGTCAGAAAAAGCAGGGGGTTCGGGGGAGTTCCCTCCCCCGACCTTCCTTCACCTACGCCAGCAGGTCCAGCGCCGCCCGCGACAGCGCCTGCACGCCCGCATCGATGCAGCGTTCGTCGGGCTGGTAGAACGCATTGTGCAGCCGGTCGTCGCGCCCCGGCGCGCCCGAGCCGATGCGCAGCTGGAAGGCCGGCGCGCGGGCGGCGAATTCCGCGAAATCCTCCGCACCCATCGATGGCTCGCCTTCCGCCGGTGCCACGCCCATCTGGCGCGCGACGGCGGCGATGACGGGTTCGAGCACGCGATCGTCGTTGACCAGCGGCGGCACCTTGCGCACGTAGGTCATGGCGCATGTCACGCGCATGCCGAGCGCGATGCCATCGGCCAGGCGCTTCAGCGCGGCCTCGGCGGTGTCGCGCGCATCGGCGTGCAGCGTGCGCACCGTGCCCTTCATGTGAACGCGCTCGGGGATGATGTTGTAGGTCGTGCCGCCCTGCACCATGCCGACCGTCACCACCGCCGGGTGCAGCGGGCGGATCTCGCGGCTGACCACGGTCTGCGCCTGCGCGATGAACTGCGCGGCGGCGACGATGGGATCGACCGCGGCGTAGGGATGCGCGGCATGGCCGGACTTGCCCTGCACCACCAGGTCGAAGCGGTCCGACGCGGCGAGGCAGGCGCCGCGCACGAAGCCGAAGGACCCCACCGGCATGTCGGGGTGGTTGTGGAAGCCGATCGCCATGTCCGCACCATCCGCCGCGCCATCGGCGATCATGGCGGCTGCCCCTTCCAGCACTTCCTCGGCGGGCTGGAAGACCAGGCGGATGGTGCCGGCGATCTGCGGCGCGAGGTCGCGCAGCACGGCGGCCACGCCAAGCAGCGTCGCGGTGTGGATGTCGTGGCCGCAGGCGTGCATCTGGCCGTCGACGCTGCTGGCGAAATCGATGCCGGTTTCCTCGTGGATCGGCAGCGCGTCCATGTCGGCGCGGATCAGCAGCGTCGGGCCTGGGCGCCCGCCGGTGATCTCGCCGACCACGCCGGTGATGCCCACACCGGTGCGGTGCGCGATGCCCAGGCGCGCGAGCTCGGCGGCGACGATGCCCGCGGTGCGTGTTTCCTGGAAGGCGAGTTCCGGGACGCGGTGGATGTCGCGGCGTAGCGCGACCAGGTGCGGCGCGATGGCGGCGGCGGCGTCGCGGATCGCGCGCTGCGGGTCGTTGGGGATCATGGTCGGCATCCGCTGCTGGAGTTCGTGACAAAGCATAGGTCGGGGCGGGGCCTGGGCAAGCGCGGTGTGCTGCGCGCGGGCCTGCCGCATCGCGCGCACGGATGTATCGCGCGCCGCTTGCGACACCCTCTCCCGCGCCGCTTGCGACGACCCATGCCGCATGCCATAGGGCAACCAGACACTTGGGAGGCAAGATGTCCTGGACGCTCCGCCGGCGCTCGCTGCTGGCAGGTTCCGCATTTGCCGTGGGCACCGCGCGCCACGCGCTGGCGCAGGGCGGCGCATGGCCGTCGCAACCGATCCGTCTCGTGGTTCCCTTCGCACCCGGCGGCACGACCGACCTGGTGGCGCGGCTGCTGGCGGCGGGGCTGCAGGACCGCCTCGGCGTCTCCATGGTGGTCGAGAACCGCGCCGGCGCGGGTGCCACCGTGGGCAGCGAGATGGTCGCGCGCGCCGCGCCCGACGGCTACACGCTGGTGATGTCGAACATCGCGAGCCACGCGATCAGCCCCGCGGTGTATCGCGGGCGCATCCGCTACGATGCGGTGACCGACTTCGCGCATATCGCGCTGGTGGTATCGAACCCGACCGTGTGGGTGGCCAATCCCCGCGCGGGCATCCGCACGCTGGCCGATGCGGTGGCGAAGGCGCGCAGCCCGAGCGGGCTCGATGTCGCGACCTCCGGCGCCGGTTCGTCCAACCACCTGATGGTGGTGCGCATGAGCCAGCTGGTCGGCAAGGAACTGAACCACATCCCGTTCCGCGGCGCCGGCCCCGCCATGCAGGCGGTGATCGCCGGGCAGGTGCCGATGATGTCGGACAGCCTGCCTTCGTCGGTCAACCACATCCGGCAGGGCTCGGTGATCGCCGTCGCGATGGCCTCGGAGCAGCGGCACCCGGCATTCCCGGACGTGCCGACCTTCCGCGAACAGGGCTTCGATCTTGCCAGCGATTCCTGGTTCGGGCTCTCGGCGCCGGCGGGCACGCCCGCCCCGGTGGTCGAGCGGCTGAACCGCGAAACCCGGGCCTTCCTGTCGAGTCCCGACATCCGCGCACGCTTCGCCGAATTGGGCGGCACGCCGGGGGACCTGACGGCGGATGGTTACGGCGAATTCGTGCGGCGGGAGGTGGCGCTCTGGGCGCCACTCGTGCAGGCTTCCGGAGCGACGGCGGACTGACGCGGGACGAACAGGCAGGCAAATGACTGGGGTGGACGGACAAATATGAAACTCAACACCAAGGACATCGTCGCCGGGGCGATCCTGCTCGGGATCGCCTTGGTCGGGCTGTGGCTCAACACCGACCACAACATGGGCTCGGCGCGGCGCATGGGGCCGGGCTACATGCCGTTCCTCGCGCTGGCGATCCTGGGCGGGCGCGCTGTTCAGCGGGCCCAACCCCCTGGACCGCTGGACGTCGCAGGAGATCATGCTCCTGATCGCCGGCGCGGTCGTGGGCACCGGCGCCGGCCTGGTCGCCGCGCGGGTCGGGGGCTGGCCGTCGTCCGGGTGGAATTCCCTTGGCATCGGCATCTTCGTGGGCTGCCTCGTGCCCGGCATCGTCAAATCGTGGCGACCTTTGTTTCTGGTGCTCGCAGCCTTCGCGCTGTTCGGCCTGGTACTCGAGCAACTTGGCTTGATGGTCGCCATAACCCTGGCCGTCGTGCTCGCGGCCTTTGCCGATGAAACGCATACGCCCAAGGGCGTCGTCGGCCTCTGCGTGTTCCTCTGCACGCTCTGCTGGTTTGTCTTCATCTGGTATCTCGATATCCGCGTGCCCCTCTGGCCGCAGATCTGAGAACGGGAAGCGGCACAAATGGACCTTCTCACGAATCTCGGGTACGGCTTCGCGGTCGCGCTCACCTTCAACAACATCATGTTCTGCCTGATCGGCTGCATCATCGGCACGGCGATCGGCGTGCTGCCGGGCATCGGCCCGGTTGCCACCATCTCCCTGCTGCTGCCGATCACCTTCGGCCAGCCCGCCACCACCGCCATCATCATGCTCGCGGGCATCTACTACGGTGCGCAGTACGGCGGTTCGACCACCGCCATCCTGCTGAACCTGCCTGGTGAGGTCAGTTCGGTCGTCACCACCCTCGAAGGCTACAAGATGGCCCGCAACGGGCGGGCCGGAGCGGCGCTGAGTGTCGCCGCCCTGGGGTCATTCTTCGCCGGCACGGTCGCGACCATTCTCGTGGCGGCGTCGGGGCCCCTGCTGACGCAGGTGGCGCTGTCCTTCGGGCCGGCGGATTACTTTTCGCTCATGTTCCTCGGGCTGATCATTTCGGCCGTGCTGGCGCAAGGCTCGGTGATCAAGTCGAT
>LNEW01000112.1 GCA_001464375.1 Rhodospirillales bacterium Ga0074136 | reverse complement strand
TGAATGGCCTGGCGTGCCAGAACTGGCTTGTCCAGCTCGGCAAGCCGCGCGAGCCGCTCGTAGTCCGCGAATGCCTCCGCCTCGGTCGCCCGTGCGATGACGAAGGCCGAAAGGCCGTAACACAGGCGCGCACCGTCACGCGGCCGGCGCGCGACATCCGTGATCAGCGACTCAACATCCTCGATGGGCTGGCCATTGATGAACCATACGTCCGCGCGTGCGGCCGCGAGCGCGCGCGCAGGTTCCGACTCGCCACCGATGTAGATGCGCGGGCGGGCGCGCGTCATGGCACGCGGCACGATGATGGCATCCTGGACCTGGAAGTTCGCGCCAACGTGATTCACGCGCTCCCCCCGCAGCAGTGGCTCGACGACCGAAAGCCATTCATCGCCCAGGGCATAGCGCGCATCATGTTCGGGGAAAGGCAGGCCGGCCTTGTCCATCTCGGCGCGGTTCCAGGCATTCACCAGGTTGATGGCGAATCGGCCGCTGCTGATTTCCTCGATCTGCAGCGCCATCTTCGCGAGGACGACGGGGTTGTAGAGCAGTGGCTTGATCGCGGTGATGATCTCGATGCGGCTCGTGCGGGCGGCCATCGCCGCCGAGGCCGTCCAGGCCTCGAGCTGGCCGTTCTCTGGATTGTACGGATTGAAGGTGTGCTGCGCGACAAGCGTGCTGTCGAAACCCAAAGCCTCCGCTTCCAGAACCAGCTTCAAGTTCCGCGCCCAGGACGCATCGAAAGGCTCCTCAGGGTCCTGCCGTGCGGCGCGGCTGCCGTGGACGAGGGCCCAGATACCGAAGCGGGGTGGCGCGTGCATGGTGGCTGGAGCCTCAGGCGGATTTGCGAAGCGAAGCAGCAGTGTGCCGCCACGCAGGCGCCCAGGCTACGTCCTGGCGGAGGGTGCGACTGCCAAAAATGCGGCAACCCTGTGCGGCTCGGAGTCCGACGCCATTCAAGCCCAGCCCCCGCAGCCTGGCTTCGCGATGCCCCGCACGTCGCCCAGCGGGTGCGAAGGGACAGTTCCTGTGTCCACCTCCTGCCCGTTGACTCGCGTGGCGCCGCAGGCGCCCTGCTGTGCCGCCTGTCCTTGCGCCGACCGCCCCGCCTTTGCGGCAGTCGGCAGACGCGGCGTCAGACGAAGCGGCGCGGAATGATGCCGCGCTCATGCGCCTCGCGCGACAGATCCTCGCGGAAATCCGGGTGTGCGAGGCTGATCAGCGCCGTCGCGCGTTCAGGCACCGATTTCCCCTTCAGGTTCACGATGCCGTATTCGGTCACCACGTACATCATGTCGGACCGTGGCGTCGTGACGATGTTGCCTGGCGTCAGCGCTGGCACGATCCGGCTCTTTCGCACGCCCTTCCGCTCATAGGTGGAGGCCAGGCAGATTAAGGACTTGCCCCCTTTCGACGCATAGGCGCCGCGGACGAACTGCAACTGCCCGCCGGTGCCGGAGATGTGGCGGTGGCCGTCGGATTCCGATGCGGCCTGGCCCTGCAGGTCCACCTGCGTGGTGTTGTTGATCGCCACGACCCGGTCGTTCGCGGCGATGATGTCCGGAAGATTGGTGGCATCCACCGTACGGCACATGAAGTCGGCGTTGCCATGCAGCGTCTCGTAGGTAGCCTGGCTGCCGAGCGCGAAGCTGTAGGTGACCAGTCCCTGGTCGGTCGCCTTGCGCGCGCCGCTGACGCGTCCGGCGCGGTACAGTTCGACCAGGCCGTCGTTCAGCATCTCGGTATGGATGCCCAGGTCCTTGACCCCGCTGTGCAGCAGCAGCGTGGTCACGGCATTGGGCATGCCGCCGATGCCGACCTGCAGGCAGGCGCCATCCTCGACCTCGTTCGCGATCAGGCGCGCGACGGCACGGTCCGCATCCGTCGCCTCGGCATTCGGCAGTTCGGGCATCGGGCCGTCCTCGCCGTCGACCAGGAAGTCGACATGGCTGCGATGGACACGCACCTCGGGGCCGACCACGCAGGGCATGCGCGGCGCGATCTCGAGCACCAGCACCGTCGCGCGCTCGATCACCGCCGGGTGCCACAGGCAGAGCGGGCCGAGGTTGAAGAATCCATCCGCATCCATCGGCGCCGCCTTCATGACCGCGATGTCCACGCGGTCGATGAAGCGGCGGTAGTAGTCCGGTATTTCGCCGAGGTTGCACGGGATGTAGCTGACCCGCCCGGCATCGTGCATGCGGCGGTCATAGCCGGAGAAATGCCAGTTGAAGACGCGGAAACGGCTTCCCTGGGGATCGGCCTCCAGCACGGCACGCGGGCGCATGGACAGGCAATTGCGGATGTTCACATCGTGCAGGTCGGCAGCGCGGGCGGCGAGTGCGCGGTCGAAGGCGTCGGGCTGGTTGAAGCCCGTCGTGTAGTCCAGCCAATCGCCCGGGCGCACCAAGGCGGCTGCCTGTTCCGGCGTGACGTGGCGCGGCGTCTTGCCGCCGGTGGTGGTCTGCATGCCGCGCTCCCTGGCCCCCGCGCCGGCGCGTGGCCGGGCGATGGCGGCCTGTCTCCCAGAATTCCGCCGGCCGGGTCAATCGGCCCGAATCGCCCGAGTTGGCGCAGGGCTGCCGGCCGCAACGGACCATCCGCGGCGCCCTGCCCGGTTCCACAGCGCGTTACCTTGCGCTGCAATACTCCGCCGGGGTAGGGCTAATGCATGGAAGGCCCTGCCTCCGACGACCACCGGCCAATGCCGGAAATTTCCCTGGCCGATCTCATCGCTGCGGTGCGGGCGCTCAAACGCGCCTCCGTGCTGGTGGTCGGCGACGCCATGCTCGACCGATACGTCTATGGCGTGGTGCGCCGCATCAGCCCCGAGGCCCCGGTGCCGGTGCTGGCAGTGGAGCGCGAGGTCGCGATGCCCGGCGGCGCCGGCAACGTGGTGCGCAACCTGACCGCGGTCGGCGCGGCGGTCGCCTTTGTCTCGGTCGTTGGCGACGACCAGGCGGGCAGCGACCTCACCGGGCTGATCGGCGGCCAGCCGGGCGTCGAGCCCTGGCTGCTGGTGCAGGGTGGGCGCCACACCACCACCAAGACACGCTTCATCGCGAACGGCCAGCACATGCTGCGCGCCGACCAGGAAGTGGTGCAGGGCATCCATCCGCGCCTGGCGGACCGCATGGTCAAGATCGCCGGCGACGCCGTGGCCGCCACCGCCATCCTGGTGCTGTCGGACTACGGCAAGGGCGTGCTGGACGGCGCCACGGCGAAGCGGCTGATCGACGCGGCGCAGGCAGCAGGGCGCCGCGTGGTGGTCGACCCCAAGGGGCGCGACTACGCCCGCTATGCCGGTGCCGACATCGTGACACCGAACCGCGCCGAACTGGCCGAAGCGACCGGCCTGCCCGTGGACACCGAGGACGCCATCCTCGACGCCATGCGTGCCTTGCAGGCCGCGCACGGCTTCGGCGCCGTGCTGGTGACCCGCAGCGAGGACGGCATGACGCTGCTCGACGGCGCGCGGGTCCATCATTTCCCCGCGGAGGCCGAGGAGGTGCACGACGTCTCCGGCGCCGGTGATACCGTGGTGGCGACGCTCGCGGCCGGTCTGGCCGGCGGGCTCGACCTCCCGGTCGCGGCGCGGCTGGCCAATATTGCCGCCGGCATCGTGGTCGGCAAGGTCGGCACCGCCGTGGCGCGCGAGGAGGACCTGCTCGAGGCGCTGACGCCCGAGCGCGGCGCGCTGCGCAAGGTGATGTCGCGCACCGCCGCGCTGGAACAGGTGGAACGCTGGCGCCGCCGTGGCTGGCGCGTGGGCTTCACGAATGGCTGCTTCGACCTGCTGCATCCCGGCCATGTCCACCTGCTGGAACAGGCACGGTCCTGGTGCGACCGGCTGGTGGTGGGGCTGAACACCGATGCCGGCGTGAAGCGGCTGAAGGGCGCGGCGCGCCCGATCCAGCATGAGGCCGCGCGCGCCGCGGTCCTGGCCTCATTGGCCACCGTCGACTGCGTCGCGCTGTTCGACGAGGACACGCCGATCGAACTGATCCGCACCCTGCGCCCTGACGTGCTGGTGAAGGGCGCAGACTACACGGTGGAACAGGTGGTGGGCGGCGACATCGTGCTGGATTACGGTGGGCAGGTGAAGCTGGCGCAACTGCTGCCGGGCAATTCCACCACGGCGACGGTGGCACGCATCCGCGGCTGAGGCGCGCGACCCTGGCGCGGGGCGCAACTCTCAGCCGGCGCCCGCCCCAGCCCGGATGACGAGGCCGATCGAGGTGGCCGGGATGCCGTCCACGCTCAGGCGCAGGTGCGGTGCCACGGGCAGCACGAAGCCGTCCATGCGTTGCCGGCCATAGGGCGGCACGTCCACGTAGCCGTCGAGCACACCGCGCCCGGGACCGTAGTCGATCGGCGCCATGACGTGGCCGCGCTCGGCGAGGCGGGCGGCCAACGCCTCCATGTCCTGCCGGCCGAACAGCACCGTGTTCCAGTTGTCGAGGCGTGGACCCTCGCCATCCAGGCGGAACTCCGTGGTGTGGACGGCGACACCGCCGGGCTTGAGGCAGGCCATCGCCGCCACCACGAAATCGAGGCCGCGCTCGATCGACCCGAGATGTTCGAAGGAACAGGTCGACCAGACGAAGTCGAAGCCGCCGGCGAGGTCGGCCGGCACCGCGTTCATGTCGACCGCGCGAAAGGCGCAGCGCGCCAGGAAGTCGTCGTGGTCGACCAGGCGCGGACGGAACAGGTCCTCGACCCGCGCCGCGTTCTGGTTCGTACCGGCCCAGGCGGCGGCGCGCGCGTCGCCGGCATCGAGGTCGGTCGCGAGCACCTCGGCCCCGCGCGCGACCAGGATGGAGGGCAGCGGTTCGCGCCCCACCGCGAAGCCGAGGCCGCGGCGACCGGGTGCGAGCATCCCGGCCTCCCACAGCCCCTGCAGCACGAAGGCGCTCTCCCATGCCTTGCGGTGATAGGACGGCGCCATGCCGAGCACCCCGAACCAGTGCCGCATCCAGGGGCGTTCGATGTCGATCTGCCGGCAGACCCGCCCTGCCAGTCCGATGCGCCGCGGCCGGGCCGGCGCCGGCGCCTCGGGCACCGCCGCCGCCTGGCGCTGCGCCAGCTGCGCCGCCAGCATCTTCACGTTGCCGGTGGTGAGCGGCACGTCGCGCAACAGGATGCTGAGGCTATCCGTGCGAGGGCGCCCGGACGCGTCGGTGGGGGAGGCCAGGTGGTGCCCGACCGCCTCGCTGACCACCCGGCGGAAGCGCGCGGACAGGTCCGCGTCGCCGGCGTCGAACAGGTTGAGCAGGCGATGCGCCTGGCGCACCCGCGCCGCCCGGCGCCAACGCCGCCACCAGCCAGGCATGATCCGACCCAACACCGACGCCAATCGTCCCGCCCTGCTATCCCGATGGTCCCGTCGCGCGCGCCCGCGGTTCGGTCCCGCGGCCTTCGCACCATCCGCATGCCAAGGCGGGCGTCAAGCGGTGGCCTGGAACGTCCCGCCCAAGGCGGGGACGCTGCGCCGATCTGTCCTGGCGGCGGGGGGGCTAACATGGCCAGATGCGCGCGCCGCAAAAGGCGCGCCCCGGGGAGGAACCGAGCGTGACGCAGGACCGCCGCCATGCATGACCGCCTGCACGGTGAGGAGGCGCTCGGGCCGGCCGCCGTATCGACCGGGCGGCTGCCGGAGGCCGAGACCGTCGCCGCGCTGGTGGCCGAGGCGCGGGAACGCTACGCCACGGTGGCCGAGGGCACGGTCGCCGACTACATCCCCGCCCTGGCGAAGGCCTCCGCCGACTGGTTCGGCATCAGCGTCTGCGGCGTGGGCGGGCAGGTGTTTTCCGCGGGCGATGCCGAGCGGCCCTTCTCGATCCAGTCGATCTCCAAGCCCTTCGTCTTCGCGCTGGTCTGCCAGGCGCTGGGCGGCGGGCGGGCGCGCGCGGCCGTGGGGGTGAACGCCACCGGCCTGCCGTTCAACTCGGTCATGGCGATCGAACTCAACGCCGACCGAACCATGAACCCGATGGTGAATGCGGGAGCGATCGCCACCACCAGCCTGGCCCCCGGCGCCAACGCCGAGGAACGCTGGCGCTTCGTCCGCGACGGACTGTCGCGCTTTGCCGGGCGGGAGTTGGAACTGGACAACGACGTCTACGAATCCGAAGCCGCGACCAACCAGCGCAACCAGGGCATTGCCCGGCTGCTGCTGGGCTATGGCCGGCTGTATTCCGATCCGGACGAGGCGACGGACATCTACACGCGCCAATGTGCGCTGAACGTGACCGCGCGCGACCTGGCCGTGATGGGCGCCACGCTCGCCGATGGCGGGGTGAACCCGGTGACGAAGGAACGCGTGGTGGATGCGGACCGCTGCCGTCGCGTTCTGGCGGTGATGGCGACGGCGGGCCTGTACGAACAGTCGGGTGACTGGCTGTACGAAGTCGGCCTGCCCGGGAAAAGCGGCGTGGCCGGCGGTCTGGTCACGATCTCCCCGGGCAAGGGGGGTCTCGGCACGTTTTCTCCGCCGCTCGATGCCGCGGGCAATTCGGTGCGCGGGCAGCTGGTCACGAAATTCCTGTCGGAACGCCTTGGTCTCAACCTTTTCGCCTCGGCCCCCGAGGCGTGACGCGGAGCGCAGCATGAGCAGCACGACCGAGGCACCGCGCGAATCCTGGGTGCCGATGATCGCCATCGCGCTCGGGCAGATGCTGATGTCCTTCAACGTGGCCGCGCTGCCGGTCTCGCTGGCCGGCATGGTGTCCAGCTTCGGCGTGCCGCCGACCACGATTGCCACCGGCATCGTGATGTATTCGCTGTCCGTCGCGGGCTTCGTGATGCTGGGTGCCAAGCTGGTGCAGCGCTTCGGATCGACCGCGGTGTTCCGCGTGGTGGTCGGGCTGTTCGGAATCGCGCAGATCCTGATGGTGATCGCCCCGGCGGCGACCTTCATGCTGGTGGCGCAGTTGCTGGCGGGGCTGGCGGCGGCGGTGATCGTGCCGGCGCTGGTGGCGCTGATCGCGCATCATTACCGCGGGCCGCAGCAGGCGACCGCCGTGGGTGCGCTCGGTTCGGCGCGCGCGGCGGCCGGCGTGGCGGCCTTCCTCATCGGCGGGATGCTCGGCACCTTCATCGGCTGGCGGCCGGTCTTCGGCATCCTGGTGATCGCCGCCGGCGTGGTGTTCTGGCTGTCCTTCAAGCTCAAGCCCGAGGAGTCGCGGCCCGAGGTGAAGATCGACATCGTCGGCGTGGTGCTCGCCGCGGCCGCGATCATCATGGTGGTGTTCGGCTTCAACAACCTGAACCGCTGGGGCCTGGGCGTGGCGCGCCCCGGCGCACCCTTCGACATCATGGGCATGTCGCCGGCGCCGATCATGATCGTGACCGGCATCATCCTGCTGCAGGTGTTCATCGCCTGGTGCAAGCGCGTGGCGGCGAGGGGCGGGACGCCGCTGCTCGACCTGCGCGTGATCACCAGCAGCGAGGAACGCGCGGCGGTCTACGCCATGTTCACGGTGGTCGGGCTCGAGGCCATGCTGAACTTCACGGTGCCGCTGTACATCCAGATCGTGCAGGGGCGCACGCCGATCGAAACCGCGATCGCCATGATGCCCTTCAACCTGACGGTGTTCTTCACCGCCATGCTGGTGGTGCGGCTGTATCCCAAGGTTCCGCCGCGGCGCATCGCGCAGGCCGGCTTCGCGCTGTGCGTGGTGGGGTTGCTGTGGCTCGCCTATGTGGTGCGCAACGACTGGTCGGCGATTCCGGTGATGCTGGGGCTGGTCACCTTCGGCATCGGGCAGGGCGCGCTGGTCACGCTGGTATTCAACGTGCTCGTCACCGCCGCACCGAAGGAATTGGCGGGCGATGTCGGCTCGTTGCGGGGCACCACGCAGAACCTGGCGGCGGGCGTCGGCACGGCGGTGGCAGGCGCGCTGCTGGTCGGGCTGTTGTCGGCCGGCATCCTGTACCGCATTGCCGAGAACCCGGCGCTGCCGCCGATGGTGGTGACACAGATCGACCTCGACAGCATCAACTTCGTCAGCAACGACCGGCTGCTGTCCATCATGGAACGCACCGGCGCCGCGCCGGACCAGGTGGCGGAAGCGGTGCGCGTGAATACCGAGGCACGGTTGCAGTCGCTCAAGATCGGGCTGCTGATCATGGCCTTCGTCGCGGCGCTGGCGATCATCCCCGCCTCCCGCCTGCCGGCCTACCGTCCGGGCGAGATCCCGGACGGGCTGCGACCGCCGCCGCCAGGCCGGCGCGAGGAGGAACAGGCGGCGTGAAGCGGCTTCTCATGCTCTCGTTGGGCGGCACCATCACGATGCTGCCGTCCGCCGGCGGGGGCATCGCGCCGAAGCTGGGCGCGGCGGAGCTGGTGGCCTCGGTGCCCGAGCTTGCGACCGTTGCGCACATCGAGGCCGAGAGCGCAGCGCGCCTGCCGAGCCCCTCGCTCACGCCCGCCATCCTGGTGGATGTCGCGCGGCGCATCGAGGTCGCCTTCGCGGAGGGTGTCGACGGCGCCGTGGTCATCCAGGGCACCGACACGATCGAGGAGAGCGCGTTCATCCTGGATGTGCTGGTGGGCGGCGACAAGCCGGTGGTGATGACCGGCGCGATGCGCGGCGCCGATGCGCCGGGCGCGGATGGGCCGGCGAACCTGCTCGCCGCCGCGCGCGTGGCGGTCAGCGACACGGCGCGCGGGCTGGGCGCGCTGGCGGTGCTGAACTACGACATCCACGCCGCGCGCTTCGTGCAGAAGACGCATACGACGCTGCCCTCGGCCTTCGCCTCTCCGCTGGTCGGGCCGATCGGGGCGGTGGCGGAAGGGCGCCCGCGCATCCATGCGCGTGTGGGTCGGATGCCGGTGCTGCCGGCCGCCGATGGGCCGCCCGCACATGTCGCGCTGGTGACCTGGGCGATGGGCGATGATGGGCGGGTACTCGCGGCGCTGCCCGGGCTTGGCTATGCGGGCGCCGTGATCGCCGGCATGGGCGCGGGGCATGTGCCGGCGGACGCGGCCAAGGCAGTCGGCGCGCTGGCCGCGTGCATCCCGGTGGTGCTGGCGTCGCGCTCCGCCGCCGGGCCGGTCTTCACGGAAACCTACGGCTATCCGGGCGGCGAGATCGACCTGATCGCGCGCGGCGCCATCCCGGCGGGGATCCTGGGCGCGCTCAAGGCGCGGCTGTTGCTGGCGTTGGTGTTGCGCGGCGGCGGCGGGCGGGAGGCGGCGGCGCGCGCCTTCGCGGCCTACGCATGAAGGCGTTGCACCTCGCCGTTGTCGCGCTGTTTGCCGCGCTGCCTGCGCTCGCGCAGGACCGCGTCGAGCCGGAGCACTACGGCACCTGGAGCTTCACCTACGAGAACGACCTGCTGGCCGGCACCGACCGCTACTACACGAGCGGCGTGCAGGCGGCGTGGCGCTCGCCCGTATTCGTCCCGCCATCGTGGCTCGGCTTCCTGACCGATGGACCGGGGATCATCTTCCCCCAGGGCGGCACGCCGCGCTGGGGGCTGGCCGTCGGGCAGAACATCTACACGCCGGCGGATACGCAGGTGCGCAATCCGAACCCGTTCGACCGGCCCTATGCGGGCTGGTTGTATGGGTCGATCGGGCTGGTGTCCTATACGCCGCGCGAATACGGCAGCATCGAATTGCAGTTGGGCATCGTCGGTCCCGGCGCGCTGGGCGAGCAGACGCAGAACGGCGTGCATGACGCGATGAACGTCGACCGCGCGCTGGGCTGGGCCTACCAGATCAAGGACGAACCCGGCGTCAACCTGATCGTGACGCGGCAGTGGCGCTGGAACACCGATCCGTTCCTCGGCGATGTACGGGCAGGGATCGTTCCGAGCATCACGGCCAGTGTCGGCAATGTGCAGACCTACGCCGCCGCGGGGTTGATGCTGCGCGTGGGCGACGAGCTGGAGGCCGATTTCGGACCGCCACGCATGCGGCCATCCATCTCGGGGTCGAATTTCTACCAGCCGGACGGCCGCTGGGGCTGGTATGCCTTCGTCGGCGTCGATGGCCGGGCCGTGGCGCGCGACATCTTCCTCGATGGCAATACCTGGCGCGACAGCCGCAGCGTGGACCGCGAGGTCTTCATCGCGGATGCGAATGCAGGCATAGCCGTGGTCATGCCGTTCGCGCGCCTGACCGTGAGCTACACGGCGCGGTCGCGGGAATTCGAGACGCAGCGCAACAGCGCGCAGTTCGGGTCGATCAGCCTGTCGTTCAGGTTCTGACGGCACGCTCGCACCGCATCGGCTGCGGCGTGGCGCCAACCAGGGTTCTCAGCGCCCGCCCGCCGGCCCTCCTCAGCGTGCCGCCAGCGCGACGCCCAGCGCCAGCGTCAGTACCAGCAGCGCGAGGCCGGCGGCCGGCCACGTCCGCAGCACGGCTTCGGCGCGCGCCAACGCGTCTCCGGTGCGTCCGGCCACGCCACGCAGGTGCCGCGTTAACACGATGATGTCCCCCTCCGGTGGCACCGGAAGGCGCGCACCCCATCGCGCCAGGGGCAGCAGCAGCGCGGCACCCAGCAGCACCGGCACGAGTGCCTTCAGCAGCGCATCCGGCGCCAGGACGGACGCGAGCGATCCGGGAAACAACGCCCAGGGCAGCAGCACCGACGCTGCCGCCACGACCAGCCACGGCAACACCACGGCGCGCGCAGGCCGCGCGGCCGTGTCGTCGGCAAACGCAAGCCGTCGCACGAAATGCAGCATCAGCAGCGTCGAGCCTGCCGCGGACACCGCCGCCAGAAGCCCGACCAGGCCAGCGCCGAGCTCGGCCTTCACCGCTTCCTTCGCCAGCCACCCGCCGGTCAGCGGCAGCCCGCCGAAGCCCAGCGCAAGCACCACCGCCGGGACCAGAACCAGCGCGCGTGCCGCGCCGCCGCTCGCCGCCGCGACCCCCACCGCGAGGAACAGCGCGCCCTTCGCCAGCACATGGTGCAGCGCGTAGAAGGCCACCGCCATCGGCGTGGCCGCCATGCCGCCCACGATGCCCATCCCGAAGGCCGCCGCCACCACGCCCATCTGCGACACCGAGGAATAGGCCAGCACCGCCTTCGGATTGCGTTGCACGATGCCAAGCGCCACGCCCCAGAAGGCGGTGACGAAGCCGACCACCACCAGCGCCTCGCCCCAGCCGGCCGGCGTGGTGCCGATGGGCAGGAAGCGCAGCAGCCCGATCACGCCAGCCTTGATGATGGCGCCGCTCAGCACCGCCGAGGCCGGCATGGGGGCGGCCGGATGCGCGATCGGCAGCCAGACGTGCAGCGGCACCAGCCCAGCCTTCAGCCCGAAGCCCGTGACCAGCAGCGCGATGGTCACGTCGCGCAGCGGCGATGCGCCGATGGCGGGAAGAACGTCGCCGATGGCGAGGCTCTCGCCCGGCGCCGACGCTGCAAGCACCGCGAAGGCTGCAAGCAGCGCCGCCTCCCCCAGCACCGCCAGCAGCAGGTAAAGCGCCCCGGCGCGCACGGCCTGCGCCGTGCGGTCGTGGATCACCAGGCCCCAGGCCGGCAGGCTCGCGAGCGTGAACGCCAGGTAGAAGCTGACCAAATCCGCCGCCACGAACACACCAAGGCTGCCCGCCAGCGTTGCCAGCCACCAGGCCGCGAAGCGCGTGAAGCCCGGCCCCGCAACATAGGCGCGCGCGTACACGCCGACGGCGCACCACAGTACGGACGCGCCCCCCAGCAGGAGCGCACCAGGCGAATCGATGGCGAGCGACAGCCGCAACCGCGCATCCGCCACCAGCGCGACATCCGGCGTCGCGAAGACCGCGCAGGCCAGCCCAGGCAGCGGTGCCGCCCAGATCAGCCCCGCCGCGCGGTCGCGCCACGCCGGCACGGCGAGTGCGCCCAGCAACAGCAGCGGCACCACCGGCGTGGCCAACAGAAGCAGCGCGGTCATGGCGCGAGGTCCAGCCGCCCGACCTGCACCAGCCCGAAGGCGGCCAGAGGCAGCAGCCCCAGCACGACCGACACCAGGGCGAGTGCCAGCACGATCTTCTCGCGCTTGTCCGGCCGGCGCAGAGCGGGCTGCGTGCCGTCGCCGGTCAACGCGGCCGCCATCACGCGATACACGTAGCTGCCCGTCAGCAGCCCGCCTCCCAGGATGACAAGCGCCCACCACCACTGCCCTGCCTCGATCGCCGAGGTCAGCAGCATCCATTTGGCCGCGAAGCCACCCGAGGGCGGCACGCCCATCAGCGATAACCCTGCCAGGCCGAAGGCGGCCACCGGCACCGGCAGCAGCCGCGCCGCCCCCGCCAGCCCATCGATGCGGTCCTGCCCGAGCCGCGCCGCGATCAGCCCCGCGGCGAGGAACATCGACGCCTTGGCGAAGGCGTGGCTGACCGCCTGCAACACGCCGCCGGTCCAGGTCTTGGCCGCGAAGGCTTCGTGCCCGGGTGCCGCGACCAGCAGCGGGAACATCAGGAACAGGTAGCCGATCTGCGCGACGGTGGAATACGCCACCAGCAGCTTCAGCCGTTCCTGCCGCAGCGCCGCGACCGAGCCCAGCAGGATCGCCGCCGCCCCCAGCGCGCCCAGCACCTGCGCCGCCGCCGGCGCGGCGAGGCCGGGCATGACACCGAACCAAAGACGCACCAGGATCACGAAGGATCCCTTCACGACCAGTGCGGATAGGATGGCGCTGGCGGCCGGCGGCGCCCCGGCATGGGCGGGCGGCAGCCACAGATGCAGTGGCAGCAGCGCGGTCTTGGCCAGCAGCCCGGCGGTCATCAGCGCGACGGCGACGTAGGTCGGCACCTCGGCCCGCGCCTTGCCGGCCAGCAGCACGAAGTCGAGCGTGCCATAGGCGCCGTAGATGAGCGCCACGCCGAGCAGGTACAGCACCGACCCCAGCAGCGCGAACATCAGGTAGCGCAGCGCCGCCTCGAGCGTGGCGCGCTTGCCGTCCAGGCAGACGATCGGCATGGCCGCGAAGGTCAGCAGTTCCAAGGCGACATACAGCGTGAACAGGTCGGTCGCGACGACCACCAGGTTGGTCGCACCCCACAGCGCCAGCAGCAGCGGCCAGAAGGCGAAGGCGGCGCGTGTTTCCGGCGCGCCGGCGGCGGTGCCGAAGCCGGCGCGTGCAAACAGCGCGACGGCCGCGACGACCAGCGCGGCCGTCAGCAGCATGGCCGCCGACAGCCCATCGGCGCGGAAGGACAGGCCGAGCGGCGGCGCCCAGTGGCCGAGCAGATGCACCACCGGCGCGCCGCTGGCCTGCACCGCGGCGGCCGTGCCGACAGCCAGGGCGATGCCCACCGGCAGCAGCGCCAACGTGATGCGTTCCGCCCCGCGCGCGCCGGCCGGCAGCGCCAGGACCATGCCCAGCACCGGCAGCATCACGGCCAACATGGGCAGCGCGCCCCAGGCGGTCACGACGGGTCGCTCTCGTCGTCCGACGCGATTCGCAGCAGCAGCGCCACCGCCAGCGTGGTGGCTGCGAAGGCCACGACAATGCCGGTCAGGATGATCGCCTGCGGAACCGGGTCACCCGCGAAGCCCGCGCCCGCGCCGCGCCGCGCCACCGCGCCGAACACCAGGAAGATGCCGCCACCCAGCACGTTGAAGGCCAGGATGCGCAGTAGCGGCTCCGGCCGTGCCAGCAGGCCGAACAGCCCGATGCCGGTCAGCAGCGCGCCGACCAGGCCGAACACCGTCGCGGTCATGCGCGCCGACCCGGCGGACCGATCACCAGCAACGCCAGGGCGATGGCGATGGACGCGGTGAGCGCAATCTCCACCACCATGATGAGCGGCAGCGCAAGCCCGGGCGGATACGCGAGGAAGGCACCCTGCGTCATCCACCCCGCCAGGCCGATGGCGATGAACAGCGCCGGCCCGGCGGCAACGGCAACGCGCAGCCAGCGCGCCGAGATCGGCGGCGGCACCACACGCCCGGCCATCCAGGGCAGCATCCACATCGCCGCCAGGATCGCCGCCGCCTGGAACTTGCCCCCCGGCGCGTCCTTGCCGATCCACAGGACATGCACCGCCACCAGGATGCCGAGCGGCGGCAGCAGGCGTGCCAGCAGCGCCAGCGGCCCGTCGGCCAGCACCGGCTGCATCGGCCCAGGCTTGCCGCCCCAGGCGTCGTCCGGCGCCAGCGACCACGCGGCGATCACCGCCAGCACGAGCACCGCGGACTCCAGCAGCGTATCCAACCCGCGGAACGACATCAGCACGGCCGCGACGGGGTTGCCGAGGCCCGTCGCGCCGATGTTCGCGGCCACCTGCGGCGCCAGGCTCGGCGCCGGGTCGGGCAGCAGCAGGATGGCGGCGGCGAGTGCGGCGGTGACGCCGGCGCAGCCGAGCGCGATCGCCACCGTCATGGCGCGGCCCGGGCGCCGGTCCATCGCCGCGCCGCGCCCGGCAACGCGCGACGCGGCACCCAGCAGCAATGCGCCGGACAGGCCCGCGCCGATCGCGGCTTCCGTCAGCGCGATATCGATCGCCCCCAGCCGCACCCAGGCGAAGGACAGCAGCAGGCCATAGGCGATGAACAGTGCGACGGCGGTGAAGGTGCCGCGCGATGCGATGGTGGCGAGTGCCACGCCCAGGATCGCGGCTGCGATCAGCCCGTCGGCCATCATCGTCGGCGCGCCAGCCGCGCCAGCAACGGCCCTGCCGCCGCGCTGGACACCAACACCAGCAGCCACACGGCGATAAGGCGCGGTGCACCGCCGACCGCCTCCGCGCGCGGCAGCAGGCCGAGCACGATCAACCCGAGCCCGAGATGATCCGCCTTGGTCAGCGCGTGCAGCCGGCTCGATGCATCGGGGAAGCGCAGCAGGCCCGCCGTGCCGGCGGCGAAGAACACCAGCCCCGCCAGGATGGCGAGCAGCGAGAAGGCATCGACCAGCAGGCTCACGGCGCGTCATCCCCGCGTGGCGCGGCGCGCGCCATGGCGATGGTGGCGAAGGCGGCGAGCAGCGCCAGCACCAGCGCGGCATCGACGAAGGAGGGCGTGGCGGTCGCGACGCCGGCCAGCAGCAGCGCGGCGATGCCCCCCGTGCCGAGCAGCTGCGCCGCCATGATGCGGTCCACCACGGCCGGCCCGCGCAGGATGCGCGGCAGGCCGGCGATCACGCTCACCAGCACGATCACCGCGGCGGTGAGCAGCAGCTCAGGCATCGGCGCCGATCGCGCGGGCGAAGCGCGCCTCCTCAGCGGTCATGTCGGCCGCGACGGCGGCATGGTTGGTCAGCGCGTGGATAATGACGGCGCCGTCCGCGGCCTCGCCGGCCGGCAGCGTCCCGGGCAGCAGGCTGGCATAGGCGAGGAAGGCATCGCGCGCCGGGCCGGGCGGCAGGCGCGGCGTCCAGGCGACCTCGCCGGGGTTGGGTGCGCGGCGCGGGTCGAGGGCGACGCGCGCGACATCGACACCCGCGCGCAATGCCTGCCAGGGAAAGCGCAGCGCCAGCAGCGCCAGCGCGGTGGGTCTCGGCCGATATGGCCCGGGCGGCGATAGCAGCAGGCTGCACCACGCCGCCGCCGCCGCGGTCACCGCGCCGAGCATCATGTCGTCACCACCGGTGATCGCCGCCCAGGCCAGCAGCAGCAGCGCGAAGCGGGTCGCGCCCGCCGCCATGTCAGGCCGCCGGCTTCGGCGGCCGCCCGCCGAAGACCGTGACGTAAAGCGTGGGCAGGAACACCAGCGTGAGCAGCGTGGCGACCGTCAGCCCGCCCATGATGGCGAAGGCCATCGGACCCCAGAACACCGTGGGGGCGATCGGGATCATGCCCAGTACCGTGGAAAGCGCTGTGAGCATCATCGGCCGCAGGCGCGATGAGGCCGCGGCAATCACCGCGTCCCAGACGTCGAGGCCGGAGTCGCGGTCGCTCTCGATCTGCATGATGAGAATGATGGCGTTCTTGGCGATCATCCCGAGCAGCGACAGCACGCCCAGGATGGCGACGAAGCCGAGCGGCCGGCTGAAGGCGAGCAGCGCCAGCACGACGCCGATGATGCCCAGCGGCAGCAGCGCCAGCACCAGGCTGAGCCGCCGGAACGACCCGAGCTGCCACATCAGCAGCGTGACCATCAGCAGCACCATCAACGGCACCACGGCGATGACGCTGGCCTGGCTGTAGGCGCTTTCCTCGGCGATGCCGCCCAGGTCCACGCGGTAGGGCGCCTCGAGCCGTGCGTTCAGCGCGGCGATCTGCGGCGTGAGCTGCGCGGTCACGCTGTCGGGCAGCACGCCGGGGTTCACGTCGGCGCGCACCGTGAGGGTGGGCACGCGATCGCGCCGCCAGATCAGCGGGAATTCCTGCGCGTGCTCGAAGGTGGCGAACTGGGTGATCGGCACGGTCCGCCCGCCGGGCAGCGGCACCTGGATCGAACGTAGCGCATCGAGCGAGAGGCGTTCCTCGGCGGTGGCGCGCGCGATCACCGGGATCAGGTAGATGTCGTCGCGCAGCTGGGTGACCGTGGTGCCGGTCACCGCGGCGTTCAGCGCCGCCGACACCTGCGCGGAGGACAGGCCGAGCAGGCGCGCCTGGTCCTGGTCCACCCGCACCCGCAATTGCCGTGCCGGTTCCATCCAGTCGAAATGCACCTGGCGCGAGCCCTGCGCGGCGGCCATGAGCTGAGCCACGTCCAGCGCGATGGCGCGGACGCGCTCCACATCCGGGCCGTTGACGCGGTACTGCAGCGGCCAGCCGACCGGTGGGCCGAGCTCGAGCGGATAGACGCGTGACACGGCGGCGGGGAAGTCCTCGGCCAGCAGGGCCTCCAGGCGCCGCTGCAGGCGTTCGCGCCCGGGCAGGTCTTTCGCCACCACCACGGCCTGCGAGAAGAACGGCAGCGCCAACTGGACGTTCAGCGGCAGATAGAAGCGGATGGCGCCGCGCCCGACATAGGTGGACCAGCGCGCCACGTCAGGGTCAGCCGCCAGCGCGGCATCGAGGCGCTGCGCCACCTGCTCGCTGCCGAAGATCGAGGCGTTCTGCGGCAGCGTCACCTCGACCAGCAGTTCGGTGCGGTCGGAGGAGGGGAAGAACTGCCGCGGCACGAAGGGCATCGCGAGCACCGCCACCGCGAACATCGCGACGGTGAATCCGATGGTCACCCATTTCGCGCGCATCGCCAGGGACAGGAACGCGGCGAAGCCGCGCAGCAGCGCCCCCGGCTTCTCCGGCTCGGCCCCCGCCTTTGGCGACTTCAGGATGGCCATGCCGAGCAGTGGCGCGAAGATAACGGCGACGAACCAGGAGACGATCAGTGCGATGGCGACCACCGCGAAGATCGAGAAGGTGTATTCGCCAGCCGAGGATTTCGCGAATCCGATAGGCACGAAGCCGGCGATGGTGACGAGCGTGCCGATCAGCATCGACGACGCCAGCGCGGTATAGGCGAAGGTGGCAGCCTTCGCCTTGGTGTCGCCGGCGGCGAGGCGGCGGATCATGGCGTCGATCGTGGTCATCGCGTCGTCGACCATCAGGGTGAGCGCGATGATCAGCGCACCGAGCGAGATGCGCTGGAGGTCGATGCCGGCCAGCGACATCAGCGGGAAGACGATGGCCAGCGTGAGCGGGATGGTCAGCGCCACGATCGCGCCAGCGCGCACGCCGAGCGCGATGAAGGACACCGCCATGATGATAAGGATCGCCTGCCACAGGCTCTCCATGAAATCGCCGATCGCCTCGTCCACCGTCACGGCCTGGTCGGCGACCAGGATGGGCTCGATGCCCACCGGCAGGTCGCGGCGGATCTGCGCCATGGCGGCGCCGATGTTGCGGCCGAGGGCGAGGATGTCGCCCGACTCGCGCATCGCCACCGCCAGGCCGATCGCTGGCTGGCCGTTCACCCGGAACATCGGCTGCGGCGGGTCGGCGGTGCCGCGGCGCACCTGCGCGAGATCCCCCAGGCGGAAGATGCGGTCGCCGATCACGAAGTTGACCGCGAGGATGTCGGCCTCGGTCTCGAAGGCGCCGGAGACGCGCACCACGATGCGTTCGGCCCCGGTCTCGACCAGGCCCGCCGGGCGCACCAGGTTCTGCGCCTGCAGCGCCGCCACCAGCGCGCCGTAGTTCAGCCCGAGGCCGGCGAGCCGCTCGGTCGAGAACTCGATGAAGATGCGCTCGTCCTGCGCGCCCAGGATCTCGACCTTCGAGACATCGGGGACCAGCAGCAGGCGCGATCGCGCGGCTTCCACATGGTCGCGCAATTCGCGCTGGCTGAAGCCGTCGGCGGTGAAGCCGTAGATGATGCCGAAGGTGTCGCCGAAATCATCGTTGAAGACGGGGCCGAGCACGCCTTGGGGCAGGGTGTGGCGCATGTCGGCCACGCGCCGGCGCACCTGGTACCACATGTCGGGCACCACGGCCGGCGACGTCGATCCCTTCAGGTCGACGAAGATCGTGGTCTGCCCCGCCTGCGTGTAGGAGCGCAGGCGGTCGAGGTTGGGCGTTTCCTGCAGCGTGCGCTCGAGGCGCTCGGTGACCTGCAGGATGGTCTCCTCGATGGTGGCACCCGGCCAGGACGCGGCGACGACCATGGTGCGGAAGGTGAAGGCCGGGTCCTCGTTGCGGCCGAGCTTCACGAAAGACAGCGCGCCCGCGACCAGCGCCATGATCATCAGGTAGACGACCAGCGAGCGCCGGTTGATCGCCCATTCCGAAAGGTTGGGGCCGATCATCGCGCGCCGCCCAGCAGGCGCACCTTCTGCCCCGGCCGGAGCGCCTGCACGCCCGCGGTGACAATGATCTCGCCGGGCTCGAGCCCCTGGCCCACCACGACATGGCCGGGATCATGGCGCACCAACTCGACCGTGCGCAGCGCGACGGTCTCGGTGCGCGGATCGACCACCCAGACGGCCGGCTGGCGGTCGGCGCGCGCCAACGCCGAGGCCGGGATCGAGATGCCCGCGCTGGCGCCAAGCGTCAGCCGCCCCGTCACGGTGGACCCCAGCCGCATCCCCGGCGGCGGTTCGGCCAGGCCCACGCGCACCTGGAAGGTGCCGGTCACCGCATCGGCGCGCGGAGCAACTTCCCGCACGCGGCCCACGGCTCGCACGGCGGGGTCGGTGGTCAGCACCACCTCGATCACCGGATTGGCGGGCGCCTGGTCCTTCAGCGTTGGCGGCACGTCGAACACCGCGTCGCGGCCCTCGTCGCGCGCCACCTGCACGATCATGCGGCCGGGCTGCACCACCTCGCCGGGCTCGGCGCCGCGCTGGGTGACGCGGCCATCCACGTCGCTCACGAGTTCGGTGTAGCCCAGCCTGGTCTCGGCAATGCTCACCTGGGCAGCGGCGGCATCCACCGCGGCCTGCGCGGTCTGGCGCGTCTGGGCGGCCTGGTCGTAGCGCACGCGGGTGGTCCAGCCGTCGCGCAGCAATTCGGATTGCCGCCAGTAGTTGTTGGCGGCTTCGGTCAACTGCCCGCGGGCGGCGGTCAGCGACGCGCGGGCGGCGCGCAGGCCGTTCTCCTCATTGTCGCGGTTGAGCCGCGCGATGACCTGCCCGGCGCGCACAGAATCGCCCACATTGACCAGGCGTTCGACCATGCGGCCATCGATGCGGAACGCGAGGTTCACCTCGGTCTCGGCCTGCACGGTGCCGGTCAGGGACACCACCTCGCCGCCTGTGCTGCGTTCGACCGTGGCCACGCGCACCGGGCGGATCTCGGGTGGTGCCGGTGGCGGGCCGCTGTCGCAGGCGGCGAGCAGGCCGAAGGCGGCGGCGATCGCCAGGGTCGCGCGGGGCATGGGCCGTGGCTGCGTCATCGTATCCGGGCTCGCTCGGTCGGGCATGTTCAGTCGATGATGGCACATGCCGCGCGCGGCGGGGCGCCGCAAGTGCAGGCGGGTGAAACCGCCCAGCTGGATTTGGCTGCGCATCCCGGCGCTGGCCGCGGCGTCCCAGGGTCATCGCGGGGGCGGCAGCGCCTCGGTCACGCGCGCCAGCAGATACGGGAAAAACGGATTGGAGGTGACGCGCGCGAAGCTGTCGAGCCCGATCACCAGCACGCCGCGTTCGCCGCGCAGCGCCAGCGCGCCCAGGCGCAGGCCGAAATCATCGCCAGGCGCGGGGTCCGCGCCATAGAGCCCGTCCTGCGGCGGGAAGGGCAGCGCGACATGCGACAGCGAGAAGACATCGCGCGGCCAGGACAGGCCGAGTGGCGTGTCGGTCGCCTCCGTCGCCCCGGCCGCGACGCGCCGCGCGGTGGTGCCGCCCGCGGCATCGGTGGCGATGACCGTCAGCGCGTAGTGCCGCGGCGCCGGCGCGACGATGCGATCGAGTGCCGCATCGGCGCCCGGCACGAACAACGGCCCGAATCGGATGTCGCGATTGAGGTCGAACAGCACGACCTCGTGCCCGCCCGCCGGCAGTCGGCCATAGAGCGCGGAGAGCACCGCCGGGGTCGAGACGGTCGCGTCCACCACCGACTGGAAGGTCAGCACCGGCGGCAATGAGGCCAGCCGCCCGGCCGCCGACAGACGGTCCAGCTGCGCCTGCAAGGCCGCCGTCAGACGGTGCGTCTGGCGCGCCGCATTGACCGGGAAGGAGTTGTACTTGAACGGGTTGAACTCCGGCTGGATGTCGAGCCAGGCGGTCTTGGCGAAGCGCGGCAGCAGCGCCGGCAGCCCGGCGATGCCGGCGAAGCGCGCGAAGGCCGTCACGCCGACCATGGGGGAGAGCAGGATGATGCGGTCCGCCTGCGCCAAGCGTGGATCCTCGATGGCATCGAGTGCGTGCTTCAAGGCCAGCGCGCCGCCATTGGAATAGCCGCCGAGGTGCAGCGGGCCGGTGGGGACACGCGCGCGGGCCTCGCGCACCGCGAGGCGTGCCGCGGCCATCCAGTCCTCCCACACCGCATCGGTCAGGCCGGCCGGGACGCTGCCATGGCCGGGCAGGCGGATGGCGATGGCGACGAAGCCGCGCGCGCGATACGCCTCGGCCAGGTGCCGCACGCTGAAGGGTGTGTCGGTGAGTCCGTGCAGGAACACCGCGACGCCGGCGGGCGGCCCGGCCGGCTCCAGGATGAAGGACCGGTTCCAGTCGCGCGCGAAACGCGCCGGGTGCATCGGGCTACCGGCAAAGTAGCGGTTGACCGGCACCTGCTCGGCCGGGTCGAGGGCGTCCGTCACCTCGCGCCGCACGGTCGCCATCACCGAATCCTCGGCGGCGATCCAGCGGCGCCAGTCGGCGGCGTCGATCACCGCGCGTGGCATCTCATCCGGCACCACGGTGTGCCAGGGGCCGAGCGGCGGGCCGCGCTGCACGTCGTAGATGCGCAGGGCAAGGATGACCGAGACCAGGCCCAGCAGCAGCAGCGCCGCGCGCATCAACCATGTCCGTGTGAAGGCGACCATCGTGCTGCCCGCCGCGTGCCCGGCGTCCCTGTTCCTGGATCCCTGTGTCGCACGGAAGGGCGGGCGGGCCGAAGTCCTTGCGCGCGGACGCGCCGCAAACCAGGGTGCAGCCCGACCCCGGAAGGATGGCAGAAGCGCAATGACCGCCGACAGCGGAACCCGAATCCTCGTCGGCCTCTGCGCCACCGTCCTCGTGGCGGCGGCGCTTCAGGCCGGGCAATCGATCTTTGCGCCGATCGCCTTCGCGCTGTTCGTCATCGGGCTGGTATGGCCGCTGCAGCGTGCGGTGCAGGCGCGCATCCCGGCAGGGATCGCGCTGATCGGCACCATCCTGGTGGCCTGTGCGGTGGTGTCGGTGATGGTGCTGTCCATCGCCTGGGCGTTCGGGCGCGTGGCGCAGTGGGTGATTGCCAATGCGGGGCAGTTCCAGGCGCTCTATACCGCCAAGGTCGCCTGGCTCGAGGCGCGCGGGGTGCAGGGCGCGGGTCTGCTGGCGGAGCAGTTCGATTCACGCTGGCTGGTGCGTGTGGCGCAGGGCGTCCTGGCGCAGTTGCAGGGCGTGATCAGCTTCGTGGTGGTGACGGCGGTCTTCGTCATCCTGGGCCTGCTGGAGGTGCGCCAGGTGGCCTCGCAGCTCGAATGCATGACCGACAAGCCGGCGGCGCGGCGCGTGCTGGCGGGGCTGGCGGCGAGTGCCTCGAAGCTGCGCGTGTACATGATGGTGCGCAGCCTCGCCTCGGTGCTGACCGGGCTGCTGGTCTGGGCCTTCGCGCGCTACATGGGGCTCGACCTCGCGGCCGAATGGGGCGTGATCGCCTTCGTGCTCAACTACATCCCCTTCATCGGGCCGCTGGTCGCGACGCTGTTCCCGACCGCGGTGGGGTTGCTGCAATTTGGATCGTGGCAGGCGGTGGTGACCATCTTCGCCGTGCTGCAGGTGATCCAGTTCCTCATCGGGTCCTATTTGGAACCGCGGCTGACCGGGAACTACCTCGCGGTCTCGCCCTTCATGGTGCTGGTGGCGGTGTTCCTCGGCGCTTTCCTGTGGGGCATTCCGGGCGCCTTCATCGGCGTACCGGTGCTGATCGCGACGCTCACGCTGTGCGAGCAGTTCGAGGGTGGCCGCTGGGCGGCGAGGCTGCTGTCCGGGCGCCCGGCGACGCCCGGCTGACAGCCGGCGGCGGGCCGGCCATCGATCCCGTCGGGCGCCGGCCCATCGGAGCGAACCGGACCGTCAGGGCCAGGCCACTTCCGGTGGCAGGGACATCAGGATCGCCTCCACATTGCCGCCGGTCTTGAGGCCGAACAGCGTGCCACGGTCGTGGATCAGGTTGAATTCCACGTAGCGGCCGCGACGGACCAACTGCGCTTGCCGTTCATCGGCGGTCCAGGCTTCGTGCATGCGCCGTCGCACGATGTCCGGGTAGGCCTCCAGGAAGGCCATGCCGACATCCTTGGTGAAGGCGAAGTCGGCCTCGATGCCCTTGCCCGGGGTGCGGTCGCCCAGCCAGTCGTAGAAAATGCCACCCAGGCCGCGCGGTTCGTTGCGGTGGGGCAGGAAGAAGTACTCGTCGCACCACTGCTTGAAGCGCGGGTAGTAGGTCGGGTCGGCCTTGTCGCAGGCGGCCTTGTAGGCGGCGTGGAAGCCGCGCGCGTCCTCCTGCGCCTCGGCGCTGTCGGGGAACATCGGCGTCAGGTCGCCGCCGCCGCCGAACCAGGCATTGGTGGTCACGATGAAGCGGGTGTTCATGTGAACCGCCGGCACCCGCGGATTGCGCAGATGCGCCACCAGCGAGATGCCGGTCGCCAGGAAGCGCGGATCGGCCTCGGCGCCGGGAATCTGCCGGCGGAACTCGGGGCTGAATTCGCCGAACACGGTCGAGACGTTGACACCGACCTTTTCGAACACCCGCCCGCGCATGACGGACATCACGCCGCCGCCGCCCTCGGGGCGGTCCCAGGCAGTGCGCTGGAAACGGCCGGGCGCCAAGTCGCGGTGCGGGCCGCCGGCGAGTTCGTCCTCGATCATCTCGAAGACCGCGCAGATCCGATCGCGAAGCGTTTCGAACCAGGCGCGGGCCGGCGCCGTCATCGGATGGTCGGCCGGTGCGGATGCCCGCGCGGCGACGTTTGTCTCATCGTTCATGTAACGCTCCCAGAATCCGCGCACCGGGTGCCATGGACACCCCGCGCAACGCACCCTTATAAGGGCCGCCGCGCAGGAGGGGCAGCGTGCGGGTTCGCGCGCGTCCATCCGCCCGGCGGGGGTCTCAGGCGACGCCCGTAAGTCTTCGATGCGGCCGGCACCGCCCCGTCATCCCGGGGCTGCCTGGCGGAAGGGGTGGTGTTGAATGGCGGAAGGTGCAGGCGCCAGCGCGTCCGACGGGACGCCGCGGCGCGATTTTCTTACCCTGGTGACGACGGCCTTCGTGGGCGTGGGCGTGGGCGCGATCGCCTGGCCCTTCATCGCGTCCATGCAGCCGGCACGCGACGTTCTCGCGCTGTCGAGCACGGATGTGGACATCGCGCCGGTCGCCGAAGGCATGGCCGTCACGGTGATGTGGCGCGGCAAGCCGGTCTTCGTGCGCAACCGCACGCCGGCCGAGGTGCAGGAAGCCCGCACCGTGCCGCTGTCCCAGCTGCCCGACCCGGCGACCGACCAGTCCCGCGTGCAGAAGGACCAGTGGCTGATCGTGGTCGGCATCTGCACCCACCTGGGATGCGTGCCGCTCGGCCAGAAGCCGACCGATCCGCGCGGCGAATACGGCGGGTGGTTCTGCCCCTGCCATGGCAGCCACTACGACACTTCGGGACGGATCCGTAAGGGCCCGGCGCCGCGGAACCTTGACGTTCCGCAATACGCCTTCACGTCCGACACGAAGATCAAGATCGGCTGAGGAGCGCGACCATGGCGATCGGCCTGCACGACAGCGACTTCAAGAACCCCGTCATCCGCTGGGTCGACCAGCGCATGCCCATTTTCACGATGATGCAGAAGGAGTACGGGACCTTCCCGACTCCCCGGAATTTCAACTATTTCTGGAATTTCGGCGCGCTCGCCATGGTCAACCTGATGATCATGATCGCGACCGGCATCTTCCTCGCGATGCACTACACGCCGCACACCAGCTACGCCTTCGATTCCGTCGAGCGCATCATGCGCGACGTGAACTTCGGCTGGCTGATCCGCTACGTGCACATGAACGGCGCCTCGATGTTCTTCATCGTGGTGTTCATCCACATCTGGCGCGGCATGTACTACGGATCCTACAAGGCCCCGCGCGAGCTGTTGTGGATGCTCGGTGTGGTCATCTTCCTGCTGATGATGGCGACCGCCTTCATGGGCTACGTGCTGCCCTGGGGCCAGATGTCGTTCTGGGGTGCCACCGTCATCACCAACCTGTTCAGCGCCTTCCCCTTCGTCGGCGACTGGATCGTGACGCTGCTGTGGGGCGGCTTCAGCGTGGACAACCCCACGCTCAACCGCTTCTTCTCGCTGCACTACCTGCTGCCCTTCGTGATCGTGGGCGTGGTGTTCCTGCACGTGGTGGCGCTGCACATCACGGGCTCCAACAACCCGCTCGGCGTCGAGCCCAAGGGTCCCCAGGACACGCTGCCCTTCCATCCGTACTACACGGCAAAGGACAGCTTCGGCCTGGTGATCTACTTCATTGTCTTCGCCGGGTTCGTGTTCTTCGCGCCGAATTTCCTGGGCCATCCGGACAACTACATCCCGGCCGACCCACTGGTGACACCCGCGCACATCGTGCCCGAATGGTACTTCCTGCCGTTCTACGCGATCCTGCGCGCAGTGCCCGACAAGCTGGGCGGCGTGCTGCTGATGTTCGGCTCGATCCTGGTGCTGTTCGTGTTGCCCTGGCTCGACGGTTCGCCGGTGCGCTCGATGCGCTTCCGCCCGGTGGCGCGGATCGCGTTCCTGCTGTGGACGGTGTGCTTCTTCGTACTGATGTATTGCGGCGGCATGCCGGCCGAGGAGCCCTACGTGACGGTCAGCCGGATCGCCACCGCCTACTACTTCGGCTACTTCCTCGTGATCCTGCCGCTGCTGGCGCGGCTCGAGAAGCCGCTGCCGCTGCCCGAGAGCATTGCCCGCGCCGTGCTTGGCGGCGGCGGGCCGATGCCCGCCGGGGCTGCGGCAAAGCCGATGGACAAGGCCTGAGAGCGATGAGGAAGACCATGTTCCGCACCACCCTCGGCGCCTTCGCCCTGATCGGCGGGCTGCTGGCGACGAGCCCCGCCCGCGCGGCGGGTGAGGCGATCGCCATCCCGAACCACCCCTTCTCCTTCGACGGGGTGTTCGGTACCTACGACCGCGCCAGCGCGCAGCGCGGCTTCCAGGTCTACAAGGAAGTCTGCGCCAACTGCCATGCCATGCGGCTGCTCTCGTACCGCAACCTGCGCGAACTGGGCCTGACCGACCAGCAGGTGGCAGCCATCGCATCCCAGGTGCAGGTTCAGGATGGCCCGAACGACGAAGGGCAGATGTTCGAACGACCCGGCCGGCCGTCGGACCGCTTCCGCAGCCCCTTTCCGAACCAGCAGGCGGCGCGTGCGGCGAACAACGGCGCTTATCCGGTCGACCTGTCGGTCATCGCCAAGGCGCGCAACGGCGGTGCCGACTACCTGTATGCGCTGCTGACCGGCTATGCCGACCCGCCGCCCGGCGTGACGATGGGTGAGGGCATGAACTACAACCGCTACTTCCCCGGACACCAGATCGCGATGGGCAACCCGCTCAATCCCGACCAGGTCGAGTTCGCGGACGGCACGCCCGGCACGGTCGAAAACATGGCCCGCGACGTCGCGACCTTCCTGCAATGGGCGGCGGAGCCGGAACTGGAACAACGTCGTGCGATGGGCGTGAAGATCATCATCTTCCTGACCATCCTCGGTGGCCTCGCCTATGCCGTGAAGCGCAAGGTCTGGGCCGACGTGCACTGACCACCGCGCGTCCATCGCGCAGCGCGAACGGCCCGGGGCATCGCCTCGGGCCGTTTTTCGTTGGGCCCGCTACGAACCGGCCAGCGTCAGCCCTTCGATCCGCACCGTCGGGCTGTCGGTGCCGCGGCGAAACGCCAGGTCGTTTGCCGGCGTCATGTTCAGGAAAATGTCGCGCAGGTTGCCGGCGATGGTCACCTCGCTGACCGCTTCCGCCAATTGCCCATGGCGGATCATGAAGCCTGCCGCGCCGCGGCTGTAGTCGCCGGTCACGCCGTTCACGCCCATGCCGATCAGGTCGGTCACGAACAACCCTTCGGCGATGTCGGCCATGAGCGCGGCCGGGGTCAGCGTCCCCGGCTCCAGCCAGAGGTTGGTGGCGGAGGGGCCGGGCGGCCCGCCGGTGCCGCGGCTGGCATGGCTGGTCGACGCCAGGCCAAGCTGCCGCGCGCTGCGCCAGTCCAGCAGCCAGGTGGTCAGCACGCCGTCGTCGATGATGGCCCGCGCCGCGCCCGGCATGCCTTCGCCGTCGAAGGGGCGGGACCGCAGGCCGCGCGGGCGCAGCGGGTCGTCGCGCACTACCAGGCCGGCCGCCAGCACGCGCTCGCCCATCCGGTCCTTCAGGAAGGACGTGCCGCGCGCCACCGCCGCACCGTTGATCGCCCCGCTCAGATGGCCGAGCAGGCTGCCGGCCACGCGCGCATCGAACACCACCGGGATGCGTGCCGTGCGCGGCCGGGTCGGGTTGAGCCGCCGCACGGCCTGCTGCGCCGCCCGCCGCCCGATCGCCACCGGATCGTCGAGGTCCGCGAGATGCACGGTGGAGGACCAGTCATAGTCCCGCTCCATCCCCGTGCCGGTGCCCGCCAGCGCGGTTGCGGAAATGGAATGCGACGTCCGCACATAGCCACCGGCGAAGCCGTTCGAAGCCGCCAGCGCGATCTCGGTGCGGCCCCAGCCGGCATCGGCGCCCTCGCTGTTCGTCACGCCGGCGACGGCCAGTGCCGCCTCCTCGGCCAGCGCGGCGCGTTCGAGCAGCGCCTCCGCAGATGGTTCCGCCGTGTCATGCAGGTCAAGGGCGCGGGGCGGGATCGCCACCGGCACCGGCAGGCCGGCGAAGGGGTCCGCGGGCACCACGCGTGCCATCGCGACGGCGCGCTCGGCCAGGGCGGCGAACCCCCTGGGGTCGGGATCGGTGGAGGCGACGATCGCCTGGCACTGGCCGACGAACACCCGCAGCCCGATGTCCAAGCCCTCCAAGCGTTCCAGCTGCTCGATCTGCCGCATGCGCCGCTTCACCGACAGGGACGCGGAGGACACCAGCAGCGCATCGGCGGCGTCGGCCCCGGCGCGCCGCGCGGCGGCGATGAGGTCGGAGAGGGTGTCGAGGCGGTTCATGGGCATGCCTTCGCGAATGATTCAGCAGCGCGCGCTGATCGCCTCGGCGCAGAGGTCGATCGCCTCCTGCTCGCCGGCGTTGCGCATGACGTCGCGATGCGCCTGCAGGTCGAACCAGGTGAGGCCGAATGCCAGCCGGTCCAGGCCAGGGTGTTCGTGGGACCCCGCACCCCCTGTTCGAACACGTGCAGGCCGTCGATGAAGCCGATGTCGAACGGTTTGGTGCTGGCCGCCTCGGCGAAGAAGCGGTCGCTGGTCATGGCATGCAGCGTGGTGGTGTCGTTCGCGACCGCCGTGGTGTCGAACAGGAGGCGCGGGTCGACGCCGACGCGTTGGGCGATCGCCACCGTGCGGAAGGTATGGCCGGGCTGCACGCCGATCTCGAGGCAGCGCCGCGCCTGCGGGCCGGGTGCGGGGGCCGGGTCGTCCTCGCTCACGCGGCCAGCTTCTCCATGATGGCGTCGATGCCCGGCACATGCTCGGCGGGGCCCATCGCGGCCAGCGTGGGGCGCGCGCGGAACATCGCGGCGGCGGCCTGCTGCACCTGGTCCACCGTCACCGCGGCGATCTTGGCCTTGGTCTCCTCCGCCGGGATCACCCTGCCAAACACCTGGAGCTGGCGCGCCAGCTGTTCGCAGCGGCTGCCGGTCGATTCCAGCGACATCAGCAGGGATGCGCGCAGCTGCGCCTTGGCACGGTTCAGTTCGTCCTCCGTCACGTCGCGCTGCACGGCGCGCAGCGCCTCGATCGTCACGGGCATCAGTTCGCCGGCTTCCTTCTCGCCGGTGCCGGCGTAGATCTGGAACAGCCCGCCATCGCGGAACGGCGAAGCGAAGGAATAGATGGAATACACCAGCCCGCGCTTTTCCCGGATTTCCTGGAACAGCCGCGACGACATGCCCCCGCCCAGCAGCGTGGAGAGCAGTTGCGTCGGGTAGTGCATCGGGTCGCCATGCTGCACCGACGGGAAGCCGAGCACGATGTGCACCTGGTCCAGTTCACGCGTCTCGCGGAATTCGCCGCCGCCGTAGCGCGCGGCCTCCGGCGTGGTGGCACTGGTGGCCGGCAGGTCGGCGAAATGGGTGCGCACCAGCTCGATCAGCGTATCGTGCTCCAGCGCGCCGGCGGCGGCCACCACCATGGCCTTCGGCCCGTAATGGCCGCGCATGTAGCCGGTCAGCGCATCGCGGCTCATGGCCTTGATGGTGGCCTCGGTGCCGAGCACGGGCCGGCCCATCGCCTGGGACGGGAAGGCGGTCTCCTGGAAATGGTCGAAGACGATGTCGTCGGGCGTGTCGTTGGCCTGGCCGATCTCCTGCAGGATCACGCCGCGCTCGCGCTCGAGCTCCTCGGGGATGAAGGTGGAATGCGTGAGGATGTCGCCGATCACGTCCACCGCGAGCGCGGTGTCCTCCTTCAGCACCTTGGCGTAGAAGGCGGTCTGCTCGCGCGCGGTATAGGCGTTCAGGTGGCCGCCGACATTCTCGACCTCGCGCGCGATGGCCGCGGCGTCGCGCCGCGCGGTGCCCTTGAAGGCCATGTGTTCCAGGAAGTGGGAGACGCCGTTCACTTCCGGCGCCTCGTGCCTCGTGCCCACGCCAATATAGGCGCCGACCGAGACGGTCTCCACGCGCGGCATGGTCTCGGACACCACGGTCAGGCCGTTGGGCAGGCGGGTCAGGCGGACGGCGTCGGTCTGGGACAAGGGCGGGGTCCTGGAAGGGGGGCCAGCTTATGTAGCGTCGCGGCCCCGGTTTCGCATCGGGTCAGGCGACGTTGCGTCGGGCATGGGCGCGCACCGCGGCCTCGATGACCGCGAGGTCGCCGGTCAGCACGTCGAAGCGTTCCTCGCGCTGGTACAGGTCGGCCAGGCGGGCGGGCAGCGGCGGGCGAAGGCCGGTGGCGCGTTCCACCGCATCGGGGAACTTGGCCGGGTGCGCGGTGGCGGCAACCACCACGGGGATGGCGGCGTCCTCCGGTGCCAGGGCGCGGGCGGCGGCGGTGCCGACGGCGGTGTGCGGGTCGGCCAGGTATTGGCCGGTGGTCCAAAGGTGGCGGATCTCGGCCAGCGTGCCGGCATCGTCCAGGGTGAAGCCGCGAAACAGGCCGGTCGCCCCGCGCCAGGCGGCGTCGGGCACGGGCATGCGGCCCTCGCTGCGGAAGCGCGTCATGGCATCGGCCGTGGCGGCGCCGTCGCGGTCCAGCATCTCGAACAGCAGGCGTTCGAAGTTCGACGACACCTGGATGTCCATGGATGGCGACAGGGAGGGCTCGACGGGCCGTGCGCTCATGTCGTTGGCGGCCAGGAAGCGCGCGAGGATGTCGTTGCGGTTCGACCCCACGATGAGGCGCGCGATCGGCAGCCCCATGCGCCGCGCCGCCCAGGCGGCCAGCACATTGCCGAAATTGCCGGTCGGCACGGAGAACGCCACCTCCCGGTCCGGCGCCCCCAACGCCAGCGCGGCCGCCACGTAGTACGGGATCTGCGCCGCGATGCGCGCCCAGTTGATGGAATTCACCGCCGACAGCCGCATCTCGGTGCGGAAGGGCGCGTCGTTGAACATCGCCTTGACCAGGTCCTGGCAGGCGTCGAAGTCGCCCTTCACCGCGATGTTGCGGACATTGGGCGCCAGCACGGAGGTCATCTGCCGGCGCTGCACCTCGCTGGTGCGGCCTTCGGGATGCAGGATGACGATGTCGATCGCCGCGCGGTCGCGGCAGGCCTCGATGGCCGCGCTGCCCGTGTCGCCGGACGTTGCGCCGACGATCGTCACGCGTTCCCCACGCTTGGCCAGCACATGGTCGAACATCCGCCCGAGCAGTTGCAGCGCCATGTCCTTGAAGGCCAGCGTCGGGCCGTGGAACAGTTCCAGCGCGAAGCGGCGGTGATCGAGCTGCACCAGCGGCACCACCGCGGGGTGGCCGAAGCCGGCATAGGCCTCCTCGCACATCGCGCGCAGCGGCATGGCGTCGGCGCCGAACAGCGCCAGGATGCGCGCCGCCAGCGCCGGATAGGGCAGGCCGCGCATCGCCCGCCATTCGGCCGCGCTGACCACCGGCCAGGATTCCGGCACGAACAGCCCGCCATCCTCGGCCAGGCCCGCCAGGAGGACGGATTCGAAATCGCGCGGGGCGGCCTGCCCGCGGGTGGAAATGTAGCGCATGGGCGGGTGTTTAACGGCTGCGCGCCGCCACGGCGAGGGGGCGCAGCCAAGGTCGCGATGGCGAGGGGGGCGCGCACACGCCGCAGCCGCGCTATCGTTGCACCCACGGAGGATACCCGCCATGACCACAGCACACATCCCAGCCTGGGAGGTCCGCCTGCTCGACCTGCCCTCCGGCGCGCTCGAAGTCTTCACCATGGGTGCAGGGCATCCGCTGGTGCTGCTGCCCTCCCTCGGCCGCGGGCAGGAGGATTTCGACGGTATCGCTCCGCTGCTGGTGGCCGCGGGGCTGCGGCTGGTGCGGCCCGAACCCCGAGGCATCGGACGGTCCGACCCGCTGCGCCCGGGATCGACCCTCCACGACATGGCGGCCGACGTGATCGCCGCGATGGAGGCGGAGAAGACCGGCGCCGCGCTGGTCGCCGGCCACGCGGCGGGCAACTGGGTGGCGCGCATCATCACCCACACGCGGCCCGACCTGGTGCGCGGCTGCGCCATGCTGGCGGCCGTCACGGGCACCACCGTCGCGCCCGAGATCAGCCGCGCCATCGCCGGCAGCTTCGACACCGACCTGCCCGCGGCGGAGCGCCTGGAGCACCTGCGCCGCGGCTACTTCGCGCCGGGCAACGACGCGTCCGTGTGGCTCGATGGCTGGCACAAGCCGGTCGCGCTGGCGCAGCGCGCCGCGCGCGAGGCGACCACCGACCGCGCCTGGCTGCGCGCCGCCGAACACCGCCCGCTGCTGTATGTCGCGGCGGCCGAGGATGCGATCGCCGCCCCGCCTTCCGAGGACGAGCTGCGCGCCGCACTCGGCCCGCAGGTGACGCGCGTGGTGATCGAACGCGCCGGCCACGCCCTGCTGCCCGAGCAGCCCGAGGCCACCGCCGCGGCGCTGGTGGACTTCGCGCGCCGCCTGTTCAGCGCAGCTTGATGTCGATCCGCACCAGGTCGCCGCGGTAGATCCCGTCGGCCACCAGCAGCAGCACGCCGCGCGCATCGACCGCCGCGCGCCGCACATGCGCAACCGGGGCGTTCAGGGGAACGCGCAGCGCGGCAGCCGTCTCGACATCGGCGCTGCCGATGGTCAGCACCTGGCGCGCATCGGCGATGCGCACGCCGGGGATGGCGGCAACCAGCTTGAGGGCGGTGCGGCTGCGCAGGTCCTCATCCGAGACCCTTGGGCGCAGCCTTTCGTCGAGGAACACGTCCGCCAGCAGGAAGGGCTGCCCATCCCGCCAGTGGCGACGACGGATGTGCGCGTAGCGTGCGGCGGCGCGGCCGAGGTCGACCGGCGGCAGGTCTGCCGCCGCGATGGCGGACGTCTCGCCGAGGATCTCGATCTCCGCCCCCTCGCGCGATCGGAGCAGGCCGGACCAGTCGGTCTCGACCTCGCACCACAGGCGGTTCGCGGCCGGCGTGGCGCGAACGAAGGTGCCCCGTGCCCGGAAGCGTTCGATCAGGCCCTCGGCTTCCAACTGGTCCAGCGCCTGCCGGATCGTGGCGCGCGCCACGCCGCATTCCGCCGCCAGATCATCGACCGTCGGGATCCGTGCGCCGGGCCGCCAGGCGCCCTGGTCGATGCGCCGCCTGAACAACGTGGCGAGCTGGATGTAGCGCGCCACCGCGCTGCGGCTGAAGTCGACGGCGGCGGCGCTAGGCACCGGCGGCGGCGTTCACGAAGGGACGCCCGGCGCGGAAGGCCTCGATGTCATCGAGGATGCGCGCCACCAGCGCAGCGCGCGTCTCGATGGTGAGCGAGGCGGAATGCGGCGCCAGAACCACGTTGTCCAAGGCCAGGAAGCGCGGATCGAGCCCCGGTTCGCGCGCAAACACGTCGAGCCCGGCGCCGGCGATGGTGCGCGTTTCGAGCGCATCGAGCAGCGCAGGCTCATCCACCACGGAACCGCGCGCGATGTTCACCAGCACGCCGCGCGGCCCGAGCGCAGTGAGCACGCCGGCATCGACCATGCGGTCCGTGCCGGCACCACCCGGTGTCGCCAGGATCAGCACGTCGGAGCGTTCCGCCAAAGCGCGCAGGTCGACGACATGCGGCCAGGGCTGGTCCGGCTTCGTCCGCGGCCCGGTCCAGGCCACATCCATGCCGAGCCCGGCGCAGCGCCGCGCAATGGCCTGGCCGATTCGCCCGAGCCCGACGATGCCTGCCGCCTTGCGGTGCAGGCTGATCCCCAGCCCCATGCGTTCGCTGGTCCAGCGCCCGGCGCGCACGAAGCGGTCGGCTTCCGCCACGCGGCGCGCGGCGGCGTACATCAGGCCGATGGCGGCGTCCGCCACGTCCTCGGTCATCACGTCGGGCGTATAGGCGACTGCGATGCCGCGCCGCGCGGCGGCAGGCAGGTCGATGCGCTCCAGCCCCGCGCCCTGCGAGGACAGCAGGCCGAGATCGGGCAGGCGTGCGAACTGCGCCTCGCCCGCGCCGGCCAGCGCCATGGTGACGGCGATGCGGATGCCAGGGTGCTGCCCCTCCGCGGGCTTGTCCTCGACCAGCGTGTAGCGGGACGCCAGCGCGGCGCGCAGGTCGGCCGGAATGGCGGAGAGCAGCAGGATGGTCTCGTTCATTCGGCGCGGATCCCGGCGGCTTCGATCACCTGTTTCCAGCGCGCGCTCTCGGCGGCGATGGTCGCGGCGAGTTCGTCGGGCGTCGAGGGCGTGGCTTCCTCGCCCAGCGCCTCCATCCGTGCGCGATAGGCAGGGTCGTTGAGGATGCCGACGATCGCCGCGTTCAGCCGCGCGATCGCCGGCGCCGGCGTGCCCGCCGTGGTGGCGATATAGTTGAATGGCGCGGCGTCGAAGCCGGGCAGCGTCTCGGCCAGCGCCGGAAGGTCGGGCGCCAGCGCCGAGCGTTGCGGCGTGGTCACGCCGAGCGCGCGCAGATTCCCCGCCCGCGCCGGCGGCAGCAATATGGACAGCGTATCGAGCGCCATGCTCACCGTGCCGCCGAGCAGGTCGGTCAGCGCCGGCCCGGTGCCGCGATAGGGCACGTGCGTGATGTCGATGCGGGCCATGAACTTCAGCAGCTCGCCCGCGAGATGCGACGATGAACCGATGCCGGAGGACGCGAAGGACAGCCGCCCCGGCTGGGCACGCGCCAGCGCGATCAGTTCCGCGAGGGTCCGCGCAGGCAGCGACGGATGGATCGCCATGAGGTTCGGCGCGCGCTTGTAGCCCGACACCGGCGCGAAATCCCGCACCGGATCATAGGGCACCGACCGCATCAGATGGGGGTTGATGATCTGCGGACCCGGCGTGCCATACAGCAGCGTGAGCCCGTCCGGCGCGGCGCGCGCCACCGCCTGCGCGCCGATGGTGGCGCCGCCCCCGGGGCGGTTGTCGACCACCACGGGCTGCCCGAGCGCGACACCGAGCGGGTCGGCCAGCATGCGCGCGGAGGCATCGGCCGATCCGCCCGCTGCGAAGGGCACCACCAGGCGCAGTGGGCGGCTCGGGAAGGCTGGCTGCGCCAGTACCGGCAGCGGCGCCGCCGCGGCGGCGAGAAGCGTACGACGATGAAGCCTCATTCGATGGTGATCCCCTGCGCCGCGATCACGCTGCGCCACCGCGTGATCTCCTCCTGCACCATGGCCGCGAGCGCCGCCGGTGTGCCGCCCAGCGGTTCGGCGCCGAGTCCCTCGAAGCGCGCCCGGATGGCCGGGTCCGCCAGCACGCGGTCGATCGCGGCGTTCAGTACCGCGATCGCCTCCGGCGGCGTGCGCGACGCCACCACCAGGTAGTTGAACGACGCATCGTGGAAGCCCGGCACGGTCGCCGCGATCGTCGGCAGTTCCGGCACGGCGCGCGCGGGGTCCCGCGTGCTCACAGCGAGCGCGCGCAGCCGCCCTTCGCGCACCAGCGGCAGCAGCGCGGCGGCGGTGTCCATCACCATGTCCACCCGCCCCGCCATCAGGTCCTGCACGCCTGGCGCGGTGCCGCGATAGGGCACGTGCAGCAGTTCGATGCCCGCCAGTTGCGCGAACAGCGCCCCCGCCAGATGCGCCGACGACCCGATGCCGGAACTGGCGAAGGTGATGCCGCCCGGTCGTGCCTTCGCCAGCGCGACCAGCCCCGCCACGTCCCGCGCCGGGAAATCCGGGCGCACCACCAGCAGCTTCGGCGCGCGCATCAACGCAATGACGGGGGAGAAGTCCGCCATCGCATCGTAGGGGATGTTGCGCATCATCAGCGGGTTCAGGATCTGGATGGGCGGTGGGCAGTACAGCAGCGTCAGCCCATCCGCCGGCCCGCGCGCCACCATGATGGCGGCGACGGTGCCGGTGCCGCCGGGGCGGTTCTCGACGATCACCGGCTGGCCCAGGATCGCGCCCATGGGGTCGGCGATGATGCGCGCGAGCGTATCGGCCGTGCCGCCCGGCGCGAGGGGGACGACGATTCGCAGCGGCCGCGCTGGCTGCCAGGCCTGCGCGTGCGCGGGGCCGGCGGCGAGCGCCGCGGCCAGTAGCGTGCGGCGGTGCATGGCGCGCTATTCCAGCCGCATGCCGGTGGCGCGCACCACCTCGCCCCAGGAATCGTAGGCGCTGCGGATGAAGGTCGCGAACTCCTCGGGCGAACTGCCGACGATGCGCCCGCCCTGGCCGAGCAGAACGCGCTGCGTCTCCGCATCCTCCAGCGCCGCCTTGGTGGCGGCGTGCAGGATGGCGACGCGCTCGGCGGGAATACCGGCCGGGCCGAGCACGCCATACCAGGTTTCGCTGATGAACCCGGGCACGCCAGCCTCGACCGCGGTCGGCACATCGGGCAGCAGGTCGAGCCGCTGCGGCGAGGTGACGGCGAGGGCCGGCACCGTGCCCGCGCGCACATGCGCGAGCAGCGCGGGGACGTCCGCCGCCAGCACGTTGATGCGCCCCGCCAGCAGTTCCGTCACCGCCGGCGCGGCGCCGCGGAACGGCACGTGCGTGAGGTCGATGCCTGCGCGCAGCTTGAACAGCTCGCCCGCCAGGTGCAGCGAGGAGCCGATGCCGGCGGACCCATAGTTGAGCTGCCCCGGCCGCGCCTTGGCCATGGCGACGAGTTCCGCCAGGTTGCGCGGCCCGAGCCCCGGCGCGACCGCCACGATCTGCGGCACGCCCAGCACCTGCGTGATCGGCGAGAGATCGCGGCGCGGATCATACGGCATGTTGGGCTGCAGATGCGGCAGGATGACCATCGCGCCGCTGCTGGCGAGCACGAGCGTGTGGCCGTCGGGGCGTGACTTTGCGACATGCTCCACGCCGATCAGGCCGGCGGCGCCGGCGCGCGCCTCGACGATCACCGGCTTGCCCAGGCGTTCGCCCATCACGCGCCCGATGGTCCGCGCGATCAGGTCGGCCGGGCCGCCAGCGGCGAAGGGTACGACCAGGCGCACCCGCCTGCGCGCGGCCGACCAGCGCCGGCAGTGCGAGGGCGCAGAGAGCGGTCCGTCTGCGGATCATGTGATGTGTCCTCCCGTTTTCGTTGATTCAGAGTGGTGGCGGCTGGTCGAACAATCCTTCCGGCGGCGCGCTCAGCTGCGGCGCGGCGTTGTCGGGCAGCGGGATCTCGTGCGCGTTCAGCGTCATCGCCACCATGGAATAGTAGCCGACCAATGCGGTCAGCTCGACCACGCCCTTCACGCCGAAGCGTTGCGTGACCTGCGCATGCAGCGCGGCGGGCACGGTGCCGTCGCGCAGCAGCAGGCGGGTGTAGTCGTACACCAGCGCGTCATCGGGCTGTGCGAAGTGCGGCGGCGCGCCGTCGCGGATGGCGGCGATGATCTCAGATTCCACGCCGGCACACGGTCCATTCCACCTGCGCCGACCAGCGCCGTCCCGTCACGATGATGGCGAGTTCCGATAGCCGCTTGCCCAAGGACGTGCCGAAGCGCAGCGATTCCCCCAGCGCCGACCAGGCGCGCGCCAGCTCCGGCGCGTGGATCGCCGCGCGCAGCGGCCCCACCACGCGTCCGCGCGGGCCGGACACCACGCGGTCCCAGACCTCGCGCTGCGCATCCTCGGTCAGGTCGTCGCGTGAGGAGGGCAGCGGGATGCGTGGCATGTCAGCCATCCACCACGGGCGTCGCCAGCATCGACGGGCGTTCGCGGAAGCCTGCCTGCCATGCTGCGAAGCGCGGCGCGCGGTCGCGCCAGCCGAGGTCGGCGAAGCGGAAATCCAGGTAGTCGCCGGCAATGGCGAAGGTGATCTGCGCGATGCCCGGTGGTGTTGCGGCGATGGCACCGATCTCGGCATCGATCGCACCCAGTGCGGAGTCCGCCTTCACCGCGAAGGCGTCGAGCAGCGCGGGCAGGGGATGCGGCTTGTCGCGCTCGCTCCGCCACAGGATGAGCAGGTCGAGCAACCCGTTCGCCAGCGCGTGGCGGCGCAGTTCGGTGAAGCGCGCCGGGCCTGCCGGCGGAATCAGCCGACCGCCGCCGGCCAGGCTGTCGAAATATTCCATGATGACCAGGCTGTCATACAGGATGGTGCCGTCCTCCAGCACCAGGGTCGGGATCTTGCCGAGCGGATTCTCGGGCAGCAGTTCCAGCGCGGGCTTCGCCATGGCAACCACGGTGCGGACGGTGGTGATGCGATCCGCCAGGCCGAGTTCATGGGCCGCGACCATCACCTTGCGCACGAAGGGCGATCGCGGAGACCAGTGCAGCTTCATCATGGCCAGGACGATGGCCTCCCTCTTGTGTCGTTAGGTCATATGTATGACTTTAGCGCGGACGTCGCGTACGTCCAGGGAGGAAGGAACGGCCCACGGAATGCCGATCACCTATGACGCCGTGAAGGCGCTCTCGGCGCAGTTGTACGACTGGTCGCTGCGGCGCGTGCCGGCGGATACGCTGGCCGGGCTCGAAGCCGCGCTGGCGACCGAGACCCATGACGGCGCGCAGAAAGTGCTGCGGATGATGCTGGGTTCCGCCCGCAAGGCCGAGGCGGAGGACCGCTTCGTCTGCTCCGACGCCGGCGTGCCGGTGTATCACGTGACGATCGGCACCGCGGCGCGGCTGGAGGGCGACATCAAGGCCGCCATCAGCGATGGCTTCGACGCCTTGGTGGCAACCATCAGCCCACCGCTGCTCAAGCACGTCACCAACCCCCTCACCAACGAACGCGGCTACAAGGGCCGCGACATGCCGATCGTCACCTGGGATGTCGCCGGCGGCGCCGACTGGGTCGAGATCCTGTGCCAGCCCAAGGCGCTGGGATCGGGCCGCTGGGCAGCGCTGGAGACCTTCTCCTTCCCCACCCTCGCGCAGATCGAGGAATACGTGATGAAGGTGGTGATGCAGGCGGGGTCGCAGCATTGCCCGCCGGTGATCATCGGCGTGGGCATCGGCGGGTCCTTCGATGTCGCGGCGCGCATCGGCAGCAAGGCGACGATGCGCGCCATCGGCACCACCAACCCCGAACCCGTGCTGGCGGCGATGGAAGCGCGGCTGCTGCGCGCGGTGAACGCAACCGGTTTTGGGCCGATGGGCACGGGCGGCGACACCACCGCGCTGGCGGTGCACGTGGATTACGCCTCCGGCCACGGCTACACGCCGGTTGCGGTGTGTTTCAACTGCTGGATCAACCGCCGTACGCGCGCGCGGATCCACGCCGACGGCAGCGTGGAACGCTTCGAATGAGGACGCTCCGCTTTCCGCTGTCGCGCGAGGATGCGCGCAGCCTGCGCGCCGGCGAGATGATCCTGGCGGAGGGCGAGATCGTCATCACCGCCGGCCTGCCCACCGTGCAGCGCCTGGTCGCCTGCGCGGACGAGGGTCGCGATCCGCCGATCGCGCTGTTTGGCGGGTCGCTGTTCCACCTCGGCTCCTATTCGCAGGACACGGCGGATGGCGGGCTTGAGATCCTGTATATGAACCCCACCACCAGCACGCGCTTCAACCCGCTGATGCCGCGGCTGATCCGGCATTTCGGGCTGACCGCGGTGGGCGGCAAGGGTGGGCTGGATGCGGGCTGCGTCGACGCCATGCGTGAGGTCGGCTGCGTCTACCTTTCCTTCCTCGGCGGCGGCGCGCCGCTGCATTCGGCGGCGATCAAGGCCGTTCGCGAGGTCGCCTATCCCGACCTGGTGGCGCATTACCGGCTGGTGCGGCTTGCGGTCGAAGGGCTGGGGCCACTCACCGTCGGCATCGATGCGCATGGCAACAGCCTGTTCGACTCCCTGCAGCGGCAGGCGGCCGACCGCCTGCCCGAGATCCTCGCGCGGCTCGACGCCGAACGCGCCGCATCGTGAAGGAGGCCCCCATGTCCGAAGCCCCCTGGCCGCCCGGAATCGAGCCGGTCGTGCCGGTGCCCGGCTATCCGAACACCTGGACGCATACGCCCGCGCGCGCGCCCTTCACGCGCGTGCCGGGCGCGACGGAACACGCCGCGCCCGCCGCGCTCCATCGCAAGCTGCCGGCGGGCGAGGCCAACCTCGCGGAAGTCGTGAAGGGCAAACCCGCCATCGGCCAGCTCATGGAAATCAGCGGCCGCATCCTGGACGAGGCCGGCCGGCCGGTGCCCGGCGCGGTGGTCGAGCTGTGGCAGGCCAATGCCGCCGGGCGCTATGCGCATGCCATCGACACCAGCGCCGCGCCACTCGACCCGCACTTCGAAGGGCATGGCCGCGTGCTGACGGATGCCGATGGCCGCTACGCCTTCTTTACGGTGAAACCCGGCGCCTATCCCGTGCCGGTGCAGGAGACCTGGTGGCGGCCCCCGCACCTGCATTTCTCGGTCTTCGGGCCGTCCTGCCTGTCGCGCCTGGTGACGCAGATGTATTTCCCCGGCGACCCGCTGAACGCAATCGACCGCATCCTGCAAGCCATTCCTGACGAAGCGGCGCGGTCGCGCATGGTGGCGCGGATGCTGCCGCCGGCCTCGGTCGGGTCCGTTCATCTCGGCTTCGCGCACGACATCGTGCTGCGCGGCCGCTACGCCACGCCGGAGGGCTGACATGCTCCCGACCTCCCAGCAGACCATCGGCCCATTCTTCCCGAAGGGCTTCTTCGGCCCGGCGGACCATGACCTGACGCGCATGTCGGCCGATGCCGCGCCGACCACGCAGGGCGAAGCGGTCATTGTTCGGGGCACCGTCACGCGTGCCGGCGGGGTGCCCTGCGTCAACGCCATCCTCGAGATGTGGCAGGCCGATGCGCAGGGCCGCTTCAACGCCGATCCGGCGTTCCTCGGCTGGGGCCGAACCTTCACCGACGCCGAAGGGCGCTACGCCTTCCGCACCGTGATCCCCGGCGGCTTCACCGATGACACGGGCACCCGCGCGCCACACGCCAACATCACGGTGATGGGGGCCGGGCTGATGCGCCGCGTCCTGACCACGGTGTTCTTCCCGGGCGTCGACACCGCGGCGGATCCCGTGATGGCATCGGTGCCCACGGCCCTGCGCCCGCTGCTGGTCGCCGAAAAGACGCGCCGCGAAGCCGGCCTGCGCGCCTTCCGCTTCGACATCCGCCTGCGCGGCGAGAACGAGACACCCTTCTTCGACTTGTAGCGGATCAGGCGGCCGTCCAGCCGCCATCCACGACCACCGACGACCCGGTCATCAGCGCCGCGGCGTCGGAGCACAGGAAGACGATCGCGCCCATCAAATCCTCGACCTGGCCCAGGCGCCCCAGCCGGATCATCGACAGCACCTGCGCCTTGAACGCGGCGTCCTCGAAGAAGGGCTTTGTCAGCGGCGTTTCGATGAAGGTCGGGCAGAGCGTATTCACGCGGATGCCGTGCGGCGCGAGGTCGATCGCCATGGCGCGCGCCAGCCCCTCGATCGCCCATTTGGAGGCGCAATAGACGCTGCGCCGCGCGCCGCCGACATGGCCCATCTGCGACGAGACATGCACGATCGCGCCGCCGATGCCGGCCGCGATCATGCCGCGCGCCACCGCTTGGGCAGCGAAGAAGGCCGCGCGTACGTTCAGTTCCATGATGGCGTCGAAATCCGCGACTGACACATCCTGGAACGGCGCGGGCCGGTTGGTGCCGGCATTGTTCACCAGCGCGTGGAACGGCCCGGCGGCCTCGATGGCGCGCGCGGCGGCATCGAGGTCCGTCACGTCCAGAACCAGCGCGCGGGCCTGGCCGCCCTCGGCGCGAATCGCCAACGCGGCCTCCTCGACCTCGGTCGCGCTGCGCGCGGCGAGCACCACCTCCGCCCCCGCCTGTGCCAGCGCGGCAGCGGCGGCCAGCCCGATGCCACGCCCCGCGCCAGTCACCAGCGCGCGGCGGCCATCCAGGCGGAAGGACGGCGTCCTCGGCAGCGCCATCATTCGGCGGCCGCCCCATAGGGCACGTTCCGCCCGCCATATCGCCGCAGCCGGATATTCGCCTGCTCGGCATGGCCGGCGAAGCCCTCCAGCATGCACAGCCGCGAGCAATAGGCGCCGATCATCGCACTCGCCTCATCCGTCAGCACACGCTGGTAGGTCACGGTCTTGAGGAACTTGCCCACCCACAGCCCGCCAGTGTAGCGCGCCGCGCCCTGCGTCGGCAGCGTGTGGTTGGTGCCGATCACCTTGTCGCCATAGGACACGTTGGTGCGCGGGCCGAGGAACAGCGCGCCGTAGTTGGTCATGTTCTTCAGGAAGAAATCATCGTCGGAGGTCATCACCTGCACATGCTCGCTGGCGATGCGGTCGGCCTCGCGCAGCATCTCGTCGCGGTCCTCGCAGACGATCACCTCGCCGTAGTCCTGCCACGCCTTCCGCGCGACCTCGGCGGTCGGCAGGATGCCCAGCAGGCGCTCCACCTGCGCCATCGTGTCGCGCGCCAGCTTCTCGGAATCGGTCAGCAGGATCGCGGGGCTGGTCGGGCCGTGCTCGGCCTGGCCGAGCAGGTCGGTGGCGCAGAGCTCGCCATCCACCGTCTCGTCGGCGATCACCAGCGTCTCCGTCGGCCCGGCGAACAGGTCGATGCCGACGCGCCCATACAGCTGCCGCTTCGCCTCCGCCACATAGGCATTGCCGGGGCCGACCAGCATGTCGACCTGCTTGATGCTCTCGGTCCCCAGCGCCATCGCGCCCACCGCCTGCACGCCGCCCAGGCAATGGATCTCATCGGCGCCGGCCAGATGCTGCGCGGCCACGATCGCTGCCGCCGGGCGGCCGTTGAACGGCGGCGCGCAGGTCGCGATGCGCGGGACGCCCGCCACCTTCGCCGTCACCACCGACATATGCGCCGAGGCGAGCAGCGGGTACTTGCCCCCCGGCACGTAGCAGCCCACCGAATTCACCGGGATGTTCCTGTGCCCCAGCACGACGCCGGGCAGCGTCTCGACCTCGATGTCGCGCAGCGCCGCACGCTGGTGCTGCGCGAAGTTGCGCACCTGCTCCTGCGCGAAGCGGATGTCGTCCAGCGCGCGCGCCGGCAGTTCCGCGAGGCAGTCGCGGATCTCGGCATCGGTTAGGCGGAAATCGCTGCGGTCCCAGTTGTCGAAGCGTACCGACATCTCGCGCACCGCGGCATCGCCGCGCGCGGCGATGTCGGCCAGCAGCGCCTCGACCGTCGCGCGCACGGCGGTCTGCGCCGCATCCTTCTCCGCCGCCGCGATCGATCGTTTCAGCCAGCGCGCCATGGCCGCCTCCCCATCCGTGTCAGGGGGCGGACCTTGCCCGCGCGCGCCGCGCGGGACAACCGCCTCAGCCGGGTGCCGACCAGCCGATCCGCCCGACCGCGCCGCAGGACGCGCATTCCGCCTTCCAGGCCGAATGGTCCACGCCGCAATTGCCGCATCGCCAGCGCGGCGCACCCAGCGCGTTCGCCGCCGCGCGCAGCCATTTGGCCTGGGCCGCGCGCGCATCGGCGGTGTCGCCGTGCTCGACCTCCTCCAGCTCCGCCAGCATCAGGAAGCCGCGCCGATCCGCGGTGCGGCTCGCCACCAGCGCATCGAGCTCCGACCGCGCCCGTCCGGTCAGCCCGGCATCGATCGCCGCACGCGCCATCAGCAGACGGCTCTCGGGATGCTCGCGATTGCGATGGATCAGGTCTTCCACCGACTTCACGCGCGCCAGCCGGTCCTTCTCCCCCGCCAGCCAGGCCGCGCCGATGTCCGGATGCGGCGCGGCCAGCCAGGATTGCTCCAGCACGGAGCGCGCGCGTCGCGCGCCACCGGCCTCGCCCAGGCGCTTTGCGTGCGCCAGCGCGCCGGGCGCGAAGCCGGCATCGGCGGTGACCGCCTGCTTCTCGAATTCCGCCGCGCGCGCCGGATCTTCCTCCTGCAAGGACGCCGCCAGCGCGAGCGCCGCGCGCGGCGCATCGGGCGCGGCCAGCGCCAGCGCCTCGCGCCAGTCGCGCATGCGCAGGGCCAGCACCTGGCGTTCCTCACGCAGCCAGGCCGCACCGGGCTGGGCCGCCTCGGCTTCCTTCGCGAGGCGCTGCGCGGCGGCCCAATCCTCGCGCTGCATCGCCTGGCGCAGCAACCCGCGCAGGCCGAGGAAGCGCGCATCCGGCCGCTCGGCCAGGGCCTTGAAGGCGATCGCGGCGACGTCCTCGCGTCCGGCAAGCCGCTCCGCCTCGGCGGTCAGCAGCAGGGTCTGCGGCGTGTCGCCCAGCAGGATGCGGGCGCGGCGCACCTCGACGCGCGCCACCTCGGCGGTGCCGGCGGCGAGTGCGACCAGCGCGCGGGTCACCGCCGCATCGCCATCGGTGCGGCGCTGCGCACGGCGCGCGGCGCGCTGGCGCCCGGGCATCGCGGCCATCCAGCGCAGCCCGGACAGCACAGCCTGCACCAGCACGAAGGCCAGCGCCAAGCCCATGATCGCGATCGGGAAAGTGATGCCGATCCAGGTCTCGCCGACCTCGATCTCCACCGTCCCGCCGACGCGGCCAAGCCACAGCGCGAGCGCCGTGACCGCGGCCAATCCCGCCAGCAGCAGAAGCGCACGACGCATCGGCGCGCCTCAGCCGTTGCCGAGAACAGCGAGGGCGGCGCGCGCCGCCGACAAGGCGCGCGCCTGCTCGGCCCAGGGGCGCATCGCCTCCTGCGCCGCGGCAGGCAGGCGCGTCAGCCGCGCCAGCGCGCCCTCCAGGTCCCCGGCATCGAGCGCCCGGCGCGCGCGTTCGATCTCAGCCGCCGCGGCATCGCCCCAGACCACCTCCTGCCCGCGGCGCACCGTCACCAGGCCGGACAACCGCGTCACGGCCGAATCCAGCACGCCCTGTCCCTCGCGCGACGCCTCGCTGGCCGCGCGTGCGGCGCGCGCCGATTCCTCGAAGGACAGGCGCAGCGCCGGCTCGGTCGGCGGCGCGGCCTCGGCGAAGCGCACCAGCGCGGGCGGCGCGGTGGGGAAGGCGGCCAGCGCGGGGCCCAGCGCCTGCCCGGCATCGAGCCGCTGCCGCAACGCGTCCAGCGCCGCCAGCCGAGCGGCGCGGGCTTCCAGCGCGGCGATGCGGGCCTGCGCCGCCTCGAGGGCCGCGATGCGCGCGACCAGCGTGGATTCCGCGCCGGCCACGCGCTGTTCCAGCGCGGCGCTGGCTGCCGCCAGGCGTTCACCCTCGGCACGGTCGGCCGCGGCCAGGCGTTCCGCCAGGCTGCGCGCCAGGTCCTCGGTGCGACGAATGGCCTCGGCATCGGCGGCCTGCTGGCGCGCGGCGATCGCGTCGAGCCGTTCCGACAGGCGTTCGGCACGCGTGGACAACGTCTCCGCCGCCGCGCGCGGCGCATAGGCCTGGGGGTCGAGCACCGGGCGGGCCAACGCCTCGGCGGCCCGTGCCTCGACCGCGGCGACCAGCGCGGCGATCGCTTCCAGCCGTTCGGCCAGCGGGCGCAGGTCGGGCGGCGGTGGAAGCGCGGCGATGCGCTGTTCGATGGGCGACAGGTCGACCGGCGGGCGGGCTTCCAGCGCGGCGATGCGCTGGTCGATCGGCGCCAGGTCCGGCGGCCGGCGTTGCTCGACGCCGGCCAGGCGCGGCTCCAGCAGGGCCACCCGCGCATCCAGCGCCGCCAGCGCCGCCACCGAAGGGTGCGTCGGCACGACCGGGCGCGGCGTCAGCCAGAGCCATCCCGCGGCGACCACCAGCACCGCCCCGCCCGCGAACAGCGGGATGGCGGCCGGGTCCAGGAACCGGCGGGGTGGCGGCGTGGGTGAGTCGGTCATGCCCGTCCTCGTGCTGCGGCGGCGGGAGGTATAGCAACCGGCGCGCCCGATGGCGCCAGCCGCCAGGGTTCAAGACGATGGCGGACCGAGCAGCGCGGGCAGCAGCGCCGGGTCGGGGCGCGCCGGAAAGTCCACCGCGGCGAAGGCCAGCGGCTTCAGCGCCGCGGCGATGCGCGGGCTGAGCACCAGCGCGCGCATGCCGCGGGTACCCTCGGCCAGCCCCGCACGGCGCAGCAGCGCGACCAGGATTCGGGCGCCACGCGGCGAGGTGACCAGCACCGCCGCAACATGCCCGGCGCGGATCGCGCCCAGCGCCGCGTCCGGCAGGACCGCGGCCGGGATGGCCTGGTAGACGACGCGGCGGATGACACGGAAGCCACGCGCGCGCAGGGCGGCGGCCAACTCCGTGCCATAGCCGCGCCCGACCGCCAGCAGCAGCGGCCCGGCGGTCGGGTCGCGCCGCGCGGCCACGAGGCGCGCCAGGGCGGCGGCGTCGCCCTCGGCCGCTGTCACGTCCGCGAAGCCACGTGCGCGGGCTTCGGCGGCGGTGCCGGCGCCCACGGCAAGCACCGGCAACGGCACGGGGGCCAGGGCGCGCGCGGCCGCGCGGCTGGCCAGCAACAAGGCCTGGGCGCGCGGCAGGGTTGCGGGCGGCGTCTCGCGCAGCACCAGCGCGGGGGCGAGCACCGGATCCCAGCCGAGCGCGGCCAGCGCAGCGGCTGTCTCGGCATCGCCCGGCGCGGGACGGGTGACCAGGACGGCGCGGCGCGGCGCCGTGTCGCTACGCAAACAGATCCGCCGGGCTGTCGCGCCGCAGCGCCTGGCCCAGGGCATCGCCCAGGCGGATGGCGTCCTTCGCGTCGCCTTCCTCGGTCCGGCGCAGCAGGAAGGATCCGTCGGCGCGGGCGACCAGGCCGGTCAGGCGCAGGCGGCCATTGTCCATCAGGCGGGCATGGCCACCGATCGGCGTGCGGCAGGACCCGTCCAGCGCGGCCAGCAGCGCGCGTTCGGCAGAGGAAACGGCGCGCGCCTCGGGGTCCTCGATGGCGGCGAGCAGTTCGTGCAGTTCGGTGTCGTCGGCGCGCACGGTGACGCCGACGATGCCCTGGCCGGCGGCGGGGACCATGATTTCGGGGTCGATGGCGACGCTGCCAGCGGGGTCGAGTTCCATGCGGCGCAGGCCGGCCAGGGCGAGAAGCGTCGCCGCCGCCTCGCCCTCGGCCAGTTTGCGCAGGCGCGTCTGCACATTGCCCCGGAACATGACGACATTCAGGTCCGGGCGGCGATGCAGCAGCTGCGATTGCCGCCGCACCGACGACGTGCCGATCACCGCGCCCTGCGGCAGCGCGGCGAAGGGGTCGGCGGGGTCGGCAGCGGGCAGTGCGGGGCCGGGCAACAGGCAGTCGCGCGCATCCTCGCGCTTCAGGGTGCAGGCCAGCACGATGCCGGGCGGCATCTCGGTCTCGAGGTCCTTGAGCGAATGCACCGCGAAATCGACGCGGCCATCCAGCAGCGCCTCGTGGATTTCCTTGGCGAACAGGCCCTTGCCGCCGATCTCGGCGAGGCGGCGGTCCTGGATCAGGTCGCCGGAGGTCTCGATGCGCTGTTCCTCGAAGGCGTTGGCGTCGCGCAGCACCGGGCAGAAGCGCGTGATGCGCGCGAGGAAGTCGCGCGTCTGCCAGAGCGCCAGCGGCGAGGCACGGGTGCCCACGCGCAAGGGAAGGGCGCGGCGGGAAGCGGTCGCGGGGTGGGCAAGGGACATGACTCCGTCATAGAACCCCGGCCATGGGTGCGGAAGGTGCGATCAGGCTGCACGGGCCGGTGCTGGGGCTCGAGAGCAGCTGCGACGAGACCGCCGCGGCGGTGCTCGCCCCCGATGGCACCATCCTGGCCGAGGGCGTGCTGAGCCAGGAGGCCGAGCACGCGGCCTTCGGCGGCGTGGTGCCGGAGATCGCGGCGCGGGCGCATTTGGCCGCCCTTCCGGGATTGGCGGAGCGCGTGCTGGCGCGCGCGGGGATCGGGTTCGGCGACCTCGGTGCGGTGGCGGCCACGTCGGGCCCCGGGCTGATCGGCGGGCTGATCGTCGGCGCGGGCTTCGGCAAGGGCGTGGCGATCGCGCAGGGGCTGCCCTTCGTGGCGGTGAACCACCTGGAAGCGCACGCGCTGACCGCGCGGCTGCCCGGGCTGCTGCCGGATGGCGCGCCGGCGTTTCCGTACCTGCTGCTGCTGGTCTCGGGCGGGCATTGCCAGTGTGTCGCCGTCGAAGGGCTGGGGCGCTACCGGCGGCTTGGCACCACGCTGGACGATGCCGTTGGCGAGGCCTTCGACAAGGCCGCGAAGCTGATGGGCCTGCCCTGGCCGGGCGGGCCGCATCTGGAACGGCTGGCGGCGCAGGGCGATGCGCGGGCGGTGGCGCTGCCACGACCCTTGTTCGGGCGGCCTGGGTGCGATTTCTCGTTCAGCGGGTTGAAAACCGCGGTGGCGCGGGCGGTCGCGCAGGGCGCGCGGCACGCGGATGTGGCGGCGGCGTTCCAGGCATCGGTGGCGGCGGTGCTGGCGGACCGCGCGCGCCACGCACTGGCGATGATGCCGGGCGCGCGCGCGATCGTGGTGGCCGGCGGTGTCGCGGCGAACCAGGCGGTGCGGGCCGCGCTGGCGGGGGTTGCGTCGCCGGCGGGTGTCCCGATGCTCGCACCGCCGCTGCGGCTTTGCACCGACAATGCGGTGATGGTCGCCTGGGCGGGGATCGAGCGGCTGCGGGCCGGTCTGAGCGACGGGGTGGACCATTCCCCCCGGCCGCGCTGGCCGCTGGCGGACGTTTCCCCCCGGCAGTGACGTGGCCGGCGCCGGCTTGATCCATCGCAGGGCCGCCGCACGCCGCAGACCTCACGATGCCGAAAACGGGGAGGATTCGATGCGCGTCACCGCCGGAGAAGTGCACCAGTTCGAGGCTGACGAGACAGGCTGGTTCCCCCTGCCGGGCGCGCCGGCGGGCGTGATGGTGAAGCTGATTGCGAATTCGCTCGACCCCACCATGCGCCAGGGTGCGCGCGTCCAGCTGCTGCGTCTGCCGCCCGGCACCAGCCTGCCCGAGGCACCGCGCGATACCGGCGACGTCTGGCAGGAATTCCTGCTGCTGAAGGGCGGTATCGAGACCGCCGGTGCGTCGGAGCCGCTGCACGCGCCGGCCGCGCTGACCGTGGCCCATGGCGCGCGGCTGGCGACGCTGACCAGCGCCGCCGGGTGCCTGCTGGTGGAGGTGGCGCATTATTGATGGCGCCGCGCCCGACGGTTGCGCGCGGCCCGGGCCCGGGCCATGACCGTGGCAAATGAACTACCGCCACGCCTTCCATGCCGGCAACCACGCGGATTGCCTGAAGCACGCGCTGCTGCTGCTGCTGATCGACGCGCTGCGGCGCAAGCCCGCACCCTTCGCCGTGCTCGACACCCATGCAGGGCGGGGCGTGTACGACCTGGGGGCGGAGCAGGCCGCGCGGACGGGGGAAGCGGCGCGCGGCGCGCTGCGGCTGGTGGATGTGGTGGACGGGCCGCTGGCGCCCTTCCTGGAGGCGCTGCGCGCACAGGGGTTTCCGGTGCGCTATCCGGGGTCGCCGGCGCTGGTGCGCGCGGCGTTGCGGGATGGGGACCGCCTGGCCTGCTGCGAACTCCACATCGAGGACCATGCCGCGCTGCGCGCCCATTTCGCGCGCGACGCCCAGGTCGCGGTGCATCGGCGCGATGCGTGGGAGGCGATCCGCGCGCTGACGCCGTTTCCCGAGAAGCGCGGCCTGGTGCTGATCGACCCGCCCTTCGAGCAGGAGGCTGAATTCGCGCGCCTGGTGGATGCCATTGCCGAGGTGAACCGTCGCTTCCGCGCCGGGATGGTGGCCGCCTGGTATCCGGTGAAGCATCGTGCCCCGGTGCGTGATTTCCATGACGCGCTGCGTGCGACCGGCGTGCGCGATATGGTGGCGGCCGAGATGTGGCTGCGCGAGCCGACCGACCCGCGTCGCCTGAACGGGAGTGGGCTGCTGGTGGTGAACCCGCCCTTTGGCTTCGAGGCTGCCGCCGCGGCGGTGCTGTCCGCCCTGCTGCCCCTGCTGGGCGCCGAGCCCGGCGCCGGCTGGGCGCTCACGCGCGTGGCGGCCGAATGATGGGGTGTCTGCCGTGAAGATCGCTGTACTCGGTGCCGGTGCCTGGGGCACCGCGCTCGCGATCCAGGCGGCGCGTGCCGGTCGCGAGGTGGTGCTCTGGGCCCGCGATCCATGCCGAGCGGCGGAGATCGCCGCCGCGCGCGCGAACGCACGGTATCTTCCCGACGCGGCCTTGCCCGCTGCCGTGGCGGTCACCGCCGATGCTGCGGAGGCGCTGGCGGGCGCGGCGCTGGCGCTGCTGGTGGTGCCGGTGCAGGCCCTGCGCGCCGTGGTCTCGGCGCTGCCGCTGGCCGCGGTGCCGATGCTGCTATGCGGCAAGGGGGTCGAGTCGGGCAGCCTCGGCCTGCCGCTTGAGGTGCTGTCCGGCCTGCGCCCCCGCCTGGCGGCGGGCGTGCTGTCCGGGCCGAATTTCGCGCATGAGGTGGCGCGCGGCTTGCCTGCGGCAGCGGTGGTGGCGGCGGCGGATGCGGCGCTGCGCGAGGCCGGGGTGGCGCTGCTCGGGTCGCCCGGCTTCCGGCTTTATGCCGGCGATGACCCGGTCGGCGCCGAGGTGGGCGGGGCGGCCAAGAACGTGATCGCGATCGCCGCCGGGGCGGTGATCGGCGCCGGGCTGGGCGAGAATGCGCGCGCCGCGCTGGTGACACGCGGGCTGGCGGAATTGTCGCGGCTGGCGGTGGCGCTGGGCGGGCGGGCGGAAACGGCGGCGGGGCTGACCGGGCTGGGCGACCTGGTGCTGACCTGTGCCGGTCCCGGCAGCCGGAACATGTCGCTGGGCCTGGCGCTCGGTCGCGGGGAACGGCTGGCTGATGTGCTGGCGGCGCGCACCGGCGTGACCGAAGGCGTGGCCACGGCGCCGGCCCTGGTGGCGCGGGCGGCGTCGGTTGGCGTGGAATTGCCGGTCTGTGCTGCTGTGGCCGATCTGGTGGCGGAGCGTATCACGGTGCGCGAGGCGACGGAGCGGCTGCTGGCGCGCCCCCTGCGCGCCGAGTAGCGCCCGCGCCTGTCAGCCGGCGCGGGAGAGCTCGGTTTCGTGCAGGTTGCGCACGGCCGCGACGTAGCCGGACTGCGTGCCGGTGATCAGCGCCTCATTCAATTGGCGCAGCAGGCGTTCCAGGTCGTCGGTGCGGCAGAGTTCCAGCGTGCCCATGCCGGCGCGGTGGGTGGCGCGGTAGGATCCGTCGCCCAGGCGATCGATCTCGATGGTGCTGGACCCGCCGGCGACCGGGCGCAACGTGATGATCACGTCGTCGGGGGACGGGGTCGGGGTGATGTCGGCCATGGGCGTCGTGTCCTTCAGGGGGTGGACACGGCGCCGCCTTTTGGCGGCGTCCGTACCGGCGTTGCGAGCGCATCCTGCGCCGCGACTGCCGAGACCAGGATCATACCCGGATCAGGGATTCACGACAGCGACCAATGGTAGAGTTGCGTAACGGCGACGCTCGGTTCGCGCGCTTGCACGGCCCGTCCCAGGCTTTCAGCCGTGCTCACGAAAAGCGGCGAAAAAGAACGTCTTTTGAACATCTTGCTGCAGCGCGGCCGGTCCGGTGCGTCACCAGTGCCCGTGCACGTTCAATGACATTGCTGAGTATTTAGACAACTCACGCGATCGTGATGGAAGAATGCCAGGAGCGACGCCGACTCGGGGGGGCGTCGGCGGGGCCACGGCGCACCGTGGCCCCGCCGCGCCGAGCTCAGGCCCGCCGTGCCGCGATGGCGGCCGGCACGCGCGCCGCGATGCGCGCCCGGATCGGCACCAGCGCCGCGTCGTCCTCGGACACCAGCGGCGCGCAGGCCGCCTCGGCATAGCGCCCGTTGCGGCGCAGGGCCTCGAAGTCCACCACCAGCGCCGCGACCTTGGCGTTGTCGAACAGGTGGCGGTTGCCGTCGTCGAAGTAGGTCTCGGTCACCGCGCCCTCGCTGACCACCAGGCCATGGCCCTGCATTTCGACATGGAAGTAGGTGACCGCGCGGACCCAGAGTTCCTGCACGATGGACGTGCCGTTCACCAGCATGCGTGCCGGCACCAGGCGGCCATCGAGGAAGATGGCGTGCTCGGGGCTGACGCGCAGGTCGCGGAACGGCACGCCATCCGCCAGCGCACCGGCCTTGATCAGGATCGGCGCGGCCTTGGCCTTGTTGCGCTGGCGCGCGACATCGACCTCGGTGCGACCGACCCAGACCAGCGGCTGGAGAGGCGCCCCGCCATGGGCCGCCACCACCAGGTCGCCGGCGCGCAGCTGCTCGACCGGCACTTCCCCGCGGGCGGTCGCGATGCGCGTGCCCTCGGCGAAGCAGGTGATGACGTCGTTGTTGGGGTCGAAGCCGTAGACGGTCAGCGTGTCGGGCCCATCGCCACCGGTGATGGTGTTGATGAACAGCGTCGAGCCGTCGCCGCCGAGCAAAGTCTCCCAGGGGTCGTCATTGCCGCCGGTCCAGCCCTCGAGGTCGAGGGTGTCGTTGCCGTCGCCCAGGTCGATGGTGTCGTCGCCATCGCCCTGGTTCCAGACCAGGCTGTCGTCGCCACCACCCAGGTCGATGCTGTCGTCGCCGCCGCCGGAGACCACGGTATCGGCCTCGTCGGTCAGCGCGATCGCCTCGAAGCCGTCGATGGTGTCGATGCCGCCGAGCCCGTCCTGCACCGTGTCGTCGTCGAGGTTGACGAAGACCGGGCCGGTCGAGCCGCTGTAGTCCAGCGTGTCGCTGCCCGCGCCGCCGACGATGCTGTCGTTGCCGGCGGAGCCTTCGACCACGTCGTCGCCGTCGCCGGTGTTGACGGTCTCGGCACCCGCGCCGCCGACCACGCTGTCGTTGCCGTTGCCGGTCTGCACCACGCTGAAGCCGGAGATGGTGTCGATGTCGCCATACCCGTCGGACACCGTGTCATCGGCCAGGTTCACCGTGACCGGTCCCGGCGAACCGCTGTAGTCGAGCGCGTTCGTCCCGCCGCCACCGACCAGGCTGTCGGCGCCGTCGGAGCCGACCACCGTGTCGTTACCGTCGCCGGTGTTGACGGTCTCGGCACCCGCGCCGCCGACGACGCTGTCATTGCCGTTGCCGGTCTGCACCACGCTGAAGCCGGAGATGGTGTCGATGTCGCCATACCCGTCGGACACCGTGTCATCGGCCAGGTTCACCGTGACCGGTCCCGGCGAACCGCTGTAGTCGAGCGC
>LNEW01000111.1 GCA_001464375.1 Rhodospirillales bacterium Ga0074136 | reverse complement strand
TCAGGGCCTCGACGGCGTCGTCGCAGCGCAGGCAGAGGGTGGGGTGGCGGGGGGAGGTGCCGACCTCGGGCAACACGCGCCAGCAGCGGGCGCATTTGCTGCCGGGGGCGGTGCGGAACGCCGCCTTCGGACCCTGCGCGTCGGCATCCGCGGCCGGAACCTCGGCGCGCTCATCGAGCAGCGTGAAGACGGACACGATGCAAACCTCGGCCCACAGGTCCGGCGGCAGCAGTGCGTGGTCTTCGCCAGGGGCGAACAGCGTCGGCGCCGCCTGGAGGCTGGACCCGATCGTGCCGCCGGACCGCGCCTTCTCGAGCTCGGCCGTCACGATGCCGCGCAGTTCGCGCACCCGCGCCCACTTCGCCGCCAGCGCGTCGTCCTTCCACCCCTCCGGCACAAAGACGAAGTCGAGCAGATGCACACTGCCCTCCTCGTCCGGGAAGCGCGCGAGCCGTGAACACCAGCACCGGCGCCAGCCACTTGCACAGGCAGCGATGCAGCACGTCCAGCACCGTGCGCGCGGCGCGGCGGCGGGGGCTGTCCGCGCGGTCGCAATACAGCGCATCCTTGCGGATATCGAAGTAGAACGCGCTCAGGTCGGCGGCGCAGAAATTGTGGATCTCCGGGTACACGCCCGACCAGTCATGCGTCGCCACCGCCTGGCGCACCCGCGCGTCGATTTCGGTCAGCCGATGCAGCACCCAGCGTTCGAGCTCCGGCAGCTCCGCAAAGGGCACCGTCTCCGCCTCGCTGAACCCCTCCAGGCTGCCGAGCAGCCAGCGCAGCGTGTTGCGGATGCGCCGGTACAGTTCCGCCTGCTGCTTCACGATCTCAGGCCCGATGCGCAGGTCGAGCGCGGTGTCGGAATTCATCACCCACAGGCGCAGGATGTCGGCGCCGTACTGCTTCATCACGTCCTGCGGCGCCGTCACGTTGCCCAGCGACTTCGACATCTTGCGGCCCTGCTCATCGAGCACGAAGCCATGCGTCAGCACCGCCTTGAAGGGTGCCACGCCATTCGTGCCGACGGATTCCAGCAGCGAGGAATGGAACCAGCCGCGATGCTGGTCCGACCCTTCCAGGTACAAATCCGCCGGGAAGGGCAGCCCGCGCGGCGGCAGCACGAAGGCGTGCGTCGAGCCGCTCTCGAACCACACATCCACGATGTCCATCACCTGCTCGTACAAGGCGGGGTCGCGGTCGGGGCCGAGGAAGCGTGCGGCCGCACCGGGCTTGTACCAGGCGTCCGCGCCCTCGATGCGGAAGGCGTCCATGACGCGTTCGATGATGGCGGGGTCGCGCAGCGGTTCGCCGGATTGCTTGGAGACAAACACCGGGATCGGCACGCCCCAGGCGCGCTGGCGGGAGATGCACCAGTCCGGCCTGGCGGCGATCATGGAATCGAGCCGGTTGCGCCCGGCCTCGGGCACGAAGTGCGTTTCCGCGATCGCCTTGCGCGCCTTCTCGCGGATGGTTCCCTCATCCTGCGCAACACCCGTCACGACAGGCTTGTCCATCGCGATGAACCATTGCGGCGTGGCGCGGAAGATCACCGGCTTCTTCGACCGCCAGGAATGCGGGTAGGAGTGCGTCAGCTTCCCCGTCGCCGCCAGCGTACCGGCGGCGCGCATCGCCTCGTAGACCGCGGTATGCGCCTTGAACACGTGCAGCCCGGTGAAGCCCGGCGCGTGCTGCGTGAAGGTGCCGTCGTCGTTCACCGTCTCCGGGATCGGCAGGCCGTGGACGCGGCCGAGGTTGAAGTCGTCCTCGCCATGGCCGGGCGCGATGTGGACGAAGCCGGTGCCGGCTTCCGTCGTCACGAAATCACCCGGCAGCACCGGCACGTCGAAATCATAGCCCGCGCCGCGCAGCGGATGCGCGGCGATGGCGCCTTCCAGCTCGGCACCTTTCAGCACGCGCTTGATGGAATGCGCGCCGATGCCGGCTTCCTTCTCGAAGCCGGGCAGCAGCGGCAGCGCCACCAGCAGCCGGTCGCCGACCGTCAGAAGCGAGCCGTCAGCCACGCCCTCGACATGCACGAGCGCGTAGTCGATCTCCGGTCCATAGGCCACGGCACGGTTGCCCGGCATGGTCCAGGGCGTGGTGGTCCAGATCACCACATCGGTGCCGACCAGGTCCGCGGCGCTCGCCTTCAGCACGCGGAACTTCGCGTGCAGCGTCGGGCTGACATGGTCGTGGTATTCGATCTCCGCCTCGGCCAGCGCGGTCTTCTCGACCGGGCTCCACATCACCGGCCGCAGCCCGCGATAGAGCGACCCGTTCAGCAGGAACTTGCCGATCTCCCCGGCGATCGCGGCCTCGGACGCGAAGTCCATCGTCGCGTAGCGGTCGGCCCAGTCGCCGGCGACACCCAGGCGCTGGAACTCCTCGGACTGCACGCCCAGCCAATGCTGCGCATAGGCCCGGCACTCGGCGCGGAAATCCAGCACCGGCACCGCATCCTTGTCGCGGCCCTTGGCGCGGTATTCCTCCTCGACCTTCCATTCGATCGGCAGGCCGTGGCAGTCCCAGCCCGGCACGTAGTTGGCATCGTGTCCTGCCATCTGCGCCGCGCGATTGATCACGTCCTTCAGGATCTTGTTCAGCGCGTGCCCGATATGCAGGTTGCCGTTCGCATAGGGCGGGCCGTCATGCAGCACGAAGCTCTCGCGGCCCTTCGACTGTTCGCGCAGCCGCTGCCACAGGCCAAGCCGCGCCCAGCGGTCCAGCATGGCGGGCTCGCGCTTCGGCAGGTCCCCCTTCATCGGGAAGGCGGTTTTCGGCAGGAAGACGGTGCCGCGGTAGTCGCGGCCCTCGGGCGGGCTGTCGTTCATCGGTGCCTGTCTCGGTGCGCCGGCAGCGGGCTTGTTCTGCGGCCCGTGCCGGGTTTTGGGAAGCGCGCGCGTGCTGACCCGGCCCTCAGACGAGGACCGGGAGGATAATTCGCGCGGGCGCGTCCCAGGCCATGGCGGGGTTATGCGGATCGCGGCGGCGGGGCGTCAAGCGGCGCCGCCAGTCCCACCGCGCCAGCCGGCCGGGTCAGCGCCGCCCGGGCAGGGCCGCCAGCGGCGGGGCGGCAGCGCCGAGCAGCTCCGCCAGGCACGCCGCCTGGTCCGCCCGGCCCCCAATTCCGTCGAGCGCGGCGCACAGATGGGGCACGCGCGCCTGCCAGTGTTCGGCCGAGAGGGGTAGGCGGCCGGCACGGAACATCCAGCCGCCCGCGGCGTCCAGCGCCGCGGCCGCGGCAAGGCGCGGCCCGGCGGCACCCAGGGCCTGCGCGGCGGTCATGTCGTCCGTTGCGCGCAGCGCCGCCTCGGCGTCCTCATCCAGGCCGATCGCGATGACGATGCCGGCGCCGGCCTCCTGCCGCAGGGCACGGAGCGCGCCGAGCGCCTCCTCGACCCGGCCGGCCCGCGCGATGGTGCAGCCCTCGACGCCGCGGGAGGGGAAGTCCAGGACCGCGACCTGTTGCGCCAGCAATGCGGCGGTCACCGCCAGCGCCGGCGCGGAATCGTGGCCGCGAAGCAGCACCGCGGCGGCGTCGCCCGGCATCCAGTCCCGCGGCGCATCGAGGACAAGCAGGCGGGCGCAGGGCAGCGGCACCGTTCCGGCCGGCCTCACCCACATCAGGGCGAGGTCTGCGAAGCTCGCGTTGCCCTGGCCGAGCGCGCCGGACAGGCCGATCGCAACCCACGCAACGAGACTGAGCGCGGCTCGTCGCCGCCATATCGCCGGGAGGCACCGCATGGAGCATCACGCCTTGCCGCGTTCGACCCACTATTGTTACGCTCGGCAGCCTGGGCTTGGTACGACAATCTGTCCCGCGGCTGTGCATCGGCCGCCGCGCGCGCTGACGGCCGTGGCGTGCCGGATGCTATGGCGGGGCCATACCGCCGACCGGATCCGCGCTCGCCGACATGCGCGTCCCCTGTTGACCCGGTCCGCTGCCACCGCCCCGCTGGGTATCACCCGATTCTCCGTCGATACTTGCCGCACGCTGGCCGGGCAGACGGCGGACCAGGGCCTGGAGCGCTGGCGGAGCTGGCGCCGGCTGCGGCGGCAAATGCCGGGCTGACGCCGGTCAGGCGATGACGGTGATGTCCGCGGCGCCAAGCACCGGCGCACCCTGCAAGATGGCGATCGTCACCGAGGCCGCGCCGCCCGCCCCATCGGCATCCCAGCGCAGCACGCCGCTCGCCGCGACATAGACGAACTGCGCCGCGCTCCCGCTTGCGGCATCGAGGCTGAAGTGGCCGGGATCCAGCACGCCCTCGGGCAGCAAGCCACCAAAGCCGGCGCGCGACACCGCGATGACGTCCTCCGCGGTGAAATCCACGATGCGGTCCAGGCCCTGGCCCGGTGCGGCGAAGCGGAAATGATCGGGGCCGGCACCGCCCACCAGGCGGTCCGCGCCGGGGCCGCCGGCCAGCGTATCAGCCCCGCCGCCGCCGTTCAGCGTGTCGTTGCCGCCGCCGCCGGTCAGGCGGTTCGCCGCGCCATTGCCGGTGATGGCGTTGGCCAGCGCATTGCCATTGGCGTTGATGGCGGCGGCGCCGATCAGGCTGGCCTTCTCGACCTCGGCCGCCAGCGTCACCGAGGCCAGGGACATCACGTGGTCGAACCCGCCGCCCGCCAGTTCCACCACCCGGTCCAGGCCGGAATTGAGGCGATAGACGTCGTCGCCCGCGCCACCCACCAGGCTGTCGATGCCGAAGCCGCCCTCCAGCGTGTCGTTGCCGTCGCCGCCCTCCAGCGTGTCGTTGCCGTCCTGGCCGAGGATGCGGTCGGCGAAGCCGGTCGCGCGCACGCTGTCGGCCGCCGCGCTGCCCAGGATGTCGGGCACGCCGGTCGGGTCGGCCTGGTGGCCGAACCACACGTGGAACACGCGCCCGCCATAGGGGCCCGCCCCCGCGCTGGTCTCGACCCCGATGCCGATGGCGAGGAAGGCCGGCGAGGCCCAAATACCGGTCTGCGCGATGACGGCGTTGTGGCCGGGCGAACCCTGCCAGCCGGCCAGCGCCGCGGCGATGCTGCCATAGCCCGCCGCGCTGATCTCATAGCCGTTGCCGGTATAGCCGGTGCCGATCCGCTCCGGCGCGTCCCACATGACCTGCGCCTGGCTGTGGTCGCTGAAATAGGGCGCGTCGGACCAGGAATGCAGGTTGGCTCCCGGGGGCAGCACCATCCCCGTGGCCCAGATGTTCTCCCGCGTGTCCAGCACGTGCCGCCCGGCGGTCGCGGTCAGGCCCTTGGACAGCGGGATGGCGGACAGGCCGAGCCCGGCGCGGTAGTCCATCATCAGGTGATAGAGCGCGAGCTCCTCAAGGCTGAGGGCGTCGTGCGCGGTCGGGCGGGTGATGTCGACGGGCATGGCTGTCTGGCGCCTGGGTTGCGCGACAGCATAAGCACCAGGGCGGGGGGCGGTTCAACGCCCGCCCGCCTGCGGCCTCATGCGATCACCACGATATCCGCCGCCGACAGGGCCGGCGCGCCGGTCAGCACCGCGATGGTCACGGACGCAGCGCCGCCCGCGCCGTCGGCATCCCAGCGCAGCGCGCCGGTTGCCGCCACATAGACGAACTGCGGCACGCTGCCGCTGGCGATACCGGTGCTGAACTGCGCGGGATCGAGCGCGCCCAGCGCCAGCACGTTCCCGAAGCCGGCGCGCGAGACCTCGATCACGTCGTCCAGCACCAGCGCCCCGGTGGTGAAATCCACGATGCGGTCGTAGCCAAGGTTGGGCGCGCCGAAGCGGAAATGGTCGGCGCCGTCGCCACCCAGGAGCGTGTCGATCCCAAGGCCACCGACCAGCGTGTCATCGCCGGCCCCGCCAACCAGGCTGTCATTGCCGACGCTGCCCAGCAGTGAGTCGGTACCATCCGCCCCGTCCAGCGTGTCGTTGCCGTTGCCGTTGCCGCCGTTCAGCTGGTTCGCGGCGAGGGTGCCGGTGATGGCGTTGCTGAGGACATTGCCATTGGCGTTCAGCGCCGCCGTGCCGGCCAGCGTGAGGTTCTCGACCTCGGCGGCGAGATTCAGCGAGACGGTTGAGATGACGCGGTCCACACCGCCCGCGGCGAGTTCCAGCATGCGGTCAAGCGCGCTGTTGACGAGGAAAACGTCGTTGCCCGCGCCGCCGACCAGGCTGTCGGCGCCCAGCCCGCCATCGAGGGTGTCGCTGCCCGCGCCGCCATCGAGCGTGTCGTTGCCGGCGAGGCCAAGCAGGCTGTCATTGCCGAGCACGCCTGCGAGAGTATTGCCATAGTCGTTGCCTGTGAGCGTGTTGCTCAACGCATTGCCGGTGCCGACGAGGGCGGCGCCGGTCAGCGTCAGCACCTCGACATTCACAGCAAGGGTGTGGCTGACCGACGAGACGACGGTATCCAGTCCCGCACCGGCCGCCTCCGTGACGCTGTCTCCAGGGTTGTCCACGACATAGGTGTCGTTGCCGATACCGCCGGCCATGCTGTCGACACCGACGCCGCCGTCGAGCCGATCGTTGCCGCCGCCGCCAACCAGCGTGTCGATCCCGTCGAGGCCAGCCAGGGTGTCACTGCCGGCCCCGCCGTTCAGGCGGTTCGCGGCCGCGTTGCCCGTCATGGCGTTGTCGAGGACATTGCCGTTGGCATTGATGGCGAGCACGCCGACGAAGGTGAGGTTCTCCACCGCCGCAGCGAGGTTCAGCGAGGCGGTCGAGATCACCCGGTCGACGCCGCCGCCGGCGAGTTCCATCACGCGGTCGAGCGACGAATCCACGCGATAGAGGTCGTTGTCGGCGCCGCCCGCCATGCTGTCGGCGCCGGTGCCGCCATCAAGCGTGTCGGCGCCCGCGCCGCCATGGAGCGTGTCGTCGCCCACGGCGCCCGCCAGGCTGTCCGCGCCGTTGCCACCCAGCAGCTCGTTCGCCGCCTGGTTGCCGAGGATGCTGTCCGCCCCAGCCCCGCCCACGGCGCGTTCGATCAACGACCGCGTGTCGCCGGCGTATTGCAACGCGTTATAGACCGTGCCCTGCGCGAGGACGTAGCCGTCATACGCATTCAACCGCGCGCGCTGCGCCTCGGCGGTGATGGACCAGCTGCCGGGACTGAGGTCGATCCGCACGCCACCGGCATGGTTCGACATGTCGTAGGTGTCGGTACCGCCGCCGTCCCAGATCGTCAGGAAGACGCGGTTCGCGCCGGGCCGGCCCTGGCCGATCCCGTCCACCAACATCTCGCCCGTCGCCGCATCCCAGCGATAGGTGGTGTTGCCGGCATTGGTGCCCCAGTTCGCGCCGTACAGGTACTGCAGCGCCGCGATATCCAGCATCATCAGTGTTTGCGGATAGCCGTAGGTCTCGTTGCGGTAGCCATCGACCGGCGCGCCGACGAAGCTGCGATAGGTGCCGACGGTGAACTCCACGCTGTCCCACTGCGCCGGCAGGGCGGGCGTCCCGAGCGGCCCGACTTCGTGCCCGCCCTTCAGACCCATGGCGTGGATCGCCTCGTGCAGATGCGCGAAGGTGCCCCAGTCGCCGAGGACTGGGTTGACGAAGGCGGTGCTGGTGCCGAACCAGATGTCACCGCCATAGCCGGCATCGGCCGGGTAGTAGGCATAGGCGGTCGGGTTGGCGTAGGGCGTCACCGCAATGCGGATGTCGGACGCGGCGGTGCCGTAGTCGGTGAATTGCAGCCCGCTGACGGCTTCGAACGACCCGTAGCGCATGACCGGGGTGCCGCTGCCTCCCGCCGCACCCTCAAAGACGGCCTGGAAGATCATCCGCTGCTGCGGCCAGGCCTGGTAGGCGTTGGACCAGGGTTCGTTATAGGCGCCGTAGGGGTACTCGTAGTCGTCGGCCGAATCCGGGAATGAATAGCTGAGGACGCTGCCGTTCCAGGCACGACCGAACAGCACGCCGTCGATCCGCGGATCGCCGCTCAGCGCCGGAAAGCGGATGCTGATGGGGTCGAGGATGCGATCAGCACCCAGCGGCGGCGGCAGCGGGTCCGTGATGAGGACCGAGCGGAGCGCCAAGGGAAGCGGGTCTGTGAGGAGGCTTTCCGCCGGCGCGAGCGCTGGTTCGGCGTGGAGCAACCAGTAGGGCGGGAGTCCGGCATGGAACGCGGACGGAAAGGCCAGGGTCGACCAAGCCGGGGCGTCACCGGAAACCGCCAGAGAGACGCGCGTCGGATCGCCATCGAGCGGACCGGCTCCGAGGGGGAACATCACGGGTCCATTCCCTTTCCTGTACATTAGGCATTAATTATGCATAAGCCGATCATCGGGATCTTGTGGCAGGTCAAACCCTGCCCGGGCGAACTCGGATCCGGGCGCAGGTCAAACGGGCCGTGGGCAGCGCCTCAGCAGCCGTGGAACCCGCCCCCCGCCAGGGGCGCCATTTCGATGATCCCCAGCACCGCGAACCCTGCCGCGCCGCCCGGCGCGATCACCAGCGCACCGCCCTCGGGAAACGCCCGCCCCGCCACCGCATCCCCCGCCACCATAATGGCCGGCGTGCGGTGCCCCACCAGCACGCGGTTCGCCCCCGGCGCGACAGGGGCGGAAAACAGCCGCCGATGCTCCGCCAGCACCCAGTCCAGCCGCGCGCCCGCAAAATCATCTGCCAGCAGGCTGTCGGTCACCACCACGCGCGCCGCGCCGAAGGCCGCCTCGGCCGTGTCCCGCGCGCGATAGACCGGCCCCGCCAGCACCGGCGCCTCGATGGGAATGCGCAGCGCCGCCAGCCGCGCGCCGACCCGCACCGCTTGCGCGCGGCCCTCCGGCGAGATGTTGCGCTGTCCCGCGCGGTCGCCCACCCGGAAGGTCCGGTCGCAGGGCTCGCCGCGCGTGTCCGCGTGGCGAAAGAACAGCACATGCCCGCCGGCGCGCAGCGCCGTGACCAGCGCCGCGCCCGCGGGGCTGTCCGCGCTGACCGGCCGCAGCCGTTCCGCCTGCGCGGCCGTGGGCAAGGCCAGGAATGCGAGGATGCCACGACGGCGCCACATCGCCCTGTTGTGGTCGGCGCTGCGCCGGTTGCCAAGCCCGTGGCAATGTTGCGTGCCGCCTCAAGCGCACCCCAGTTCCTGGAAGCCACCATGACGAGCCCTGACGCCGACGCCGCCTGGTCCGCCCTGCTCGCCCTCGCGCGACGGCCAGGCGCGGGCGCCATCCGCCCGCTGTTCGCCGCCGATGCCGACCGCGCGGCGCGCTTCACGCATCGCGCGGGGGATGTGCTGCTGGATGGTTCGCGCACCTCCGTGTCGGCGGAGGTGCTGGCCGCGCTGCTGGACCTGGCGCGCGCGCGCGACGTCGCGGGCTTCCGCGACCGCATGCTGGGTGGCGCGGTGGTCAACCCGACCGAGGGCCGCGCCGCGCTGCACGCCGCGCAGCGCGGGGGCGGCGACCCAGCGGTGCGGGATACGCTCGCGCGCATGGCGGGTTTCGTCGCCGCCGTGCATGGCGGCGCGATCCTCGGTGCGACCGGCGCGCGCTTCACCGATGTGCTGAACATCGGCATCGGCGGGTCGGACCTCGGCCCCGCGATGGTGGCGCGCGCGCTGTGGACGCCCGGCGCGCCGATGCGCGCGCACTACCTGGCGAATGTCGATGCCCATGCGTGGGAGGCGCTGCGCGCGCGGCTGGATCCTGCGCGGACGCTGGTGCTGGTGGCGTCGAAAACCTTCACCACGCAGGAGACCATGACCAACGCCGCGCTGGTGCGCACCTGGCTCGTGGGTGCCCTGGGCGAAGCCGGCACCGGGCACCTCGCGGCGCTGTCCACCAACCTGCCGGCGGCGGCGGAATTCGGCATCCCGGCGGAGCGCGTCTTCGGCTTCGCCGACACGGTGGGCGGGCGCTTCAGCCTCTGGAGCGCGATCGGCCTGTCGCTCGCGCTGGCGCTGGGCTGGCCGGCCTTCGAGAGCCTGCTGGCCGGCGCGCGCGGCATGGACGAACACTTCGCCGCCGCGCCGCTGCACGAAAACCTGCCGCTGCTGCTGGCGCTGACGGAACTCTGGCATGTCGATGCGCTCGGTTACCCCGCGCGGGCGGTGCTGCCGTATGACGAACGCCTCGCACGGTTTCCGGCGCATCTGCAGCAGCTCGAGATGGAGAGCCTCGGCAAGGCGGTCGGCCTGGATGGCGCGGCGGTCGGGCACGCCACCGGGCCGGTGGTGTTCGGCGAACCCGGCACCAATGCGCAGCATTCCTTCATGCAGCTGATCCACCAGGGCCCCACGCCGGTGCCGGTGGATTTCATCCTGGTGGCGAATCCCGACCACCCGCATGCGGACAGCCACCGCAAGCTGCTGGCGAACGGCCTGGCGCAGGCCGAGGCGCTGCTGGTGGGCAAGTCGCTGGACCAGGTGCGCGCCGAGATGCAGGCCGCCGGCGCCGATGCCGCGCGGATCGACGCCATCGCCCCGCACCGTGTCTTCACCGGCGACCGGCCGAGCAACCTGATCCTGGTGCCGCGCCTGACGCCGGCCACGCTCGGCCAGCTGGTCGCGCTGTACGAACACAAGGTGGCGTGCCTGGGCGCGCTGTGGGGCATCAACCCCTTCGACCAATGGGGGGTGGAACTCGGCAAGGTGCTGGCGGGCGGCACGCTGGCGGCGCTGGAGGGGCGCACCGTCGCGGGCGACGCGGCGACGCGGGCCTCGATCGCGGAGATCCTGCGGCTGCAGGGGCGAAGCGCCGGCGCGGGCTGACCATGCGGCGCCTGCGCGGGCCAGCGGCCCGCGTTGGCGCGGCGGTGCAACATGCGCCGCGAACAGTCAGGCGAAAGCTGAGCGTTCCCGCGCTTCGCGCGCCATACCGCCGATTGCGCCCGGCATGACGCGGAGACCAGACAGCGCCGCCAGCGATCGAACACCACCAGCGCGGTGATCAGGCCGTCGGCGGACCAGCCAGCGCGCGCACCGCCGCCTCGCAGCGCCGCGCCGTTTCCTCCCATCCGGCGCGACCGGCGGGCAGGTCGTCGCAGCGCAGCGGCGCGCCGATCGCCAGCCGCAGCTTGCCCGGCTTGGGGAAGCGCCGCTGCGGCGGCCAGGCGGCGAAGGCGCCATCGAGGAAGCAGGGCACCACCGGCACCGCGCTGCCCGCCACAAGCGCGCCGATGCCGGGCTGGAAGGACGCCATGGCGCCATCGCGGCAGCGCGTGCCTTCGGGGAACAGGATGTAGACTAGGCGGTCCTCGACCAGGCGTTCGCGCAGGGTCGCGATCTCGCTGGCGCGGGTGCGCTTGCGCCAGACCGGCAGCGCGTTCACCGCATAGGCCGCGAAGGCCGAGGACAGCGTCGAGGTGAAGAAGGTGTCGCCGGCCGCCAGCGCATGCGCGCGCCGCGCCGTATCGCCGCGCAGTACGGCGGACAGTGTGAGCGCATCAAGGTGGCTCGCGTGGTTGCCCACTAGCACGAAGGGCGGCGGCGGCAGGTTCTCGCGCCCCGTCACCTCCAGCCGATGCGCCGCGGCGAGGTAGCCGCGCACCAGCCCCCGCCAGACGCTGCCCAGAACCACCGAGCCCAGCCCGCGTTCGCGCGACAGGCTGCGCAGCCGGTCACTGGCGTCCAGGCCGTGGTCGCGCGCCGGGCGGAGCTTGAATTCCATCAGGGCCCCGTGATCAGGCGCATCGGCTGGCCCATGCCGAAGCCGACGAAGAACTGGATGAAGTGGAAGGCGGCCGGTGCGACCAGCAGCAGCGAATTGAAGCGGTCCAGCACGCCGCCATGGCCGGGCAGGATGGTGCCCATGTCCTTGATGCCGATGTCGCGCTTGATCGACGAGAGCATCAGGTCGCCGGCCTGCGCGCCGATGCCCACGATAACGCCCAGCAGCAGCAGCCAATGCCATTGCGCCAGCGCCGTGCCGGCGAAGATGAAGGACGACAGCACCGCGACCAGCAGCGTGGTGACGCCCAGCGCGCCCAGCGCGCCGGAGATGGATTTGTTCGGGCTGGTCGCCGGCAACAGCTTCGGCCCGCCGATCAGCTTGCCGAAGGTGAAGGCCGCCACATCCGACAGCGCCACCGTGGTCAGCAGCATCAGCAGGATGGGCCGGTAGCCCGGTTCATTCGCCATGAAGGACAGGTGCGCCAGCCCCGCGCCGAACAGCATGTAGGCCAGGATGCCGAGCGCGGTGCGCTGCACGTAGCCGGCCGGTCGGTCGCGCGGGATGGTGCCGACGATGAT
>LNEW01000110.1 GCA_001464375.1 Rhodospirillales bacterium Ga0074136 | reverse complement strand
TTCGCTGCCGCCGCCGGGCAGCCGCCGTGATTGCCAGGTCAACGCCATCGCGCGCCCCGTGGTGGTGCCGAACAGCGGAATGCGCCCGCCCATGCGCGGCATGAGCCACCAGGACAGCGGCGCGGCATTCGCGGGAAGTCGCTGCGATCCCTCGGTGCCGTCCAGCAGAACCGCACCGGGCACCGCCTCCCCGCTCACCTCGACGATCCGGCCGTTGCGGTTGAGCCGGGACGTCACGCGGCGGAAGCGCTCGCCCAATGTGACTTCCTCGTAGCGGTGCTCGTAGCGATACACGACAACGCCCAGCACGCGCGGCGTGATGACCAGGTCCGACGTCGCAACGCGTTCCGAACCGCGTTGCGCAAAGCGCACGAGGTGCGTGCCGACCACGTCGCCGCGGCGCCTGATCCGGAAGGCGTAGTCGCCCTCGGCCGCGGCGGCGGGCCAGGCCAGCGCCGCGGGCAGCACCAGGGCGGCGCGCCGCCGCATCAGCCGCGGGTCCGCACCGTGGACCGGCCGCCATCCACCGCCATCATCTGGCCGGTGATCCAGCCAGCGGCGTCCGACAGCAGGAAATCGGCTAGCGCGGCGGAATCCTCGCCCTCGCCGAGCCGCGGTATGGGGTGTTGCTTCGCGATCGCCTCGGCCATCTGCACATTCCCGATCAGCGGCGCCGCCATGGCGCTGCGGGTCAGCGACGGGGCAATGCAGTTCACGCGCACCGGCGCCAGTTCGGCGGCCAGTGCCACCGTGAGCCCCTCGACCGCCGCCTTGGCGGCCGAGATCGCGGCATGGTTCGGGAAACCGGCCCGCGCCGCAATGGTGGAAAACAGCACCACCGATCCCTTCGCCGCAACGAGCGCATCCTGCGCCGCCTGCACGGCCATGGCCGCGCCCAGCGCATTGAGTCGGAAGGCGTCGAGGAAATCGGCCTCGGTAGTGCGCTTCAGCGGCTTCAGCGCGATCGAGCCCACGCAATAGGCGAGGCCGGCCACCGCAGGACCGGCGGCCGCCATCGCCGCGCGCAGCGCCGCGGGGTCCGTGGCGTCCGCCGGCACCGGCAGGCTGTTGGGCAGTTCCGCCGCCAGCGCGGCCAGCCGCGCGGCATCGCGCGCGACCAGCACCACCCGCGCACCGCGGGCCGCGCAGCGCCTGGCCAAGGCCGCGCCCACCGCGCCGGTAGCACCGACCACCACGATCGTTCCTGACATGTCGTCTCCGAATCTTCATTCTGCGCCATGCAGATGGGACGGCCTCGGTGCGGTGCGAGGGGGCGGTCCAGGCCGCGACAGACGCCGCGGTCCGTGGCAGGATGCGGGAGAGATGCGGCAGCTCCTCCTCCTTCGGCATGCGAAATCATCCTGGGACGACCCGTCGCTCCCGGACCATGCGCGCCCGCTCAACGCGCGCGGACGGCACGCTGCGCAGGCCATGGCGGCCGCGATGCGCGACCTGGGGCTGGCGCCGGACGTCGTGCTGGTCTCCTCGGCACGGCGCACTCTGCAGACGTTCGAGGCGATCGCGCCCTTCCCGGACAGCCCCATGGTCGAGCCGATGGACGACCTGTACCTGGCGCCCTGGCCGAGGCTTGTCGACCTGTTGCGCCGGGCGCCGGAGACGGCGCGCAGCGTCATGCTGATCGGCCACAATCCCGGCCTGCAGGACCTGGCGCTGGCGCTGGTCGGCGCCGGCGGCATGACCGGCAGCGCGGCCGTGGCGGCACGGCGCCTCGCCGAGGGCTTCCCGACCTGTGCGCTGGCCGAATTCGCCATCGCCACGCCCTGGCACGACCTGGCCGAGGGTGGCGGGCGGCTGGTGCGCTTCCTGGCGCCGGCAGACCTGCCGGAAATGGCCCACTGACCATGTCCGCCGCCGCCTCCCAGGCCACCAGGCTCCCCGGTCATGAACAGGCCGGCGAGACGCTCGCGGCGCCGCCCGCCCCGCTCGCCGAAGGCCCGGCGATGGCGGTGACCCTGGAGTTCACCCTGCCGAACGAGGCCGCCGGCCGGCTGGCACGGCTGCCCTTCGTGCAGGCCCACCGGGCCGGCCGCGCGCGGACCACCGCGGCCGAGACGATCTGGTCCGATACGGCCGAGGGCACGCTTTCTGCGCAGGGGATGATCCTTGAGGCGCCGCGCCGCGGGAAGCGGGTCTTGCGCCACCTTTTTCCACAGCCCGACGCAGCCTGGCATCCCGCGCAGCCGCCCGCCATCGAGGCCACGTTCGAATCCGATGAGGGACCGTCCCTGACCGAGGGCGCGCCGCTGGTCGCGGTTGCCGCCTTCACCGGCCGTCGCCAGACCTTTGGCCTGGAGCTGCCCGAGGGCAGCGCGATGGTCGAACTCCTGACCGGCCGACTGCGCAGCGTCGCGGCCGAATGCGAGGTCGCGCGACTCTGCCTGACCGGCCCGCTGCCGGCGATGATGGCCGCGGCGCGCGGGATCGCCGCGCAGCTGCCGCTGCTGCCCCCGCTCGCGACCCTGGCGGAAGAGGCCCGCGCGATGGCCGCGGGCACACAGCCGCGTCCGCATCGGCTCGGACCCCCTGACACCGCGGCGGCAACCACGGTCGAGGACGCCTTCCTGCGCGCCGTGGGCCATCTTCTGGAGGTGCTCCACCAGCAGGCGGCGCGCATTCGGCATGGCGCCGGGCCGGAGGCGGTGCACCAGAGCCGCGTCGCGCTGCGCCGGCTGCGGTCCGTCCTGCGCGTGTTCCGCAACGCCACCGATGCGCCGGATGTGCGCAGCCTGGATGCGCAGCTGCGGGAGGTTGTGGGGATCCTCGGGCCGGCCCGGGACTGGGACGTCTTCCTGGCTGGCACCGGGCGCGAGATCTGTACCGCTTTCGCCGAGGATGCGCGGATCGCCGCTTTGCTGCGCACCGCCGAGGCCCGACGCAGCGCGGCCTACGACGCTGCCCTGGCGATGGTCAGCGCGCCGGGCTGGCGGTTGCTGCTGATCGACGCGCTGGCGGTGATGCTGGCGCGCCCGTGGCGCGATGCAGCGCCGGCGGAGCGGCGCGAGGCGCTGGAGACGCCCGCGCTCAGTTTCGGGCGCGTCGTGCTCGACCGGCGCTGGTCCCGCCTGCGCCGCGCCGGCGCAGCCTTCGAGACTCTGACGGCCGAGCAGCTGCACGAACTGCGCCTGGACGGAAAACGCCTGCGCTATGCCGCCGAGGTGTTTGCGCCCTTGTTCGACCAGCGGCGCGCACGGCGTTTCCTGCGACGCTTGGGCAGGCTCCAGGATGGGCTCGGCATTGCCAACGACGCCGCCGTGGCGCGCGGCCTGGCGCGCGCCCTGTCGGCCCGCAGTGCTGGTCGAAGCTGGGCGGTGGGCAGCGTGGAGGGGTGGTGCGAAGCGCGGGTTGCAGATCATCGCGACGATGCGCTGGCGGCCTGGCGCCGGTTGGGCGGCAAGGATCGTTTTTGGACAGGCGATTAGCCGGACTTCCTTACCTGCCGCCCGCACCGGGTCACAGGGGAGTGTTACTTTTAAATGCTTCCCCCGGTTGCAGGGCCTTCCTGGTCCGTTTAACGATCCGCGCGTGCTCGAGAGACGTCGCATCTTCAAGGGTCGGAAAACCCGCCCCCGCCTTCGTGGGGCGGCGCTGTTGCTGACCGCTGCCATCGCTGCGCCGGTTGTGCTCGGCGTTGCGCTGCCGTCCAACCTGTTCGGCTCGGCACCCACCGACCGCCATTGGCGCGCCGAAGCGAATGCCATCCGGATCGTCGATGGCGAGACCATCGGACTTGGCGAGCGGATTGTGCGACTGGATGGCGTGGCCGCGCCGGCGCGCGGCGAAGCGTGCCGGGCTGCCTCGGGCGAGGCGTTCGATTGCGGCGGTGCGGCGGCCGCAGCCCTGACACGCCTGGTTGCGGGACGTCCGGTGGCCTGCCGGATCGTCGGGCAGGATGGGTTCGGGCGCGGCCTTGGGCAATGCGACGCGGCGGGCGCGGACCTGAATCGGGCTCTCGTCGGGGGCGGCTTCGCCCTTGCCACGACAAGCGGACTGCGCAGCCAGGAGACCGCGGCGCGCATTACGGCGCAGGGTCTCTGGGCCAATGGTGCGGGCGCCCCGCTCACCTGGCGCACGCGCAACTGACATTCTGCCGCCGCGCCCACGAGGTGCAGGCTTCGGCCGGGGCCAGGAGCGCGCGGCGCGCCGCATGGCCACCCGTCGGTTTGCCAAGGCCCCGGACAGCGCCTTATCTTGCGCCGCACCAATTCCGGGCCCGGCGGGATGCTCCGCGCGGCCGGACGACCTGAGGAATTCCCCGCATGAGCAGCAAGGCCGCCGGCGCCATCACCGTCACGATGGAGGGCACGAACAAGAGCGTGTCACTCCCGCTGCTCGGCGGCACCCTCGGGCCGAAGGTGGCCGATATCCGCAAGCTGTACGGCGAGCTCGGCATCTTCACCTTCGACCCCGGCTATGGCGCCACGGCGTCGTGCGAGAGCACCATCACCTACATCGATGGCGACGAGGGCGTGCTGCTGTATCGCGGCTACCCGATCGAGCAGCTGGCGGAGAATTCGTCCTTCCTCGAGGTCTGCTACCTGCTGCTGAACGGCGACCTGCCGACCGCGGCGCAGTACGATGAATTCCACAAGGGCGTCACCTACCACACCATGCTGCATGAGCAGCTGCGCCGCTTCTTCGAGGGCTTCCGCCGCGACGCCCACCCGATGGCGGTGATGTGCGGCGTGGTCGGCGCGCTGGCTGCCTTCTACCACGACAACCTCGACATCAACGACGAGCGCCAGCGCGAGATCGCGGCCTTCCGGCTGATCGCCAAGGTGCCGACCATCGCGGCCTGGGCGTACAAGTATTCGATCGGCCAGCCCTTCATGTATCCCAGGAACGACCTGAGCTACTCGGAGAACTTCCTGTACATGCTCAACGCCGTTCCGGCGGAGCCGTACGTGAACAACCCGATCCTTGCGCGCGCCATGGATCGCATCATGATCCTTCATGCGGATCATGAGCAGAACGCCTCGACCTCGACCGTCCGCCTGGCCGGTTCGACCGGCGCCAATCCCTTCGCCTGCATCGCCGCCGGCATCGCCGCGCTGTGGGGCCCGGCGCATGGCGGGGCGAACGAGGCCGTGCTGAAGATGCTGGCCGAGATCGGCAGCCCGGAGAACATCCCGGCCTTCATCAGCGAGGTGAAGGACAAGAACTCCCACACCAAGCTCATGGGCTTCGGCCACCGGGTCTACAAGAACTTCGACCCGCGCGCGAAGATCATGAAGGAAACCTGCCACGAGGTGCTCGCCGAACTCGGCATCAAGAACGAGCCGCTGCTCGACATGGCGATGGAGATGGAGCGGATCGCGCTGTCGGACGATTATTTCGTCAGCCGAAAGCTGTACCCGAATGTCGATTTCTATTCCGGCATCATCCTGAAGGCGATGGGTATCCCGACGCACATGTTCACCGTGCTGTTCGCGGTGGCGCGCACCGTCGGCTGGGTGAGCCAGTGGAAGGAACTGATCGAGGACCCGTCCCAGCGCATCGGGCGGCCGCGGCAGATCTACACGGGTGCGGCGGCCCGCGATTTCGTGGCGATCGACAAGCGCGGCTGAATGACGACAGGCCGGGGGAGTGAACTCCCCCGGGCCTCCGCGTTTCTGACTCTCAGTGAGGAAGCTACCCGCGCTTGTGGCAGGCGACCCAGTGTGCGGGGCGCACTTCGCGGAACTCCGGCACGCGGGTGTCGCACAGGTCCTTCTCGGCGATGGGGCAGCGTGTGTGGAAATGGCACCCTGAGGGTGGGTTCATCGGGCTCGGCAGGTCGCCCTGTAGGCGGATCCGGTCCCGCTTGAGCGTCGGGTCCGGGATGGGCACCGCCGAAAGCAGCGCCTCGGTGTAGGGGTGCAGCGGTTCGGCATAGAGATCGCGCGAGGCCGCGATCTCGACGATCCGGCCCAGATACATCACCGCGACCCGATCGCTGATGTGCTCCACCACCGACAGGTCGTGCGCGATGAACAGGTAGGAGAGGCCGAACTTCTCCTGCAGGTCCTCGAGCAGGTTGATGACCTGCGCCTGGATCGAGACATCGAGCGCGCTGACCGGTTCGTCGCAGATGATCAGCTTGGGCGAGACCGCCAGCGCGCGCGCGATGCCGATGCGCTGGCGCTGCCCGCCCGAGAATTCATGCGGGAAGCGCGACATGTGGTCCGGGCGCAGGCCCACGGTCTCGAGCAGGTCGGCGACCTTCGCCTCGCGCTCCCGTCGCGTCTTGGCCAGGCGATGGATCTCCAGCGCCTCCCCGATGATGGCGCCTACGGTCATGCGCGGATTCAGCGACGCGAACGGGTCCTGGAAGATGATCTGCATGTCGCGGCGGATGGCCGAAAGTTCATTGCCGGTCAGCGCACGCACGTCGCGCCCCTCGAAGCGCACCTCGCCCGAGGTGGGTTCGATCAGCCGCAGGATGCAGCGGCCGGTGGTCGATTTGCCGCAGCCGGATTCCCCGACCAGGCCGAGCGTCTCCCCCGCCGCCAGGTCGAAGCCCACGCCGTCCACCGCATGCACCTGGTCCACCACGCGGCGCAGAATGCCGCCGCGCACGGGGAAGCGTTTCACCAGGTTGCGGACCGAAAGCAGCGGCTGCGCCATGGCGGGATCCTTCGCGGCGCTCACAGGATGCAAGCCACCTTGTGGCCCGGCGCGACCTCCCGCAGCGGCGGTTCGGCCGCGATGCAGGCGTCTGTCACGAAGCGGCAGCGCGCCGCGAAGCGGCAGCCAGGCGGCGGGTTGAGCAGCCCGGGCACCGTGCCGGGAATGGCTTCGAGCCGACGGTGCTCGGTGGCCGCAAGATCAAGGCGTGGAATCGACCGGATCAGCCCCTGCGTATAGGGGTGGCGTGGATTGCCGAACAGGTCGCGCACCGGCGCTTCCTCGACCACCTTGCCGGCGTACATCACCACGACGCGCTGAGCCACCTCCGCCACCACGCCCATCGCATGGGTGATGAGCATCACCGCCATGCCAAGCCGGTCCTTCATTTCGGCGAGCAGGTCGAGGATCTGCGCCTGGATGGTGACATCGAGCGCGGTGGTGGGTTCATCCGCGATCAGCAGCTGCGGATTGCACGACAGCGCCATGGCGATCATCACGCGCTGGCGCATGCCGCCGGAGAACTGGTGCGGGTAGTCGCCCGCGCGGCGCGGTGCGTTCGGGATGTTGACCAGCGTCAGCATCTCCTTCGCGCGATCCATCGCGGCGCGACGGGAGAGGCCTTCCTGCTGGCGCACGACCTCGGCGATCTGTTCGCCCACCGTGTAGACCGGGTTCAGCGAGGTCATCGGTTCCTGGAAGACGATGGCGATCTGCTTGGCGCGGATGGCGCGCATCGCATCGGAGGGCAGCGGCACCAGGTCTCGGCCCCGCCACAGAATCTGCCCGGCCACGATGCGCCCGGGCGGCATGGCGATCAGCTTCAGCACCGTCATCGCGGTCACGGTCTTGCCACAGCCGGATTCGCCGACGACGCAGACGGTCTCACCGCGGTTGACCGTGATGTCCACGCCATCCACCGCGCGGACCATGCCGTCATCGGTCGAGAAATGAACCTTGAGGCCGCGGATGGCGAGGAGTGGTTCGCTCACGAGGCGACCACCCGGCGCGGATCGAAGGCGTCGCGCAGCCCGTCGCCGATGAAGTTGATCGACAGCACGGTCAGGAAGATCATCGCGCCGGGGAAGATCGCCCAGTGCGGCGCGAAATCGAGGTTGTCCTTGGCGTCGAACAGCAGTCGCCCCCAGGTCGGCACATCCGGCGGGAAGCCGAGGCCGAGGAAGGACAGCGTGCTCTCCGCGATGATCGCGGCCGCGATGTCGATGGTGGCGGCGACGATCACCGGGCCCATCGCGTTGGGCAGGATGTGGCGCAGCACCAGGCGCATGCGCGATGCGCCGAGCGCGCGCGCGGCTTCCACGAATTCCTTCTCCCGCAGGGAGAAGAACTGCGCGCGCACCAGGCGCGCGACCTGCATCCAGTTGAAGCCGCCGATGATGATGACGATCAGGATGAAGACGCCGAGTTCCGGCCCCACGACCTGCGTGAGTGCATCGCGGAAAAGGTAGATGATCAGCAGCAGCAGCGGCAGCTGGGGCAAGGACAGGAACAGGTCGGTGAGCCACATCAGCCCGGCATCGATGCGCCCGCCCGCCATGCCGGCCACCGCGCCGACCAGCACGCCCACGAAGATCGCCACCATCATCGCCGCGAAGCCGACGGCCAGCGAAATGCGCCCGCCATAGAGCACGCGCGCCAGGATGTCCTGGCCGAGGTCGTCGGTGCCCATCGGATGCGCCCAGGACGGGCCTTCGAGGCGGGCGGTGAAGTCGATCTCGTCGATCGGAAGGCGCCATGCGAACGGCCCGACAAGCACCGCCAGAACGAGTAACGACAGGATCACCAGGCTCACCACCGCCAGCCTGTGCTTGCGGAAGCGTCGCCAGGCTTCCTGCCAGGGCCCGACGCGCGGCACAGCCGCGGCCGTGACGCTAGCGGTAGCTGATGCGGGGATCGAGCCAGCCATACAGGACGTCCGCGATCAGGTTGAACAGGATGACGAGGCAGGCAAAGACGAAGGTCACCGCCATGATGACCGGCGTGTCGTTCGCCAGGATCGCGGTGATCAACAGCGAACCGATGCCGGGTATGCGGAAGATCTGCTCGGTCACGATGGCGCCGCCGAAGACGATGGGCATCTGCAGGGCGACGAGCGTCACCACCGGGATCATGGCGTTGCGCACCACGTGCTTCAGCGTGACGGTGCTCTCCGGCAGGCCCTTGGCGCGCGCCGTCGTCACGTGGTCCAGGCGGACGACGTCGAGCACGGCCGATCGCACGAAACGCACAAGCGCCGCACCCTGGAACAGGCCCAGCACCAGCACGGGCATGATCGACTGGCGGATGTGTTCCCACCACCAACGCCAGCCGGTGGCGTCGATCTGCGCGCGATAGACGAAGGGCAGCCAGTCGAGCGTGATCGAGAACAGCAGGATCAGAAGAAGCCCGGTGAAGAAGGTCGGCAGCGAGAACCCGACGAACGCGAGCGTGTTCGCGATCTTGTCGAACAGCGAATAGGGGCGGGTCGCCGCGTAGACGCCGACCGGCAGCGCCACGCACAGCGCGAGCAGTTGTGCGGCACCGATCACGATGATGGTGGTCGGCAGGCGCTGGAGGATCAACTGGTCGACATTCACGCGGCTGACGAAGGAATACCCCCATTCGCCGCGCAGCATGGCGAAAAGCCAGTTCAGGTAGCGCTGGTGGATCGGGTCATCCATCCCGAGGCTGGCGCGCAGGTTCGCGCGCACATCCGGCGGGATGGCGGGATTGGTCGCCAATTCCTCGAAGGGATCCCCCGGTGCGAGGGCCAGTATGGTGAATAGCACCACGCTGATCCCGAGCAGGCTCGGGATCGCGATGAGGAGGCGGCGGATCAGGTACTGGGTCACGCGCGGAGTATCAGGTCTCGCGATACCAATCGTTCAGGTACCACATCGTGAGGTCCCAGGCGCTCAGCACGTGGCGCAGGTTGTTCAGGCTGGCGCTGACCGTGGGCCGGCGCACCAGCGGGATGACGTGGTTGGAGGACACCACCAGGTCGTTCATGCGGACGAACAGCGCGGCGCGCTTGATGGGGTCGAGCTCGCCCTGCGATTCGCGGAAGATGCGGTCGTATTCCTCGCTGCGCCAGCGGACGATGTTCCGCCCCTGCCAGTTGTTCGCCTTGGACGAGACCTCCCACGACACGTACTGGTTCATGAACCGCTCGGGATCGGCCTGCGGCATGGTGGTCGTGTACATCTGCATGTCGGCGTACAGCTTGGTGTAGGTGTCCGGGTTCGCGACATCCGACGAGAAGAACACCGAGGCGGTGACCGACTTGAGTTCCAGGTCGATGCCCGCGCGCTGCGCCGCCTGCTTGTAGACCGCCTGGGTGCGCTGGCGTGGCGCATTGACCGAGGTCTGGTAGACGAAGCGCAGACGCACGCCATCCTTCGCACGGATACCGTCGCGCCCGCGCGCCCACCCGGCGGCATCCAGGACCTCGTTGGCCTTCTGGATGCTGAATTCGAAGCGCATGTTCTCGGAACGGAAGCGCGGCGGATTGTTGAGGAAGTTCGCCGTCGCCGGACCGCCGCGACCGTAGATGAATTGCTCGAGGGCGTTGCGGTCGATCAGCAGCGCCATCGCCTGGCGCACCGCCGGGTCGCGGAAGGCGGGGTGCTGCGTGCTGATGTGCGAACGCTCTCCGTCGACCTCACGGTTCGGGTCGGTGGCGTTCAGCTGCACGAATTCGATGCCGCCGCCCTCGACGATGTTGATCTTGCCGCGGTTGGCGGCTTCGAGCCGCTTCAGGATCTCGTCCTCGACCTGCATGTTCCAGGCGTAGTCGTAGTCGCCGGTCTGCAGCACGGCGCGCGCAGCCGAGACCGCGTCGCCGCCGCCCTTCACCTCGAGCGTGTCGAAGTAGGGCCGATTATCCATATGGTAGTTCGGGTTCAGTTCGGCGCGCAGCGTATCGCCCGGCGCGAAGGATACGAACTTGTAGGCGCTGGTGCCGACCGGGCGCAGGTTGGTGGGTGCGTCGCGCGCATTCGGACCGGCGAAGTCCTTGAACAGGTGGCGCGGGATCATCTGCCCCGTGCCGCCCACGAAGGCATCCGCCCAGAACGGCGTCGGCTGCGGGAACTCAACGCGCACCGTGTAGTCGTCCACCTTCACGACATTGACGTCGCGGTAGGATCCGGAGGTGACCGTCGCGACCTGCGGGTTGCGCGAGTACTCCCAGTTGAACACCACGTCGTCGGCCGAGAATTCCTGCCCGTCGTGCCACTTCACGCCGCGCTTCATCTTCCATGTGACGGAGCGCCCGTCGCCCGACAGCCCGCCGTTTTCGCGCGACGGGATCTCGGCGGCCAGGATCGGCACCAGCGTCCCGTCCGAGGCCCAGCCGGCCAGGGGTTCGTAGAAGACGCGGCTCGAATCCTGGTTGGTGGTGCCCGAGGCGAAATGCGGGTTCAGCAGCGTCGAGGCCTGCCAGTAGAGCACCTTCAGCGCGCCGCCACCGCCGCGCCGGGTTGGCCGGTAGGCCGGCAGGGTCTGTGCGGCCGCCGGCGCCGCGCCCGCGATCGCCAGCAGCTGCGTCGCCATCGGCGCGGTGAAGCCAACCGCAGCAAGCCGCTTCACGAAGCCGCGCCGCGACAGGTTGCCATCCTTCACGCGCGCAATGAGCCCGCGGAGATCGTCTTCGGTCATGCCATCTGCTCCCAGCCTTCGCCTTCCGGCGTATTGCCTGTCCCGACGATTAAATTGCCGTGGAAACCGGGCGGAGCGCCAGAGGCTTCTGTGACACCGCCCCCTGGCACACCCTGGACATGCCCCCGCGATGGTCGCTGAATGCCTGCAAACGCAGCAGGAACGGCCAATGACAGCGCACGCCCCGAGTTTTCACGAAGCGGCCCAGTCCTTTGCCGAGGGCAAGGACACGCCGCGCGCTTTTCTCGAACGCTGCCTCGAGACGATTGCCGTGCGCGAGCCCGTGGTGCGCGCCTGGGTGGTGATGAACGAGGCCGGCGCGCGGGAGGCCGCCGATGCCAGCACGCAACGCTGGCGCGACGGCAGGCCGCTGTCGTCCATCGACGGCATGCCGCTCGGCATCAAGGACCTGCTCGAGACGCGCGACATGCCCACGCAGATGGGGTGCCCGGCCTATCGCGGGAACTTCCCGAAGCGCGACAACGCGGCGGTATGGGCCCTGCGCCAGGCCGGCGCCGTCGTGCTCGGCAAGACGGTCACGACGGAACTCGGCGGCGCACATCCCGGCCCCACCACGAATCCCTTCGACCCGCGGCGCACGCCTGGCGGATCGTCCTCCGGATCGGCGGCGGCAGTCGGCGCGGGGATGGTCCCGGCCGCGCTCGGCACGCAGGTCGGCGGCTCGGTCATCCGCCCGGCCTCCTATTGCGGCAATGTCGCGCTGAAGCCGACGCAGGGCGGCATCAACCGGGGCGAGCGCCAGGCCACCAGCATGAGCACCACCGGCATCCATGCCGGCTGCATCGCGGACATGTGGCAGGTCGCCATCGAGATCACCAGGCGCGCCGGCGGCGACCCCGGACGCCCCGGCCTGTTCGGGCCGCCGACGCCACCCGCTGCGCGTCGCCCGGCGGTGCTCGGCGTGATGGAGACGGAGGGCTGGGGCGCCCTGGACGACGCCAGCAAGGCAGCCTTCGAACAGGTGATCGCCAACCTCCGCGCGGCGGGCGTGACCGTGCTGCGCCGCGCCGACCATCCGGTTCTGGAGGCGTTCGAGGCATCGCTGGTCGGCGTGCAGGCGATGACCAGCGCCATCACCGGCTGGGAAAATCACTGGCTGTTCCGCAACCTCGTCGCTCAGGACCCGGAGGCCATCAGCGCGCGGTCGCGTGCCGTGCTGGCCATGGCGGAACGCATGACGCCCGAGGACTACCGCATGCGGCTTCTGCAGCGCGAGGAGCTGCGCCTGCGTCACGCCGTGCTGGCGCCGATCGTCGATGCGGTGATCGCCCCCGCCTCCCCGGGGCCCGCGCCGCCCTGGGCGGGCGATGCGCCCGGCCGGCCGTTGGTCGCACGGCCCACCGGCGATGCCGTGTTCAACACGCCGAGCTCCGGCATCGGCGCGCCGGCCGTGACCATCCCGCTGACGACGGTGGGTGGCATGCCGGTGGGCATCCAGGTCATGGCGCAGGTGAACATGGATGCGCAGGCCACCGCGATCGCGCGCTGGATGCTGGAGACACTGCCGCCGGTCGCCGCATGACAGGCGCGCCGCCGAGCGCCGCGCAGGTGCAGGCGCGCCTCGCCGAGATCCGCGCCGCACGCGGCTTCGTGCTGCCGCATCACGGCGCCATGGCGGCCGCGCTGCCCGACCTGCATGCGGCCTACGAGGCGATGTACCGTGCGTTGACGGTCGATGATCACCACCTGTCCCCGCATCTGAAGGAGGTGGTCTGGCTCGCGATCCTGGCCGCCTGCCGCGAACCCGTCGGCACGCATCATCTGCATCGCTTCCTGGCAACGGGCGGCACCGAAGCCGAGGCGGCCGCGGTGTTCCGCCTCGCCGCCTGGGCCGGCGGTGCAGCGCCTTACGCAACGCTGGCCGCGAACTGGCAGGGCCACCTGCCGGGCCTCGACCTGATGGCCGAATACCGCGCGGCTGGCAGCACGCTGATCGCCGGTTCGCCGCTCGACGAAGCCGCCGCACGCCTGGCGCTGATCGGCGTGCAGACGGCCTGCGACGAGCCCTGGGGCCTGGCGGCGGAGATCGAGGCCGCCTACGCCGCCGGCGTGCCGGAACCCTGCATCGCGGAGGCCATGAGCCTCGCCATCTGGCCGCGCGGCGTGAACCCCTTCGTGCGCGCGACCGAAATCTGGCTGCGGCTGATGCGGGACGGGCGCGTGACGCCCTCGTCCGCCTTCCGCGCCTGGGCAGACACACCCGACCAGGGCGCTTTCGTAGCCTCGCCGCGATAGGCGCCGGCCGACGTCGCTACAGCGACACGACCAGGTTCAGCGACGCATCGCAGACCGCCTCGGTGCCGGGCGGCAGCACCAGCGTGCTCTCGCGCTCCTCGACCAGCGCCGGCCCCACGACGCGGTCGCCCGGGCGCAGCGTCGCGCGGTCGATCACCGGGGTCTCGACGTAGCCACCGGCTTCCGGGAACCAGGCCGGGCGATGGCGCGGGGCCGTTGCGGACACCGCGCCACCCGATGGTGCGGTCAGCGAGACCGCCGGCGTCGGCCCGGCCATGATCACCTGCCAGGAGACGCATTCCACCGGCAGCGACGGCTCCGTGCGGCCATAGTGCTGAAGGTAGCGTCGTTCGAAGGCAATGCGCACGGCGTCGCGATCGCCGGCGGCCAGTGCCGCGGCCGGAATTTCCGCCTCGACCTGGAAGCCCTGGCCGACATAGCGCAGCGCACCGATCACGGTGCGGACCGCCGCGCCCGAGGGCACGCCGGCCTCGGCCAACATCGCGCGCCCGTCCGTCTCGATCCCGCCCACCATGGCGCGCAACGCATCGAAGTCGACGGTCGCGAGCGGCGCGACCCAGCCGCGGACGAAGGCGAAGGAGATCGGCGAGGCGAGGAAGCCGAAGGCCGAGGCCACGCCCGCCCCGGCCGGCGCGACCAGCCGCGCGATGCCGAGCTTGCGGCATACCTGTGCCGCATGCACCGGTCCGGCGCCGCCGATCGGCACCATCGTGTAGCCCTCGATCCGCCGCGCCTTCTCGAGCGCATGGATCGCTGCCGCCTGCGCCATGGTGCCGTTGACCGTCTCGTGCAGCGCCCAGGCCGCTTCCACCACCGACAATCCGAGCGGATCGGCCAGGTGCTCGCGCAATGCCCGCTCCGCCGCCGCGACATCGAGCCGCATGTCGCCGCCCAGGAAGGACCCGGCGCCGAGGTAGCCGAGCACCAGGTCGGCATCCGTCACCGTCGGCCGCGTGCCGCCCAGCCCGTAGCAGGCCGGTCCGGGATCGGAGGAAGCACTCTCCGGACCGACCCGGATCAGCCCCAGGCGGTCCACCTGCGCGATGGAGCCGCCACCGGCACCGATCTCGATCATCTCGATGACCGGCACCTTCAGCGGCAATCCGCTGCCCTTGCGGAACCGGTCCACGCGCGCGACCTCGAAGTCGAGGCTGCGCAGCGGTTCGCCACCCTCGATCAGGCACGCCTTGGCGGTGGTGCCGCCCATATCGAAGCACAGGACATCGGGCGCACCCGCGGCGACGCCATACAGCGCCATGGCGCGCACGCCACCGGCCGGCCCGGACTGCACCAGGCGGATCGGATGCCGCGCCGCGGTCGCCTCGCCCACCGTCCCGCCATCCGACAGCATCAGGTAGAGCGGACCGGTCAGGCCGAGCCCGCGCAGCCCGTCGCCAAGGCGCATCAGGTAACGCTGGAAGACTGGCAGGACATAGGCGTTGCAAATGGTGGTGGAGGCACGTTCGTACTCGCCGATCTCGGGCACCACGTCGGAGGACAGGCACACCGTCAGGCCGGGCGCTTCCTCGGCGATGATCTCCGCCATGCGGCGTTCATGGGCCGGGTTGCGGAAGGCGTGCAGGAAGCAGATGGCCACCGCCTGCACGCCCTGCGCCACCAGGTCGCGCGCGGCGGCACGCGCCGCGTCTTCGTCGAGCGGCAGGCGAATGCCGCCATCGGGCAGGACGCGTTCCGGCACTTCGAGGCGGCGGCGTCGCGGCACCAGGGGTTCGGGCACGCGCATGAACAGGTCGTAGGTGTCGTGTCGGAGCTCGGTGCCGATCTCGATGATATCGCGGAAGCCGTCGGTGGTGACGAGGCCGGTCGGCACGCCACGCCGTTCGATCAGCGCATTGGCCACCAGCGTCGTGCCATGGATGACGTGCTGCACATCGGCGGGGGAGATGCCGTGCACAGTCAGCAACTGCCGGATGCCGGAGAGCACCGCGTCCTCCGGTGCGGCCGGCGTGGTCAGCACCTTGCCGTTGCGCAGGGTGCCGTCGCGCGAATCGAGCAGGACGAAATCGGTGAAGGTGCCGCCGATATCGACACCGATGCGGTAGGGCGCGTCGGTCATGCGCGATACGCCTGGGCACCGGCCGCGGTGACGTAGCCCTCGGCGAGGTCGCTTGCGAGTGCGGCCGGGTCGCGTTCGGCGGGCGCCCCCATGCCGCCGCCGCCTGGCGTCTCGAAGGTGATGCGGTCGCCGGGGGCCAGCGTGATGCGTGCCTTGGCCGCCACCGCTGCGCCATTCACCAGGTCCCGCCCGCCTCGGCCGGCCAGGCCGCCGAGGATGCCGCGCGGCGGGTGCTGCACGCGCTCGTGGCGGTAGGTGACGGTGACCGGGTTCGGGCCGGTCGCTTCGAAGGTCAGGCGCTGCGACAGGCCACCCCGCATGCGGCCGGCGCCGCCGGAATCCGGGATCAGGCGCTTCTCGGTCAACAGCATCGGCACCGCATTCTCGAACTGTTCGACCGGCTGGGTCGCGACGTTGGATGGAAAGGACAGGCAGGCCGGCCCGTCGCGCATCGGCAGCGCGCCGTGGCCGCCATTCATGAAGAACATCCGGACGTAGCGGCGGCCATCGGTCTGTTCGCCGGTGAAGTAGCAGTTCCACAGCGGGCTGCCGCATTCGGCGATGACACGGTCCGGGATCAGCTTTCCCAACGCCGCGAGCACGAGGATGGGCAAATAATGGCCCGTCAGGTGCCGCCCCCAGACCGGCGCGGGCCGGCGCGGATTCACGATGCTGCCCTCCGGCGCGACCAGGGTGATCGGCCGGAAGCAGCCGTCATTGTTGGGCGTGGCGGGATCGAATGCGCATTTCACCGCGTAGTGTGAATAGGCGCGGGAAAAGTTCAGCGGCGAATTCACCGGCCGGGCGATCTGCGGATCAGTGCCGGTGAAGTCCAGCGTCAGCGCATCGCCCTTGACCGCCAGGCGCAGGCGGATCGTGACGGGATGTTCGAAGCCGTCGGCGGTGACCTGGTCCGTCACCTCGCCATCCGGCACCGCGGCGATGGCCTGGCGCATGCTGCGTTCGGACCGCGCGAAGATCTCGGCGGCCAGCGCATCGATCTCGCCGATGCCTTCCTCGGCGGCGATGCGGAACAGCCGGGCCTCCGCCTGCTCGTACACCGCGAACAGTGCCCGGATGTCACCCAGCGTCTCGTCCGGCTGGCGCAGGTTCGTCTCCAGGAAGGCGATGACGTCCTCGTTCTCGCGGCCTTCGCGCAGAATGCGTGCGATCGGGATGGTCAGGCCTTCCTCCCAGGAATCCCGTGCCTCGACCGACGGCGCGCCACCGATGTCGGTGGAATGGAAGGTGCCGCCGATCCAGGCGGCGATGCGGCCTTCCCGAAAGATCGGCCGGATCGTGGTGATGTCGTTGAGGTGCCCGGTGCCGAGGTAGCCGTCATTGCTGATGAGCACGTCACCGGGGCGCAGGCTGTCGCGCGGGATGCGCGCCAGCATGTGGCCCAGGGTGACCGGCATGGTGCCGACAAAGGACGGCACGGACCGCGACGACTGGGCGAATTGCCGCCCCGCGCTGTCCATCAGCCCGATCGCCATGTCCCAGTTGTCGCGCACCACCGAGGAGAAGGAGGTGCGTACGAAGTTCTGCGCTGCCTCGTCCATCAGCCCGGCAATGCGGCTCCAGGCGGAGCCCAGGCTGAGCGCGGTGAAACCTGCCATGAATTCTTCCTCAGCCCCGCATCGCCTGGAGTTGCTGCATGTAGCCGGCGGGATCGACCTGAACATCCACCAGCGATGGCCCGTCATGGGCGAAGGCGGCATCGAGCGCCGCCGTCAGCCCCGCATCGTCCTGCGCGCGAAAGCCCCGGGCGCCGAAGCCCTCGGCGATCATCGCGAAATCGGCGCGGCCCCAGCGCACCCCTTGGCTGGGCAACTGGCGCTGCTGCTGCTTCACGTCGATCAGCGACAGCGCGCCGTCGTTGAATACCACCGTCACCAACCGCGCATGATGGTCGACGGCGGTTGCGAGTTCCGCCACGCACATCATCAGCCCGCCATCGCCGGTGAAGGCGACGGCGCCGCGCGCGGGATCGTGCAGCGCCGCCGCGATGCCCGCGGGCAGCGCGAAGCCCATGGTGGCGAGGCCGTTCGATATCAGCAGGTCGCGCGGACGCGAACACGGCCAGAAGGCTGTGGCCGAGAACATGTGCGCGCCGGCATCCACCGTGGCGCGCGGGTCGCGCCCGGCGCGTCGAGCGGCCTCGGCGGCCAGTTGCACGATGCGCGGCGGGGCCACGCCGCCTCCGCCGGGAGGCCAGGCGAGCCCATCGCGCATGGCCGCGCGGTGCCCGTCCATCTCCGCTGCCGTCCAGTCGGACCGCGACGCACCATCGGCCAGCGCCGCGACAATCCGCGCGATCGGCCCGTATGCCCCGATCGCGATGTGCGTGTAGTGGACAGGAAAGGGGCGCGCCGCCACCTCGGCCACCGGCGCCGTGTAACGCCAGGGCTGCAGAATGAATTCGACGGGATCGGCGCCGATCAGCAGGATCAGGTCCGCCGTGCTGACCACCTGCGCTTCCAACGTGCCGCCGGTGAAGATGCCGACATTCTGGGGGTGCGCGTCCGGCAGAACGCCCTTGGCCTTGTAGGTGACCAGAACCGGGCAGCCGAGCGCTTCGGCCAGCGTACGGGTTCCGGGCGCCGCTTCGGTCGCCTCCAGGCCCAGCACGATAACCGGCCTGCGCGCACCGGCCAGCAATGCGCGCAGAGGCTCAAGGTCGGGCAGCGGCGATGGTGGCGCCGCCCTGTGGAGGATCGACCCTGCATGCCGCTTCGCAGCTGCCGAGGTCAGGTCGAGATGGACGGCCCCACGCGGATGCGCGGTGGCGTCATCGAGCAGATTTTCGAACTCCCCCGCAGGGTCGTCGCCGTCGCACCGCGCATGGCCCTTCACATAGGCAGCCGTCGCGAGGCGCTGGTCGAAGACCTGGTGCGTGATCCAGCCGGTCTGCGCAGGCGTGAAGCCGTCGGTCACCAGCAGTACCGGGGCACGTTCGAGTGTCGCGCAGCTCACGCCGTTCGCGGCGTTCGACAGGCCCGGTCCCTTGGTGGTGAGGACCACGCCAGGGGCTCCGGTCAGTTCGGCATCGGCTACCGCCATCATCGCCGCGCTGCCCTCGTGGCGGCACAGCACGAAGGCAACGCCGGCCGGCGCCGCCGCGTCAATCAGGTCGAGCGACGAACCACCGCCCGGCACGCCCCAGATGCGCTTGGTGCCGCGCGCCGCCAGCGCCGCAACCACCAGCGCGGCCACCGTGTCGCCGGTACGGGTTCGGGGCGGGGCGGAGCCCGGGGTGGCGTCGTTCATGCGACAGTGTCGCGCGAAATGTCGTGGTGGTGAAGTCTGCGCGGCGGGGGTGCGGCGAGCGGCTTGCCGGGCCGGGCGGCTTACGCGTTACGGCCAAGGCGCGATCCCGCGGCGACGGATTCGACCTCCTGGCGCGTATCAGCCGCATGGCGCGAGAGCTCGACCATATCAGCCGTCAGCTGTGCGGCTGACGTCGCGTTCGACTGCCCGGTCTGCATGAGGACCTCGACCCGTTCGGCAAGGGTACGGAACGTCTCGTGTTGCTGCGCCATCGACGCGGCGATTCTGGTGGCCAGGCGCGCCGTGTCTGCGACCAGGCCTTCCAGCCGGTTGGCTGAGGTGGCGATTGCTTCGGCCACGTGTCCTGCTTCGCGCCCCTTGCGTCCAGCATTGTCGACCGCCTCGGCGATCGCGATCGCGAGGGTTTCGCTGCGGGTTGCGAGTTGGCGTGCCTCCTCGGCGATCATGGCCATCCCCGTGCCGTCACCACCCACCCGCGAGGCTTCCTGGGCGGCGTTGGCGGCAAGCATTTGGGTCTGCGTCGCCATACGCACGATTGCGGTGGTGACCCGTGCGACACGTTCTGGGTCGTCATCTCCACCGCCCAGAGCCTGCTTGAGGCCGCGGATCTTGCGCAGGCTGTCGTCGAGCAGAAGCTTCGCATCACCGGCGCGATCACGGGCCTGCTGCGTGCTCTCCGCAAGCTGGCGGATCGCTTCGGCTGCCTCGTGGAGCGAAGCAGCGTGATGGCGCAGATGGTCGAGTTGTGTCGCGGCGCTCCTGGCAATGCCATCCATGGCTTCCGAGGCCTGGCTGGACGAGGCGAATGTCTGCCTGGCGCCTTCGAGCGCCTTGTCGGCGAGGCTGCGCGTGACATTGAGGTTTTCGCGGAAGACGAGCACCGCGCGCGCCATCACGCCCAGCTGGTCCTCCCGGTCGCTGAGCGGGACCGGTGCGGCCACGTCGCCGCGCGCGACCCGCACCATCGACTGAGCCAGGATCCCGACCGGGCGCGTGATCATGGCAACGACGATGATCCAGACGAGAATCGTCGCTGCGATGCCCAGGGCGACGCCGGCGAGCGTCACGATGCGTGCGTCGTTCGCGATACGGCGTGCGGCTGCGACACCGGCTTCGGCTCGGGCACGAGAGCGTTCCCTGGCCGCGCCCACCAGCCGATCGAAGCCGCTCTGGGCATCGCGCCATTCGTCGTGCAACGCCGCTACGTCGGTGCGGCGCCTGGCGGTGAAGGTCTGCTGCACGCGGTCGGCGAGTCCCGGCAGGCGCGCAAGCGCCTCTCGAGCCGCGGCCATCGCTGCGGGATCGATATCGTTGGCGAGCAGATGCTCGACAGTCAGGAACGCGGCCGAAAGTTGCGCCGCCTCCGTGACCATGCGGGATGCGATCGCGTTCGGCTGAACGCTGCCTGCCACCACGCCCGCAAGCGTCGTGCCGTAGGACTCGACACTGGACGCGAACGTCGCGGTCGCCTCATCCGCCAGGCGGCTGCGCACGCCCAGTTCCTCGATGATCAGGGAGTGCCGGGAAAGCGTCGTCAGCGCGTTGCTGGCGAAGAGGCCTACGACGACGAGAAAGAGGATGCTGATCATGGCCGCGCGCGTATTGATGCGGCCGAGCCATTCGCCCAGCCGCCAACGATGGGAGCGACCCGCCGCCTCTCGTGCCGAGCGCACGGCCTCTATGGCTTCGAGCGAACCATCCATGGAATAGCGACCCCGATCGTAGTTCCTGCCGGCCATGGGTTGATGCCGTATGAGCGCCCGGGTGCCGGACTGGGCTCAGCCGATGCGGTAGGTCCGCATGTTGACGCAATGAAGCAAGGGAAAACTGCGCCCGTTGCGTACAATTTGAACGCGTTACCGGATGTCAGGGGCGCAATCCGGACAATCCGCTGGCGTGGCGGGCGATGGCCGGCCTTTGGCCGACAACACCCGCAGCCGTTCCTCCACGTCGAAGAACCCAGGCTGCCAACAATCGCCTTCCCTCGCGCCAATGCACGCCGGTGAATCAGCCAAACGGCATCAGGACGAGGGGTTTCTGGAGGTACCCAGTTATTGCGAATCATTCTCACTTGCGCTACGCCTGGGCGCCGCAGCGCAAGGAGTCCCCCATGGCGACGCATGGACTGCCCGACTGGCCCTGGGCCGGCACGCCGACTGACGACCTGCCGCCGGCCGAGCGCCTGCTGCTCGACACGCTGCGCGCCTGGCATGGGGCGGCCCGCGCCGGGCAGGCGCCGCTGTCCGCCACGACGATGATCCTCGCGACCGAGGATGCCGCCGCGGCCGCGCCGCCGTTCGATGCGCTGCTGCGCGCCGCGCCGATCGCGGCGGCCTGCACGCTGTGCCCGAAGGTCGCGCCCGCGGAAGCCGCCTTGCTGCTTGCCTGCGCCTTGGCGCAGCGCGGCGCGCGCAGCGAGGCGCTGGCCGCCCTGCTCCGCCTGTTGCCACTGCACGCCGCCTATGCCGCCATGCCGCCGGCCATCCACCTGGGTTGCGCGCTGCGCCGCACCGGCCTGCTGCTGCGCCACCCGATCAGGCAGGCGCAGCGCCCTCGTCCAGTGGCGCGAGGGTGACGATCTCTGTCCCTTCCTCGACGCTGTCCCCCGCAGCGCAGCCGAGGTGCGCCACGATGCCATCCGCCGGCGCGGTGATGCGCAACTCGGTCTTCATCGCCTCCAGGATCGCCACCACCTGACCGCGCGCGACGCGATCCCCGACCGCCACCAGCACCTGCACGACGCGCCCGGGGATAGGCGCCGCAAGCCGGCCCTCGGCAGCCGCATCGCCGCCGATCGGCGCGTATGGATCCACCAGCCGGAGCGTATGGTCCACCCCGCCGAAGGCCAGGGCCACCACGTCACCATCCAACGTGAACGGCACACGGTGCCAGACGCCATTGACCGACGCGCGCAGGCCGGCCGAAAGGTCCGCCGCGACCGCGATGGGCGCGCCACCATCGACCGTGACATCCGTGGTGCCGCGGCGCCGACGCATGACGACCCGGCGCAGCCGCACATCATCGCGCAGCAGCAGCAATTCCTCGCCCGCGCCGAACAGGCGGAACCCGAAACAGGAATCCCAGGGTGACGCGCCCTGCCGGTCATAGCGCAGGCGCTCCAGGTAGACCGCGGCGAAGGCCGCAAGCGCCTGCTCCGGGACTTCGGTGGGCGGCGGGATCAGCGCCGCGGCGTGCCGCGCGATGAAGCCGGTATCGAGTTCGCCCGCCACCATGGCCGGATGCGCGACCAGGCGTCGCAGGAAGGTCAGGTTGCTTGTCAGCCCGCCAAGCTGCGTCTCCGCCAATGCGCCGCCGAGCCGTTCCAACGCCATGCGCCGGTCCGGTGCGGCCGCAATCACCTTCGCGATCATCGGGTCGTAGTGCGGGGTGATGGCATCGCCGGCGCGCACACCGGTGTCCATCCGCACGCCCTGGCGCTGCCCCGGTCCGAAGAAGCGGGTCAGCGTGCCGATCGAGGGGCGGAACTCGGCAGCCGGGTCCTCGGCATAAAGGCGGACTTCGACGGCATGGCCGCTGGCTTCGGGTGGTTCGCGGCAGGGCAGTGCCTCGCCGGCGGCAACGCGCAGCTGCCATTCCACCAGGTCGAGGCCGGTGATCATTTCCGTCACCGGATGTTCGACCTGCAGGCGCGTGTTCATCTCCATGAAGAAGGCGTCCTCGCCCTCGACAATGAATTCGACCGTGCCGGCATTGACGTAGCCAACGGCGCGCGCGGCGGCGATGGCCGCTTCGTGCAGGCGTTCGCGCAGCGCCGGCGCGAGGTCCGGTGCCGGCGCCTCCTCGAGCACCTTCTGGTGGCGGCGTTGGACGGAACAGTCGCGCGTGTGAAGGTGGATGGTATGGCCGTGGCTGTCGGCGAAGACCTGCACCTCCACATGGCGCGGCTTCTGCAGGTAGCGTTCAAGCAGCACGCGGTCGTCGCCGAAGGCACCCTTGGCCTCGCGCCGCGCGCCCGCAAGTTCGTCGAGAAAATCGGCCGCGGCGAGCACCGGGCGCATGCCCTTGCCGCCGCCGCCCGCGCTGGCCTTGATCAACACGGGAAAGCCGATGCGCGAGGCCTCGGCCGCCAGGCGATCCTCGGCTTGGTCCTCGCCATGGTAGCCGGGCACCACGGGCACGCCGGCAGCGACCATCAGCGCCTTGGATTCGGCCTTGCTGCCCATGGCGCGGATCGCGGCGGCCGGCGGGCCGACGAAGGCGATGCCGGCGGCAGCGCAGGCCTCGGCGAAGTCGGCATTCTCCGACAGGAAGCCGTAGCCGGGATGAATGGCCTCGGCGCCGGCGGCCCTGGCGACGGCCATGATGCGATCGGCACGCAGGTAGCTGTCGCGTGCCGGGGCGGGGCCGATCGGATGCGCCTCGTCCGCCAGATCCACATGCAGCGCGTTGGCGTCGGCCTCGCTGAACACGGCGATGCAGCGGATGCCCATGCGCTGCGCGGTGCGCATGACGCGGCACGCGATTTCGCCGCGATTGGCAACCAGCAGGCTGCGGAACATCACATGCGGAACACGCCGAAGCGTGTCTCCTCGATCGGCGCGTTCAGCGATGCGGCCATGGCGAGGCCGAGCACATCGCGCGTATCCGCGGGGTCGATGATTCCGTCATCCCACAGCCGGGCGGTGGCATAGGCGGGGTCGCCCTCGCGTTCGTACTTGTCGCGGATGGGGGTCCTGAACGCGTCCTCCGCCTCGGCGCTCCAGGCCTCGCCACGCGCCTCGATGTTGTCGCGCCGCAGCGTGGCCAGCACGCTTGCCGCCTGTTCCCCGCCCATCACGGAAATGCGGGAATTCGGCCAGGTGAACAGGAAGCGTGGCGAATAGGCGCGGCCGCACATGCCGTAGTTGCCGGCGCCGAAGGACCCGCCGGTGATGACGGTGAACTTCGGCACATTGGCGCAGGCGACCGCGGTGACCAGTTTGGCGCCATCCTTGGCGATGCCGCCGGCCTCGTATTTTCGCCCGACCATGAAGCCCGCGATGTTCTGCAGGAACAGCAGCGGGATGCCGCGCTGGCAGCAGAGCTCGACGAAATGCGCGCCCTTCTGGGCGGATTCCGAAAAGAGTATGCCGTTGTTGGCAAGGATGCCGACCGGCATGCCCCAGATGCGCGCGAAGCCGCAGACCAGCGTCGTGCCGTAGCGGTGCTTGAACTCATCGAGCTCCGAGCCGTCGACGATGCGCGCGATGATCTCGCGCGCATCCACCGGCGTGCGCAGGTCGGGCGGGATGATGCCGTGCAGTTCCGCCGGATCGTAGCGGGGCGGTACCGGGGCCCGCACATCGAGTGCGGCGCGCGTGCCTCGCCCAAGGTTGCCAACGATGCGCCGTACGATGCCGAGCGCGTGCATGTCGTCCGCCGCGTAGTGGTCCGCCACGCCCGACAGGCGCGTGTGGACATCCGCCCCGCCGAGGTCCTCGGCCGAGACGATCTCACCGGTCGCGGCCTTCACCAGCGGCGGGCCGGCCAGGAAGATAGTGCCCTGGTCGCGCACAATCACCGCCTCGTCGCACATCGCGGGCACATAGGCGCCGCCGGCGGTGCACGACCCCATCACCGAGGCGATCTGCGGAATGCCCGCCGCCGACATGCGCGCCTGATTATAGAATATGCGGCCGAAATGGTCGCGGTCGGGGAAGATCTCGTCCTGGTTCGGCAGGTTCGCGCCGCCGGAATCGACCAGGTAGATGCAGGGCAATCGGTTCTGCTGGGCCACTTCCTGCGCGCGCAGGTGCTTCTTGACGGTGATCGGGTAGTAGGTACCGCCCTTCACCGTCGCATCGTTGGCGACGATGACGCATTCGCGCCCGGCGACGCGGCCGATGCCGGTGACCATCCCCGCCCCCGGCACTTCGCCGCCATACATCCCGTATGCGGCCAGCGGCGATAATTCCAGGAAAGGCGCGCCAGGATCGAGCAGCCGTTCGACCCGTTCGCGCGGCAGCAGCTTGCCGCGGGCGAGGTGCTTCTCGCGCGCCGCGAGCGGCCCGCCGGCGGCGGCATCGGCAATGCGACCGCCGAGTGCATCCAGCAAACCGCGCATCGTCGCCGCATTCGCGCGGAAGGCTTCCCCGCGGGTGTCGACTGCGGAAGCGAGGATGTGGCTCACGCCGTCTCCTTGAACAATTCGCGGCCGATCAGCATGCGGCGGATCTCGCTGGTGCCGGCGCCGATCTCGTAGAGCTTCGCATCGCGCAGCAGCCGCCCGGTCGCGTTGTCGTTGATGTAGCCATTGCCGCCGAGTATCTGGATCGCGTCCAGTGACGCCTTAGTGGCGGCTTCCGCCGCGAACAGAATGGCGCCTGCGGCATCCTTGCGCGAGGTCCGCCCCTGGTCGCAGGCGCGCGCCACGGCATAGACATAGGCGCGGCACGCGCTGAGCTGCGTGTACATGTCCGCGAGCTTGGCCTGGATCAGCTGGAACTCGCCGATCGCCTGGCCGAACTGCTTGCGTTCATGCACGTACGGCACGACCAGATCCAGGCAAGCCTGCATGATGCCGAGCGGCCCGGCTGCCAATACGGCGCGTTCGTAGTCGAGGCCCGACATCAGGACGCGCACGCCGCCGCCGACCTGGCCGAGCACGTTCTCCTCCGGGACTTCGCAATCCTCGAAGACCAGCTCACTGGTGGGGGATCCGCGCATGCCGAGCTTGTCCAGCTTCTGTGCGGGACGGAATCCCTTGAAATCGCGCTCGACGATGAAGGCGGTGATGCCCTTCGGGCCGGCATCCGGGTCGGTCTTGGCATACACCACCATCGTCTCGGCGTAATGCGCGTTGGTGATCCACATCTTGGTGCCGTTCAGCACGTAGCGGTCGCCGCGCTTGTCGGCGCGCAGGCGCATGGACACCACGTCGCTGCCAGCGCCCGGCTCGCTCATGGCCAACGCGCCCAGGTGCTCGCCGGTGATGAGCTTGGGCAGGTAGCGGCGCTTCTGTTCCGCGGTGCCGTTGCGGCGGATCTGGTTCACGCAGAGATTCGAATGCGCGCCATAGGACAGCCCGACCGACGCGGAGGCGCGGCTCACCTCCTCCATCGCCACGCAATGCGCGACGTAGCCCATGCCCGCGCCGCCATGCTCCTCCTCGACCGTAATGCCATGCAGGCCGAGCGCGCCCATCTCGGGCCATAGATGGCGCGGGAACTCGTCGGTGCGATCGATCTCGGCGGCGATCGGCGCGATGCGCGCATCGGCGAAGGACCGCACGCTGTCGCGCAGCATGTCGATCTCGTCGCCAAGGCCGAAGTCGAGCATGGGGATCTGGTTCGCGCTCATGGCCTGTCTTCCGGTTTCGCCACAAGGGATGCGGCGATGTCGCGGCGCAGCGCGCCGCGCATCACCTTCCCGGTGGCCGTCATGGGCAGCGTCTCCACGAACAGGACCCGCCGCGGATAGAGATGCGCGGCGAGGCGCTCGCGCACGAAGGCGCGTATCCGGGCGGCAAGTGCATCATCCGCCACGACGCCCTCGCGCGGCACGATCACCGCCGTCACCTCCTCGGTGCGCAGCGCATCGGGCAATCCGACGACGGCAGCGAGGGCCACGGCAGGATGCCGCAAAAGGCAGTCCTCCACCTCGCCGGGCCCGATCCGGTAGCCGGAGGAGGTGATGACATCGTCGTCGCGGCCGAGAAAGCGGATATAGCCATCGTCGTCGATCGCGCCGGTGTCGCCGGTCAGCAGCCAGTCGCCCTGGAACTTCGCCGCGGTCGCATCCGGATTGTTCCAATAGCCCAGGAACATTGCGGGGTCCGGGCGCCGTATGGCGATCCGCCCCTCCTCACCCGGTGGGCGGGGCATGCCCCCGGCATCGATCACCGCCACGTGGTGGCCCGGCACGGGGCGCCCCATCAGCCCCGGCTTCACGGGCATCAGCCCGGAGCAGTTTGCAACGACCAGGTTGCATTCGGTCTGGCCGTAGAATTCGTTGATGGTCACGCCGAAGGCCTCGCGACCCCATTCCAGTGTTTCGGCACCAAGCGTCTCGCCGCCGCTGCCGATACTGCGCAAGCGGTGCCCGAAGCGCGTCGGGTCCCGCACCTGGCGCATCATGCGCAGCGCGGTCGGCGGCATGAAGGTATTGCGCACGCCATGACGCGCCATGAGGCCGAAGGCGCGTTCGGGATCGAACTTCGCCATGCGGTGCGCAAGCACAGGCACGCCATGGAACAATGACGGCAGCAGCGCGTCGAGCAGCCCGCCGATCCACGCCCAATCCGCCGGCGTCCAGAACAGGTCGCCCGGCTGCGGGAACATCTCCTGCGGCATCTCGACACCCGGCAGGTGGCCGATCAAGGTCCGATGTGCGTGCAGCGCGCCCTTCGGCGCTCCGGTGGTGCCCGAGGTGTAGATGATCAGCGCCGGATCCTCGGCCGCGGTCTCGACCACGGGGCAGGCATCGCTCGCACGCTCCGCCTGCTCCCAAAGCGACAGCACGCCAGGCCGTACGCCGTCCACGCCCAGGATGGTGCGCAGGGCGGGCAGCCGCTCACGGATCGCGCCGAGCGCAGCAAGGCCGACATCATCCGTGACGATGGCCGCCGCGCCGCTGTCACGCAGCCGGAATTCGAGCGCATCAGGCCCGAAAAGCTGAAACAGTGGCACCGCGATGGCGCCGATCCGGTAGATGGCGAAATGCGCGACGGCAGCCTCCGGCCCCTGGGGCAGCAGCACCGCCACGCGGTCACCACGCGCGATCCCCTGCGCCTTGAGCACATTGCCAACCCGCGCCGCCGCACCGCGCAGCGCGTCGAAGGTGATGCGTTCCACCGTGCCGCCGGCGGTCTCGTGGATCAGCGCGATGCGTCCGCTGCCATCCGCCCAGCGGTCGCAACACGCCGCCGCGATGTTGAAGACCGCGGGCACGTTCCACCGGAAGCGGGCCACCAGGTCCTCGTAGGACTCCGAAGGCGGCAGGACGGCTGCTGCGCTCACAGCCATCGCTTCCGGCGCTTGTAGGACTTCAGGTTGCGAAAGGACTTCCGGTCGGCGCCGTGGCCGCCGAGGTAGAATTCCTTGACGTCCTCATTTTCCGCGAGCGACGCCGCGGTCCCATCCAGCACGACCTTCCCTTGTTCCATGACATAGCCATAGGACGCGACCGACAGCGCCATGCGTGCGTTCTGCTCCACCAGCAGGATCGTGATGCCGAGGTCGCGGTTCAGGCGCCGGATGATGCCGAAGACCTCCTTCACCAACATCGGCGACAGGCCCATCGATGGTTCGTCCATCAGGATCAGCTTCGGTCGCGCCATCAGGGCGCGTCCGATCGCCAACATCTGCTGTTCGCCACCCGAGAGATAGCCGGCGAGCCCCGTCCGCTCCCGCAGGCGCGGGAAATACTCGTAGACCATGTCGATGTCGCGCCGCACCTCGCCATCGGTGCGGGTGAACGCGCCGAGCCTGAGGTTCTCGAGGCACGTCATGTCGGCGATGATCCGCCGCCCCTCCATGACCTGGAAGATGCCGCGCCGGACGATGCGGTCGGGGTCGATGCCGTTCAGGCGCTCGCCGCCGAACAGGATGTCGCCGCGCGTCACATGACCTTCTTCCGTCTTGAGCAGCCCGGAGATGGCCTTGAGCGTGGTCGACTTGCCCGCCCCGTTGGCGCCGAGCAGGGCGACGATCGCGCCCTGCGGCACCACCAGCGACAGGCCGCGCAGCACGAGGATGACCTCGCTGTAGACAACCTCGATGTTCTTCACCTCGAGGAGCGGCGGGGCTGTGTCTGCCCGCGCCGCCGTCTGCTGCGCGGCCTCGCTCATCACCAGCCGAGCCAGTCGGCGCGCCGCGGCAGATCGATGTTGGCAACCGGCTGCAAGGCCATCGTGCCGGCCGACATCAGTTCCTGCACGCTGCCCTGCGCGGTGTTGCCCGTGACACGGGCGCGGAACAGCGCCACACGCAGCGTGCCGCGATGGTCCTGCGCGGTGAAGGTCGACGGGGTGCATACGCCCTGGAAGCCGGTGGGCACCCAGTCGCGACGTGCGTAGAAGCCGTCGCGGATGCGCTCGCCCGTCACCTGCCCGCCATTGGCGGCCGCGGTCTCCATCGCCTCGACCATGAGCATCGCCGCGCAGGCGCCGGCCAGGTAGTGGACGGGCCGATACGCGGTGCCGGCCTGGTCGGAGACGCGGCTGATCGCGCGGATCGTGTCCATGCCGGGTGCCGTGCCGCCCCACACCACGCCCGTGCGTACCGGAAACACCACGCCATCGGCGGCCGTGCCGGCAGCCTTCATGGCATTCTCGTCCATGCCCCAGACATTGCCGAGGAACTGCACCTGCACGCCGACCGTCTGGCAGGCGCGCAGCACGGAGATGTTCGACCCCGCCGTATTGCCGAGATAGGCATAGTTGGCGCCCTGGTTCTTCAGCGTCAGGCACTGCGCGGTGTAGTCGCCGGGGGTCAGTGCGAATTGGATGGCGGGCAGCACCTCGAAGCCGAGCTCGCGCGCGAGCGCTTCGCCGGCCTCCTTGGGGCTGTTAGGATAGGGATGGTTGGCGCCCATGTGGACGTAGCGCGGCCGGCCCTGCTGGCCGCGGGCACGCCAGTCCTCCGCCGCCCACTGCAGCATGCCGCGCAGCGCATCCGAGTAGGACGGACCGAAGAAGAAGTTGAACGGCGCGGGTTCCACGCCCTGCCGGCGGGATGTTCCGCCTGCGTCCGTCAGCGCCGCGGAATAGGATCCCGAGATGTAGGGAATGCGGTCGCGCGTGACGAAGCGCACCAGCGCCTCGGTATCCGCGGTCCCCCAGCCCTGAATGGCGACGACGCGCTCGCGCTGCGACCAGGACTGGTACTGGCTGACCGCACGGGGCGCCTGGTAGCCGTAGTCGAAGCCGGAGACGGCCAGGCGCCGCCCGGCCACGCCGTTGCGCGTCTGGTTCACCCAGGCGAGCGCATCGGCGACGCCCTGCCCATAGGGCACGCCGACATCGGAGGTCGCGCCGGAATTGTCCATCAGGTGGCCGACCGGGATCGGGGCCTGGGCGAAGGCGGGTGCTGCGGCGAACATCGCGCCGGCGAGCAGTGGAAGCGGAAGCCTCATGTCAGTCTCCTCCTGGGGTGATGCGGGCCGTTTGCCGACCTCAATGCGAGAACGGGTAGAGTTTCCAATAGGACTTGATCATTTTCCAGCGATGCGCGAGCCCATCGGGCTCGAAGATCAGGAAAAGGATGATCGCCGCACCGATTGCCATCTCCCGCAGGAAGGAGATGGAAGCGCCGAGGCGCAGCGCGCGGTCGATGGCACTTCCCGACAGCAGGTCGGCCCCCGCCTGCACGACCTCGGGCAGCAGTACCATGAAGGCCGCGCCCATCATGCTGCCCATCACCGAACCAAGCCCACCGATGATGATCATCGCGAGGAACTGGATCGAGTACAGGATGTTGAAGGCCTCGACGCTGACGAACAGCAGGTAATGGGCGTACAGCGCCCCCGCCACACCGGCGAAGAACGACGCGATGCCGAAGGACAACGTGCGGTAGTAGGCGAGGTTGATCCCCATCATCTCCGCGGAGAGGTAGTGGTCGCGCACCGCGATCAAGGCCCGGCCATCGCGGCTGCGCATCAGGTTCGCCGCCGCGAGGAACATCACCACGACATGGGCGAGCACGACGTAGAAATACGTCTCCTCCCGATCGAGGCGCAGTCCGAACAGCTCGTAGGGCTCGGTCACGCGCCCCGCCACACCGCCCGAGAACCAGCGCGCCCGGGCGAAGAAATCCTCCAGGATGAACTGCGCCGCGAGCGTGGCAATCGCCAGGTACAGGCCCTTCAGCCGCGCCGCCGGCGCGCCGAAGACCAGGCCGACCACGGCCGTCATCAGCCCCGCACCCCAGATCGCGAGCGGCACGGGTACATGGTATTCGACCAACAGGGCGGAGGCGAAGGCACCGAACCCGAAGAACGCGGCATGGCCGATCGAGATCTGGCCGGTGAACCCGACCAGGATGTTCAGTCCAAGGGCTGCAATCGCACTGAAGCCGATGGTGATGAGAAGCCCGAGCTCGTAGCGCCCGAACACCAGCGGCGCCGCGCACAGCAGCAGCACGCCGGCGATCACCGCGAACAGCGACCCACGGGTCGGAAAAATGGTGGTGTCTGCGCGGTAGCTGCTGCGGAAATCGCCCGCCGGGGTCATGGACGTCATGGCGGCGTCAGACCCGTTCGATGTTGCGGGTGCCGAACAGCCCGTAGGGCTTGATCAGCAGGATCAGGATCAGGGCGTAGAACGGCGCGATCTGGTACATGTTTCCCCAGTTCAGCCATTGCGCATCGACGTATTGCGCCAGGTTTTCCAGCACACCGATGATCAGCCCACCGAGCACGGCACCGACGATCGAATCGAGCCCGCCCAGGATCACCGCCGGGAACACCTTGATGCCGTAGAAGGACAGCGCCGAGGACACGCCGTTCACCACCCCCACCACCACCCCCGCGACCGTCGAGACGACCGCCGAGATGGCCCAGGACATGGCGAAGACCTTCGGCACGCTCACACCCAGCGACTGTGCCACCTGCTGGTCGAAGGCGGTCGCGCGCATCGCGAGGCCGTGCTTCGAGTAGGTGAAGAACCACCAGAAGCCGAGCATGATCAGCACCGAGACGCCAAGGCTCGCGATGTAGACGGTCTGCACCTCGAGCCCCATCACGCGCATGCGTTCGGCCGTGAAGATCGGCGGGAAGGGTTGGGCGAAGACGCCGAACATCCACTTCATCAGCGCCTGGAAGAAGATCGACAGGCCGACGGTCGCCATGATGACGCTGATCACCGGCTCGCCGATCAGCGGCCGCAGCACGATGATCTGCAGCAGGATGCCGAACAGCGTCATGAACGCCAGCGTCACCAGGAAGCCTGCCCAGAATGGCAACTGCCAAGTGGTCAGCATCCACCAACACACCCAGGCACCGACCAGCAGGAATTCGCCCTGGGCGAAATTCACCACCTGGCTCGCCTTGTAGATCAGCACGAAGGACATGGCGACGACGCCATAGAGCGCGCCGACGATGAGGCCGTTGAGCACCAGCTGGAACAGCAGCGTCGTGTCCATTCAGGCCACCTTCATGCCGGTCTGCGCGGATGCGCGGATATCGCTGTCCATGCGGATCACGCGCAGCACCGTGCGGATGCGCTGCTTCGTCCCGTCCTGGAAAGCAATGGTGGTGTCGACCGGGATCGCGTCCTCCCCGCCGTAGATCGCCTCGATGATGTCGCCATACTTCGTGTTGATCACGCCGCGGCGGACCTTGCGCGTGCGGGTCAGTTCCTCGTCGTCGGCGTCGAGTTCCTTATAGAGCAGCACGATGTCGCGGATGCGCTGCGGGGCAGGCAATGACGCGTTCACCTGCGCCACTTCCTCGCGGATCTTGTCCAGCACCTCGGGCCGCGCGGACAGGTCGGAATAGGTGGTGAAGGAAATCCGTTTGCGCTCCGCCCATTTGCTGACGATGGGAAAGCGGATGCAGATCATGGCCGCGAGATGCGGTCGCTGGTCGCCCAGCACCACGGCCTCCGCGACGAAGGGACTGAACTTCAGCTTGTTCTCGATGAATTGGGGGGAGAAGCGGTCGCCCCCCGAGGTGGTCGCGATGTCCTTGATGCGGTCGATCACGACCAATTGGCCGCGCTTGTCGAAGTACCCGGCATCGCCGGTGTGCATCCAGCCATCGCGCATGTCGGCCACGTCCTCGATCCCGAGGTAGCCGGCGAACATGTTCGGATGCCGCGTGGCGATCTCGCCGACGCCGTTCTGGTCGGGTTCATGAACCCGCAGTTCGATGGTCTCGCCGAAGGGTACGCCCACGGTGTCGAAATCCACTTCGCCGGCACGATGGATCGTGTAGGCGCCGAGGGATTCCGTTTGGCCGTAGATCTGGCGCATCGGCACGCCCAGCGCCTGGAAGAACCGGAAGGTATCGGGGCCGAGCGCCGCGCCGCCGGTCGCCGCGGATTTCAGGCGGGTGAAGCCAAGCCGGTCGCGCAGCGCGCGGAACAGCAGTGCGTCCGCTACCGCCGATCGTCTGCCGTCCTTCAGTGCTTCGAGGCCCATGCGCATGCCCGTCTCGAAGGCACGTTGCTTGAGCGGCGCGGCATCCATCACCCGCGCCCGTACATCCGCCGCGATGGATTCCCAGACGCGTGGGGCGAACAACACGAAGGTCGGCGCGATCTCACGGAAATCAGCCATCATCGTCTCGGGTTCCTCGACGAAGTTGACCTTCATGCGCGAGATCAGGCCCCAGCCGAGCACATAGATCTGCTCCATGATCCAGGGCAGCGGCAAGACCGAGACGTACTCATCCTCAGGCCCCTTCGGATCGACCGCCAGGTAGGCCTCGCAGTGCCGGATCAGCGCCCGCGCGCTCAACTGCGCGAGCTTCGGGCGCGCCGTGGTGCCGGAGGTCGTGCAGAGGATCGCGACATCCTCGCCCTCGGTGGCGTCGACCAGGCTGTCCCACAGCCCTGGCTCGGCGGCGGCCGCGGCGGCACCGCGCCGTGTCAGCGCCTCCGCCGAGATCAGCCGCGCATCCGCGTGCTTGCGCATCCCGCGCGGGTCGCAATAGACGATGTGCCGCAGGCTCGGCACCTGGTCCGAGACGTTCAGTAGCTTGTCGACCTGTTCCTCATCCTCGGCGATGACCGCCGTCGCACCGCTGAAGGCGAGCAGATACGCGACCTCGTCGTCCAGCGCGTCGCGGTAGACACCGAGCGACCGCGCGCGGATCGCATGCGCCGCGATCTCCCCCATCACCCAGTCGGGCCGATTGTCGCCGATCAGCGCCACCACCTCGCCCGGCCGGACGCCCAGCTCGCGCAGGCCGAGCGCGAGATCCCGCGTGCGGGTTGCGACCTCCGACCAGGTGAGCGACCGCCAGATACCGAATTCCTTCTCCCGCATCGCGATATCGCGGCCATGCTCGCGGGCATTGCGGCGCAGCAGGCGGGGCAGCGTCAGGCCGGTCCCGGTCATGCGGCGGCGGGCTCGCCGTCGTCATGCACGACCTCGTCGGCCTCGCCGAGGTAGGCGCGCTTCACATGCTCGTCGGCCAATACCTCGTCCGGCGTGCCGGCCGCGATCCGCTTGCCGAAATCCAGCACCATCACGCGGTGGCTGATGTCCATCACCACCCCCATGTCGTGTTCGATCATCAGCACCGTCATGCCCCATTCCTCGTTGAGGTCGACGATGAAGCGGGCCATGTCCTCCTTCTCCTCGAGGTTCATGCCGGCCATCGGTTCATCGAGCAGGATCAGCTTCGGCTTCAGGGCGACTGCGCGCGCCAGCTCGACCCGCTTGCGCAGCCCGTAGGACAGCGTCCCGGCAACCGCCTTGCGCACATGCTGGATCTCGAGGAAGTCGATGATCTCCTCGACCTCGCGCCGATGCGCCAGTTCCTCGCGCTGCGCGCCGCCAAGCCAATATGTCATGCCGCGCACGAAGCCCGACCGCAGCAGGTGGTGACGACCGACCATGATGTTGTCGAGCACGGTCATGTGGCCGAACAGCGCCAGGTTCTGGAACGTCCGCCCGATCCCGAGCGCGGCGCGGCGGCTGGTGGAGGTGCGTGTGATGTCCTGCCCGGCGAACAGGATGCGACCCTCGGTCGGCCTGTAGCGACCCGAGACGCAGTTCACCATCGATGTCTTGCCCGCCCCGTTCGGGCCGATGATGGAGAAGATCTCGCCGGGGCGGACATCGAAGGACACGTCGGTCAGGGCCCGGACTCCGCCGAACCGCAGGCTCACACCATCGGCTGCGAGGATCGGCGCCTCTGCGCTCACGCGGCGTATCCCCCCAGGTTTTGTTCCCGGGGTAGCGTATGGGGCGGGCGGCCTCCGTGGCAACGCCCATCCGCCCCGGGCGGTCGTGTCAGCCTCTGGCGCGCAGGTCTATTGCCAGCGGCGGATCGTCCGTGGTCAGCACATCCACCCCGAGTCCAAGCATCCGCCGGATCGACGCTTCGTGGTTCGCCCCCCAGACCGAGATGCGGATCCCGGCCGCGCGCAATGCCGCGCAGGCCTCCGCATCGAGCTGCGATTCGTGCACGCCGATCTCCGGGAAGCCGTAGGCCGTGGCGACCGCGATCGTCCCGCGGATGCCAAGCCCGCCCCATGTGACGCGCTCCAGCAGCCAGGCCACGCCCGCGAGCCCCCCGGCGGCAGCGGCCTCGGCCGCGACCTGCGCGTCGAAGGCGATGATCCATGTCGCGTCGCGCAGCCCTCTGCCGTCGAGCGTGTCGAGCACCCGCGGAACCAGGCCTCGATAGGGTCGCCCCAGGGCGTCCGACTTGATCTCGATCCGCGGGGCCACCGCCGACCCCGCCAGGGCACCGAGCATGTCGCCAAGCATGGGTGGTGCCTCACCGCGGCATCCCTTCACCCGCAGGCGGCGCACCTGCGCGCCCGTCAGCGACGCGACCGCCCCGATGCCGTCCGTCGTCCGTTCGAGGGTGGCATCGTGCAGGACGACGACCTCGCCATCGGCCGTGGCATGGACGTCGCATTCGGCCTGCTCCAGCCGCAGGCGCGCGGTTTCGAGAAACGCCGTCAGGCTGTTCTCCGGCCACAGAAAGGCTCCGCCGCGATGGCTCGCGATGGCGGTCGGATGATGCGTCATGCGAATAAACCCCGAGGCTCGGAGGCGGCTGTTCCGGCCTCGGAGAGAAACACCGAATTGTCCGGCATGTGGCGAGCGCAGCCTATGGTTGCGCCGCCTGAACTGCTAAGTTCCTTAAACGGATTTGTGACACTCTTCGAGCATGAGTGGCAAGATTCACCAGGTTGGGTGCCGCGGGAGGTGTCGATGACCGGAACAGCGGGACTGCGGCGATGGCTCGGATGCGGCATCGCGGCATTGCTGGCCCTGTCGCCGTTGCTGGCGCTGGGCCAGACCGCCAGCCCGACCGAGGCGCCGATCCGCCTGAAGGTCGTCGGTGGCCTCGCGGATGTCAGCCAATACCTGCGCTACGAGGAACCCTTCTGGCGCCGGCGGCTGCCGGAATCCTCCGGCGGTCGCATCCAGGCCGAGATCGCCCCTTTCGACCGCAGCGGCATCCGCGCGCAGGAGATGCTGGCATTGATGCGACTGGGCGTCGTGCCCTTCGGCACGGCACTGCTCGCCGTGGTCAGCACCGAGGAACCCGAGTTCAACGCCGTCGACCTGCCGACGGTCAATCCCGACATGGCGGCGCTGCGGCGCACCGTGGCGCTGTATCGCCCGCACCTCGAGGAGCTGCTCGCCGAGCGGTACGACGTCGAACTGCTCGCGGTCTACACCTATCCCGCGCAGGTCCTGTTCTGCCGAACCGCCTTCAGCGGGCTGTCGGACCTGGCCGGGCGGCGCATCCGCACCTCCTCGGTCGGCCAATCCGAAATGTTCGCCGCACTCGGCGCGACGCCGGTTGTCATCCCCTTCGGGGAGACACTCGCCGCGCTGCGCTCCGGCGTGGTCGAATGCGCTGTGACGGGCACGCTCTCGGCGAATGCGATCGGCCTGCACGAGGTGACGACGCACATGCACAGCATGGCGATCACCTGGGGCCTGTCGGTCTTCGGGGCAAACCGCGCAGCCTGGAACGCCCTGCCGGACTGGGCCCGCACCCTGATCCGCCACGAGGTCGCCGGGCTGGAACGGGAGATCTGGGACGCCGCCGAGATCGAGACCGGCGAGGGCTTCGCCTGCAATGCGGGCCAGGCATCCTGCGGCAACGGCCGGCGCGGCACCGTCGCGATCGTGCCGGTGTCCGAGGCCGACCAGGCGCGCCGCCTTCGCCTGTTGACTGAAACCGTGCTGCCCGGCTGGGTGCGGCGCTGCGGGGAGGCCTGCGTCACCGCCTGGAACACACGGCTGGCGCCAAGCCTCGGCGTGATGGCGCAACCCGACTGACCATGCAGAACACGCGGCTTCTCCGCCGGGCCGTCTTCATCGGCGCGGTGCTCCTGCTGCTGGCGCAGACGGCGGCGACGATGATGATCATCGAACGCGCCCGCGAAGCGCAGATCCGCGGCGCCCAGGAAGCGGTCGAGCGCATCAGCATCGCGACGGAAGCCTCGATCAACCGCGCCTTCGTTCAGGTCGACGCCATGCTGGCGGGCCTGCCCGCGATGCTCGCCCCCTTCGCCACGAACGGCCAGATCGACACCGTCTCGGTCAACCGGGTGCTGCGCCAGTTCATCAACCAAAACTTTACCTATCGCGACATCCTGCTGCTGGGCGCGAACGGCCTGCCCGTCGCGACCGCGCTGCCGGTGTCGCGGCGCCGCCGCCTGCCGCTTCCGTTCGAGACAGGCTTCTCGGAACTGGCCGCCGCAAGCGGTGGCGTTTCGATCGGTGGGCCGGTGCAGAACCCCAGCACGGGCGAATGGTCCCTGTTCTTCGCGCGGAACGTGATCATCGTCGGGCTCGGGCCGGTCCGCGCGGTCGCGGAAGTCCCGCTGCCCTCGGTGCGGTCCCTGCTGTCGGCGGCCGGCGAGAGCCCCGGGCTGCGCACGACCCTTGAGCGCGACGACGGGGTCCTGCTCGCCTCCGTGCCGCACGACGAAACGCGGATCGGTCAGCAACTCGCGCCGATCACCGCGATGCCGAACGGGCAGGCAACGCTCGCGGTGAGCCGCTTCACCGGCCAGCAGGTCTTCGTCTCGGCCAGGCCGGCGCTCTATCCGACCCTGGTGATCACCTCGACCATCGGGGTCGATGCCGCCCTCGCCGGATGGTACCGGGATCGCGTCCGGGCGTTCAGCGTGTCGGCCGTCCTCGGGGTCGTGATCATCCTCGTGGCGCTGGCGCTGATGGTCATCCTGCGTCAGCGCGGCAAGGCCGAGGATGAACGCGCGAAGGCACGCCAGACCCTGGAAAGCGCCCTGGAGTCGATGTCCGACGGCTTCGTCATGTTCGATGCCGCGGACCGGCTGGTCGCGTGCAACAGCCGCTACAAGGACTTCTACCGGATCAGCGCGCCCTTCATCCAGCCGGGCAACACCTTCGAGGACATCATGCGCGAAGGGGCGCTGCGTGGGCAGTACCCCCAGGCCGGCGAGGACATCGAGGCCTTCCTTGCCGAAAGCAAGGCCTTCCACCTGAGCAACCAACCGCCCATGGAGCGCCTGCTGCCCGACGGTCGCTGGGTGCTCATCACCGAACGGCGCACGCCCGACGGCGGCACGGTCGGCATCCGCACGGACATCACGGCGCTCAAGCGCGCCATGCAGGATCTCGCGACAGCGCGCGACGGGGCGGCCGCGGCCGGCGAGGCGAAGAGCCGGTTCCTCGCCCGCGTCTCGCATGAGCTGCGCACGCCGCTCAATGGCGTGCTCGGCTTCGCGCAGGTGCTGCTGCATGACCCGCGCCTGGCGCCGGACCAGCGCGAACAGGTCAAGACCCTGCACGAAGCGGGGCGCCACCTGCTCGATCTCGTGAACGGCCTGCTCGATCTGTCCAAGATCGAGGCCGGGCGCCTTGACCTCGCGCCGCAGCCGGTGGCGCTGCGCCCGCTGCTGGAAGGCTGTGCCACGCTGTTGGCGCCCGAGATCGCGCGCAAGGCGCTGTCCTTCGAGCTCGACCTCGATCCGCTCCTGCCCGCCGCCGCACTGCTCGACCCGATGCGGACGCGCCAGCTGCTGCTGAACCTGCTGTCCAACGCGGTGAAGTTCACGCCCGCCGGCGGGCGCGTCGACCTCAGGGTGCGCGCCGCCGGCGACGCACAAATGCGGATCGAGGTCACCGATACCGGACCCGGCGTTCCCGCGGACAAGCGCAACCTGCTGTTCGAGGATTTCGTGCAGCTGGCGCCGAACAACGGGGCGGACGGCCAGGGCACCGGGCTCGGGCTCGCCATCTCCGCCCGGCTCGTGGCACTCATGGGTGGGACGATCGGCTGCGACGAGCGGCCCGGGGGCGGGGCGCTGTTCTGGATCGAAATCCCGCTGCGAGCCTCGGCGCTCATCGAGGAGGAAGCGACACCCATGCCAAGCCAGACCGTGTCGGCACCGGCGCTGACGCTCGACGTACTCGTGGTCGACGACGTCCTCGCCAACCGGCAGATCGCGCAGGCCATGCTGCGCTCGGCCGGGCACACCGTCACCGTGGCGGAAGATGGCCCAACCGCGCTGCTCGCCCTGGAGCGCCAGCGCTTCGACGTGGTGCTGATGGACCTGCAGATGCCGGGCATGGACGGCTTCGAGACGACACGGCGCCTGCGCGCCCTGGCGCCGCCGGCGTGCGAGGTCCCGGTCATCGCCCTGACCGCCTCGGTCCTGCCCGACCAGGTGGAAGCGACGCGGCGCGCGGGCATGGATGGCCACCTGGGCAAGCCGCTGGATCGCAAGGCGCTGCTCGACCTCGTGCAGCAGATGCCCCAGCGCAAGCAGGCAGCTGCCGTACCTGCGTCTGAACCAGCCGCGCCCTATCTCGATTCCACGGCCCTCGACATCCTCGAGCGTGAACTCGGCCACGCAGCGCACGGCATCCTGGCGGAATTCGTCGGCGAGGTACGCCGCTCGCTCGCGCTGCTGACCAATGCCTCCGCCGCGGAACGGGCCGATGCCGGGCATGTCCAGCACGCCGCGCATCGCCTGGTGGGCGCCGCGCGAACCCTTGGGGCGAGCCGCCTCGCGCTGGAGGCGGAGGCGCTGCAGAAGGCCGCGCGCGGGGGCGACCCGTCGCCCGACCTGCAGGTCGCCGTCATCGCCGTGGCGCGGGAGACGCTGCCGAGCCTGGAGCGCCGCCTGGGCGTCGAGGATGTGGCCGCCGGCCCGCCCGTGCAGACCGCAACGGTGGGCTGACCGGGCGCGGCCGTCTGGACCGCCGCCGCGCCTGTCCTAGGATGCTCCCGACTTCATCGGGAACGCCTTGCGCATGGCCTCGCTCACCTGGTCCACGAATTCCGCTCAGGACGAGCCGCATATCGCGCTGCGCGTCATGGCCGAGCGAGCCCGCCGCGCGGAGACTCCCTGCGGCGCGGGCGCCATGGTCTGGCGCGCGTGGGGGCAAGGGCGCCCGCTGGTGCTGCTGCATGGCGGTTCGGGGTCCTGGCGCCACTGGTTGCGCAACATCGCGGCCTTCTCCGGCGAACGCATGGTGGTCTGCCCGGATCTGCCGGGTCTCGGTGACAGCGACATGCCGCCGGGGCCCGCCGGGCCGGAAAGCATCGCAGCCATCCTGCGTGACGGCCTGCGCCAGGTGCTCGGCGACCAGGACTACGATCTCGCGGGGTTTTCCTTCGGGGCGCTGTGTTCCGGCCACCTCGCGGCGATCGATGCCGACCATTGCGCTTCATTGACCATCGTCGGTGCCGGCGCCCTGGGCTTCGTGCGGTCCCGCACCGAATTGGTGAAGGTGCGCCAACTCGAAGGTGCCGAGCGTGACTCGGCAAACCGCCACAACCTGGCCGAACTGATGTTCGCCGACGCGTCGCGCATCGACGAGGTGGCGCTCGCGATGCAGGATCTCCATACGCGCCGCGCCCGCTTCAAGAGCCGCGGCTGGGCGAACACCGATTCGCTGAAGCAGGCCATCCTGCGAAGCCGCGCCCTGCTCGGCGCCATCTATGGCGAACAGGATGCCATCGCGCGGCCGCATGTGCGTCTGCGCCTGGACCTGGTGCGGGAGATGCGCGCTGACGCCCGCACGGAACTGATCCCGGACGCTGGCCATTGGGTGGCCTACGAGGCGGCGGAGGCGTTCAATGCCGCGCTGGCGCGTGTACTCGCGCGCGAAGCCCCGCCCTCGTGACGCTACCCGAGGCGCGCCCAGGCCGCGCGTGGATGGTGCTCGCGGGCCTCCTGTTCTGCCTGCTGAACGCTGTCGCGCGGCGTCTCGCGCAGGACCTCGACCCGTTCCAGACGCAGTTCCTGCGCTACCTTGCCGGGCTGGTCGTTCTGCTGCCCTTCATCCTGCGCACCGGGCTGGCCGCCTGGCGGCCGCACGACCTCCGCGGCCAGGCCTGGCGCGGCGTGGTGCACACGGCCGGGCTGCTGCTGTGGTTCTGGGCGCTGCCGCATGTGCCGCTGGCGGACATGACCGCGATCGGCTTCACCGGCCCGATCTTCATCATGGCCGGGGCCGTGCTGTTCCTCGGCGAACCCGTCGTGCGCGCGCGCTGGGTCGCGGCGGCTTTCGGCTTTGTCGGCGTGGTCGTTGTCGTTGCGCCGAAGTTCAGCGGCACCGGCGAAGGCTTCTGGTCGCTGGTGATGCTGGCCTCAGCCCCGCTGTTTGCCGCGTCCTTCCTCATCACCAAGGCGCTGACGCGACGCGACCGGCCGGAGGTGATCGTGGCCTGGCAGGCGATCACCGTCGCGGCCTTCACCCTGCCCTTCGCCCTGCCCGGATGGATCTGGCCCACGGCGGAGCAATGGGGGTGGTTCCTGCTGACCGGACTGCTCGGCAGCGCTGGCCACTGGTGCCTGACGGAAGCCTTCCGAATCGCCGACATGTCGGCAACACAGCCGGTGAAATTCATCGACATGATCTGGGCAGCCTCGCTGGGGTGGCTGGTGTTCTCGGATGTGCCGGCCACGACCACCTTCGCCGGCGCCGCGATCATCTTCGTGGCCACCACCTGGATTGCGCGGCGGGAGGCGCGGCAGCGTTGACGTGGCATCTTGCGCGGCCGGCACGTCCATCGGATCGTCACGCAGGACCGCGGGATGACGAACGGTCGAGGAGGAATGCATGACGTCCATCGACCGGTGCGCGATGACGCGCCGCGCCCTGGCCGGAGCCCTGATCAGCGTCGCGGCGCCCGCGCTGGCGCAGGAGTCCTGGCCCAGCCGCCCGATCCGCCTGATCATACCCTTCGCGCCCGGGGGGCCGATCGACACGGTCGGCCGGCTGGTCGGCGAGCGGCTGCGCGAGAAGCTCGGCCAACCCTTCGTGATCGACAACCGCGCTGGCGCGGGCGGATCGATTGGGCTTCGGGCCACGGTGCAGGCGGCACCGGACGGCGCGACCTTCGTGCTGACCTCATCCTCGCTGGCCATCCTGCCGGCGATCTACGCCAATCTCGGCTTCGACCCGCGCACGGACCTGACGCCGGTGACGCTGGTGGCGGAGATCGCGACCACCATTGCGGTGCGCTCCGATCACCGCTTCGCGACGCTGCAGGCGCTGGTGGCCGAGGCACGCGCCAGGCCGGGCATCATCACCTATGGCACCTCGGGGATCGGATCGTCGAACCACCTGTCCGGCGCGATGCTCGCGGCGACGGCGCGGCTTGATCTCGTGCACGTGCCCTATCGCGGCGCGGCACAGGCGATGAATGCGCTCTACACGGGCGACATCGACATGGTCTTCGCCAGCACGGTCGAGACGCTGGCCCACGCGCGGGAAGGCCGTGCGCGCATCCTCGCCGTGACCACGCAGGAGCGCATCCTGGCGCTGCCGGACGTACCGACGGCGCGGGAGACCGTTCCCGGCTACGTGGCGCCAAACTGGTTCGCGATTGCCGCGCCGAAGGGGCTGCCGGCGCCGATCCTCGCGCGCATGTCGGCGGAACTGGCGGCGCTGCGCACCGATCCCGATTTCCGAGCCCGCTTCGCGATGCTGGGCGCCGAGCCGCTGATGAGCAGCCCGGATATCCTGGCCGCGCGCCTGGCCGCCGACGTGCCCACCTGGCGCCGCGTGGCCGCCGAGGCCGGCATCCGCGCCGAATGACCCACTGACCCAGCAGGACACGACATGCGCAAGCTCACCATCGGCGACGTCACCATCACCAGCATCATCGAGCGCGACGGCCCCTGGCGCGCGCCGGAATTGATGTTCCCCAAGGCCGCGGCCGCGCCGGACCTGCTGGCCGAACGGCTGAAGGAGGTCGAGCCCGAGACCTACGACGCCGCCTCCGGCAAGATGGTCATCACCTACCAGACCTATGTCGTGCGCACGCCGCACCACACCATCCTGGTCGATACCTGTACCGGCGAGGACAAGGGCTACCCCGCGCCGATGGACTTCCCGAAGCAGCCCTGGCTCGACGGGCTGAAGGCCGAGGGCCTGTCCGTCAATGACATCGACTACGTCCTGTGTACCCACCTGCATATCGACCATTCGGGCTGGAACACCGTGCTGCGCGACGGGCGCTGGGTGCCGACCTTCCCCAAGGCCAAGTACGTGTTCCACAAGCGCGAATACGCAGCATGGGAGGCCTCGACCAAGGCCGAGGAAACGCGCCCGGGCGGCGGGGGCAATGTGTTCCGCTTCAACTGCGAACCGGTCGTCGCCGCCGGCCAGGCGCTTTTGGTGGAGGACGACTTCCAGTTGGATGACCGCATCACGCTCCAGCCCACGCCCGGGCATTCGCCCTGCCATTGCTGCGTGCATATCCGCAGCGGCGGCCAGCACGCGGTCATCACTGGCGACCTGATGCACCACGCGCTGCAGGTTCATCAGCCCGACTGGTCCACGGTGTTCTGCTGGGACCCGCAGGAGGCCGAGGCGAGCCGGCGCAGCTTCTTCGGCCAGGTGGCAGGCACCGATACGAAAATCCTGCCGATCCATTTCCCCGACCCGTCGGTCGGGCGCGTGGAGGCACAGGGCGATCGCTTCCGCTGGCGCTACGTCCGGTAGGCGCCCGCAACGCTTGACGCCGCCGGCCCCTGGTGGTCGGTATCGCGCTCTCCGGAGGATCGCATCATGGACCACAACCAGCCCTACGCCGCCACCGAGGAAACCCGCATGCTGCGGGACCTGGTCGCGAAGTTCGTGGAGCGGGACGTGATGCCGCTCGAGCCGGCGGTGCTCAAGCGCGAGGCGACCGGCGGCGGCTTCAAACTGTCGGAGGAGGAGGAGACGACCCTCCTCGCCCGCTGCAAGGAACTGGGGCTCTGGGGCCTCGACGTGCCCGAGGAATTCGGCGGCGCCAACCTGCCGCTGCTCTCCCTGGCCGCCGCCGAGGAAGAAATGGCGCGCGCCTGCGTCCCCTTCACCATCCCGCCCGACAGCCCGAACCTGCACATGATGCTGCAGGTCGCGAGCCCGGTTCAGCGCGCCAAGTATCTGATGCCCTATGCGACGGGCGAGGCGCGCTCCGCCATGGCGATCAGCGAGCCCGGCGCCGGCGGCGACCCCGCCGGCATGACCACGCGCGCCGTGCGGGACGGCGACGATTGGGTCATCAACGGCCGCAAGATCTGGGTCTCGAACGTGCCGCGGGCCGACTTCATCATCCTCATGGCGCGCAGCGGCGACGGCAAGCGGCAGGACGGCATCACCGCCTTCATCGTCGAGAAGGGGACGCCCGGCTTCATCATCGAGCGCGCCATCCCGATGCTGGGCGGGCGCACCACCTACGAGCTGGTGTTCGAGGATTGCCGCGTCCCGCACGAGAATGTGCTGGGCGAAATGGGCCGCGGCTACGCGCCCATGCAGCTGCGCCTGAACGTGCGGCGCATGCAGATGGGCGCGCGCTGCGTCGGCATGGCGCGCCGCGCCCTGGAGATGATGGCCGACCAGGCGCAGAACCGCGTGACCTGGGGCGTGCGCCTGGCCGACCGCCAGGCGATCCAGTGGTTTGCCGCCGATGCGGTGATGGAAATGCACGCCTGCCGCCTGATGGTTGAGGACCTCGCACGGAAGCTGGATGCCGGCGCCGACGTGCGGACCGAGGCCTCGATCCTGAAGGTGCGCGCGACCGAGATGGCGCAGCAGGTGCTGGACAACGCCATGCAGACCTTCGGCGCCATGGGTGTGACGAAGGAACTGCCGCTGCAGCTCATGCATCAGCAGGTGCGGCTGATGCGGGTGTACGAGGGCCCGTCCGAGGTGCATCGCAGCGCGATCGGGCGGCGCGCACTGGGCGGGAAGGTCTGACGTGGTGACGCGGCCGCTCGAGGGGATCCTCGTCCTCGACCTCGGGCACATCTACCAGGCGCCCTATGCCGGCTTCCTGATGGCGATGGCGGGCGCGACGGTCATCAAGATCGAGCCGCCCACGGGCGAGCCGCTGCGCCGGCGCGCCATGGTCGCCGGCGGGTCGGTGCCGATGGCCATGTTGAATTCCAACAAGCGCGGCCTGTCGCTGGATCTGAAGAATCCCAAGGGGCGCGAGGTCTTCCTGCGCCTGGTCGACCGCGCCGATGTGGTGATCGAGAATTTCTCGCCCGGCGCGATGGACCGGCTGGGTCTCGGCCATGAGGCGCTGCTCAAGCGCAACCCGCGGATCATCTACGCGGCCGGGTCGGGCTATGGGCAGACCGGGCCGGACAAGGATCGCCTGGCGATGGACCTGACGGTGCAGGCCGCGGTTGGCGTCATGCACACCACGGGTTTCCCGGATGGCCCGCCGACCAAGGCGGGACCGACCGTGTGCGACTTCCTGGGCGGCACCCATCTGTACGGTGCGGTGATGACGGCGCTGTTCGCGCGCGAACGCTCCGGCCGGGGCGCCTTCGTCGAGGTCGCCATGCAGGATGCGGCCTATTCCACGCTGGCCTCCGCCATCGGGATGCATTTCGGCGGCAACCTCAAGGATACGCCGCCGCGCACCGGCAACAGCCATGCCGGCTTGGCGATGGCGCCCTACAATGTCTATCCGGCGAGCGACGGCTGGATCGCCATCATCGTGGTTACCGAGGGGCATTGGGACCGGTTGCTCGCCGCCATGGGCCAGCAGGCGCTGATCGGCGACGAGCGCTTCCGCACCAACCCCGACCGCGTGAAGCACATGGCCGAGGTGGACCGCATGGTCACCGCCTGGACCTCGGCGCATACGCGCGCGGAGCTGGAAGCCCTGACCCGCCAGCACGGCGTTCCCGCCGCGCCGGTGCGTACGCTCGAGGAAGTGCTGGAAGACCCCGGCATGCACGAACGCGGCATGCTGCGCTGGGTGGATCATCCCGAGGTCGGGCGCGTGGTGCTGCCGGCGACGCCGCTGCGCATCGAAGGTGCGCCGCCGCCCGATTTCGCACCGAGCCCCTTCCTCAACGAGCACGAAGCCGAGGTGCTGGGCGACCTGCTCGGGATGCAAGAGGCCGAGCGCGAGGCGGTGCGCGCCGCCGGTGGTCTCGGGCCGCGTTTCAGCGGCCCGTGAAGTTCGGCTTGCGGCGTTCGAGGAAGGCGCGCGCGCCTTCCTGCCGGTCCTCGGTGTCGATCGTCGCGGCCTGCTCGGTTTCCGCCATTTCGATCGCCGCCGAGAGCGATTGCAGCGGTGCGAGCGCCAGTTGTCGGCGGATGACGCGCAGCGATCGCGGCGAACAGGTCTCCACCATGTCGGTCACATAGGCGCGCACGGCGTCACGGAAGCCCTCGGCGGGCAAGACGCGCACGAGGCCCATCGCTGCTGCCTCCTCGGCGATGATGGTGCGCCCGGAAAGCAGCAGGTCCGCCGCATTCATCGGCCCGACCAGGCGCGGCAGCATCCAGGCGCTGCCATGTTCGGCGATCAGCCCGCGCCGCGGAAAGGCCGCGGCAAGCTTGGCACCCGCAACCATGAAGCGCAGGTCGCAATAGAGCGACACCGCCAGGCCCACGCCCGCGACAGCGCCGTTGATGGCGGCGACGACCGGCTTGCCGATGTTGAGGATGTAGGAGTAGCGGCGCGACAGGTCCTCGACCGGCGGGTCGCCACCCGGCGGCGGCGTGATGCCGACGAAGCGCGGCGGCGGGCGCCCGCCGGCGATGCGCGTGACATCTGCGCCGACGCAGAAGGTGCTGCCAGCCCCGGTCAGGATCACAGCGCGCACGCCATCGTCGGCAGCCGCCATTGCGAAGGCCTCGCGCACCTCGGCCTCGGTCCCGGGCGACCAGGCGTTGCGCTTCTCCGGGCGGTTCAGCGTGATGGTGGCGATGCGATCGGCGACGTCGTAGGCGATCTCGGCAAGGGCCATGGCGGCGGTTCCTCAGCGCGCGGGGGTTCGGGCGCGCTGGGCCGCCCAGTCCGCATCGGTCCAGTCCAGCATCTCCTGCGCACCGGCGCGCGCTCCGCCAAGCAAACGCCGCCCGCCATCGGCCACCACGCATTCGCCGGTGATGTAGCCGGCGTGGTTGGAGACCAGGAAGGCGGCGAGGTCGGTCAGTTCCTCGTGCCTGCCGGCGCGGCGCAGCGGCACGCCGGCATGCTCGACACCGCCGGGCCGCAGGCGCGCGACAGCGGCCTCGGTCGGGAAGGTGCCGGGCGCGATCGCCACCAGGCGAATGCCGTGCGGTCCCCATTCCACCGCGAGGCTCTGCGTCATGGCCAGCAGCCCGGCCTTGGCCATGGCGGAGGGCGCCGTGAACGCACCACCCTGCAGCGCCGACAGCGTCAGGATCGACAGCACCACCCCCGGCTGGCCGGCGTCGATCCACCGCCGCCCGCAGCCGATCGTGCAATAGGCCGCGCCATGCAGCGTGGTGCCGAGCACCGCATCGACCGCGCGAGCCGACAGGCGATGCGTCTGTGCCAAAAAGTTTGCGGCGGCGTTGTTCACCAGGATATCGGGCGGGCCGTGCGACCAGACCGTGTCGAGCATCGCCTCGACCGCCGCAGCATCGCGAATGTCGCAAGGATGCGTCGTGACCTCGGCACCAGGCACCTCGGCACGGAAGGTCTCGGCCGCGGCATCCAGCACCGCGCCGCGTCGCCCACAGATGGCCAGCGACGCCCCCAGTTCCAGGAACCGCTTGCCGATGCTGCGCCCGAGCCCGGTGCCGCCGCCGGTCACCAGCGCGCGGCGCCCGGCGAGCAGCCCCGGCGCGAAGACCATCTCAGGCGCCCTTGTAGGTCGGCTTGCGCTTCTCGCGCATGGCCGCCAGGGCTTCCTTGTGGTCGTCGGTGGTATGCGCCACCGCCTGCATGGCGGAGGACATCTCCAGCACCGTGTCGAGCCGGTTGTTCCACGCCTCCCGCAGCAGCCGCCGCGCCATGCGCACCGCCTGCGGCGGATTGGCGGCGATGCGCGCGGCCAGCGCCCGCGCGGCGGGAATCAGCTCCGCATCGGGCACCACGCGCGAGACCAGGCCGGCCGCCAGCGCCTCCTGCGCGGACAGCGTATCGCCGGTCAGCGCCATCTCGGCCGCGCGTGCGAAGCCCACCACGCGCGGCAGCAGCCAGGCACCGCCATCACCCGGGATGATACCAAGCTTGACGAAGGATTCCGCAAAGCGCGCGCTCTCGCCGGCGATGCGCAGGTCGCACATGCAGGCCAGGTCGCAGCCTGCCCCCATGGCCGGGCCGTTCACCGCGGCGATGACCGGCAGTTCCAGGTTCTCGATAAGGCGTGGCAGCCGCTGGATGCCCCAGCGGTAGTAGCCGCGCGCCTGGGCGGGCGTGCGTTCCTTGGCCCCGCTCGCTGCCTCGCCCATCCGACGCACATTGCCCCCCGCACAGAAGGCGGTGCCGGCACCGGTCAGGATCGCGACGCGGACTTCCTGGCCGGCATCGAGGGCCGAGAGCGTGTCGAGCAGCGCGTCCTGCATCTCGGGGTCGAGCGGGTTGCGCGTCTCGGCGCGGTTCATGGTGAGAAGGGCGATGCCCTCCTCGATCTCGACCTTCAGCGGCGCGTCCATCGCGTTTCCCCCAGTTCAGGGGGCGGAGGATGGAACGCGCCGACAGGCGCGGCAAGCAGCGGTCAGGATGCCTCGATGCCCAGGCGGCGGATCAGCGCGCCCCATTTCTCGGCATCGGCGCGCAGGCGCTGGGCAAAGGCGTCAGTGCTCTCCGGCGCCACCTCCACGCCCATGCCGGCAAGACGGTCCTTCACCTCGGGCAGGGTCATGACGCGGTTGAGCTCGGCGTTCAGCCGCTGTTGCAGCGCGGGCGCCATGCCCTTCGGCCCGAAGGCGCCGTACCACACAGCCATCTCGTATCCCGGCACCGCCTCGCCCACCGTCGGAATGGTAGGCCGGCGGCTCCAGCGGTTTGCCTCGGTCACGGCCAGCAGGCGCAGCCGCCCGCCTTCCACATGCGGCATGGTCTGTGTCGCGGCGCTGAAGAACAGCTGCGTCTGTCCGGCCACCGTGTCGGTCACAGCGGGCTGCCCGCCGCGATAGGGGACATGGACCATGCGAATGCCGGTCATGTTCTCGAACAGCGCGGCACACAGGTGGTTGGTCGAGCCCGGCCCCGCGGAGGCATAGGCAATCTTCTCGGGATTTGCCCGGGCATAGGCGATGAATTCGCCAAGCGTCTGCGCCGGCACCGATGGGTGCACCACCATGGTGTTCACCGCGAAGCCGAGCATCGCGAGCGGCGTGAAGTCGGCCACGCCGTCGAAGGGCATGGTGCGCATCAGCGCGTGGTTCATGGCGTGGGTGGACATCGACCCGAACAGGATCGCGTGCCCGTCAGGCGCCGCCTTCGCCACCAGGTCCGATCCGATGTTGCCGCTGGCCCCGGTGCGGTTTTCCACCACCACGGGCTGGCCCAGCGCCTGGCCGAGGGGTTCCGCCACGATGCGCCCGAGGATGTCGGTGGTGCCGCCCGGCGCCCAGGGAATCACCAGCCGGATCGGTCGCGTGAAGGCGGTCTGCGCGAGCGCGGGCGCGGCGATGAGTGCGGGGGCGGCGAGCAGGGCCCGGCGGTGCAGCAGTGTCATGGTGATCTCCAGTGTCTCAGGTGGCGTCGGGGCCCAGCAGCGCCGGCACGGCCAGCGATGCGAAGACCATGCCGATCTCGGCGTCGGCCGCGGTGAAGTGGCCGGCATCATGCAGCAGGTTCACGGTGCCGAGCGTGCGCCCGTTCCAGCGCACCGGCAGGTTCATCGCACTGCCGAGCCCCATGGCGGCGATCTTCTCATGATCCGGATAGGCCCAGGCGATATCGGCGGGTCCGCTGCCGATCCAGGCCGTCCCGTCCACCAGCACCCGTCGCGTCCAGGGATGGTCCCAGGTCACCGGCTTGAAGCCCGAGACCGGGTAGGCGGCGGCATCGCTGGTATGGGCGCGGCGGTTGCGCCCGGCGGCGGCATCGTGGCGCATGACGGTGAACAGGCGATGGCCGATCGCCTCACCCATGGCATCCTGCAGCGCCGCGAACAGCACGGCGGGCTGGCCTGGCGTGGCAAGGGCGGCGGCGGCACGGCGCAACGCCGGCAGGGGATCGGGTCGGGTCATGATGCCGGCATAGCGCAAGCCGGCGGCAACTTCACCCCGCCAGCCTGCGTCGCATGATGGCAACCGGCACCAGCGCCAGCAGGCAGGCGACCGCCACGGTCAGGAAGGTGTCCCGGAAGGCCAGCATGCTGGCCTGGGAGAGCAGCATCTGCGCCAGGTAGTCCTGCGCCATGGCCTGGCGCACGCCATCGGCGATGCCGTCCTGGGCCAAGATGCGCTCGATCTCGGCCAGCGCCTCGCGCATCGCACCACCGCCCTCCTGCGTCGCGTTGAGCGCCTGGGCGTGCTGCGCCGTCTGCCGCTCCAACTGGATCGAGAGCAGGTTCACGCCGAGCGCGCCGCCGAACTGCCGCGCGAAATTCACCGCGCCGGACCCCTGCCCCACCCAGTGCGCCGGTAGCGCGCGTAACGCACCCGCGTTCATGCTCGGCATCGCCAGGCCGAAGCCGATGCGTCCGACCAGGATCCACATGGCGAAAGTCCAGAACGGCGTGTCAGTGCCGATGCCCACCATCAGCAACGCCGAAACCCCGAACAGCACCAGCCCTGCACCGATCGGCGCCCAGGGCGGCATCCGGTCGGCGATGCGCCCGGCGATCGGGAAGACCACCACCATCGCCAGGCCCGCCGGCATCAGCAACAGCCCCGCGCGCGTTGCCGTATAGCCCTGGATGGTCTGCACAAACAGCGGCACGAGATAGGTCGACCCGAACAGCGCCGCGCCATACACGAGCCCGACCGCGGCCGAGCAGGCGAAGCCGCGCACGGCGAAAAGCCGTGGATTGAGCATCGGCGCGTCGGTCCGCAGTTCCCACAGCACGAAGCCGATGGCGGCGGCGGCGGCCAGACACAGCTCGATCACCACGCGGCTCGAACCCCAGCCCTCGCGTTGGCCACTGGCAAGCCCCGTCAGCAGGGCCAGCAACGCGACGACCAGCAACGCGAAGCCCGGCCCGTCGAAACGCCGGCGCGGTCCGTCGCGTGCCGGCCCGGGCAGGAACATCATGCCGAGCAGAAGCCCGAGCAGCGCAAAGGGCACGCCCATGAAGAACACGGCGCGCCACCCGAAATTGTCGACGATGACGCCGCCGAGCGTCGGCCCAAGCGCCGGCGCCAGCACGACGCCCACGGCGTAGAGCCCCATGGCCGACCCGCGGCGCTCGGCCGGAAAGACCTGGAAGATGATCTGCATGCCGAGCGGCTGGACCATGCCGGCGGCCGCGCCCTGCAGGACCCGCCCCAGGATCAGCACGCCTTCGTTCGGTGCCGATCCGGAGATGATCGAGCCAACCACGAACATGACGATCGCCGCGGCATAGGTCAGGCGGCAGCCGAAGCTGTCCACCAGCCAGCCATTCAGCAGCATGGTGGCGGTGACAGACGCGAGGAAGGCGGTCGAGATCAGCTGCGCATGGTCCTGCCCGATGCCGAAGGCGCCCATCACCTGCGGCAGCGCGACATTGACGATGGTCGCGGAAAGGATCGTCGCGACCGTGCCAATCATCGCCGCGAGCGTCACCAGCAGCCGATAGGGCGCACCCCACCGCGCCTGGAGCTCCGCGATCCCGGGCCCCGCCCAGGCGCCAGGCCAGGACCGGCCCAGCGCAGCGTCACTCACGCGCCAGCGCCTCGATTTCCACCATCATGCCCGGGCGCAGCAGCCCGTCGGCATCGCCGGGTGCGAGCGCGATGCGCACCGGCAGGCGCTGGGTGATCTTGGTGAAGTTGCCCGATGGGTTGGGGCTGGGCAGCAGCGCGAATTCGCTGGTCGCGGCGGCGCCGACACGCTCGACCGTGCCCTCGAAACGGCGGGCGGGATAGGCGTCGACCCGGATGCGCACGGGCGTGCCCGGACGGAAATAGCGGATCTCGGTTTCCTTGACATTCGCCTCGACGCGCACCCGCGCGGGATCGTGCACCAGCAGCAGGCGCTGGCCCGGCGTGACGTATTCGCCGGCATCGACGAAGACGCGGTCGACCACGCCATCGAAGGGCATGGCGATGGTGCGGTCGCGGATTTCGAGCGCGACGCGATCGCGCTGCGCGGCGAGTTCGTGCTGGAGCGGGCCCATCGAGTCGAGCTGACGGCGCAGCACCGTCAGTTCCTCCCGCGCCGCGCCGGCATTCGCAAGCTGCGCCTCGACATTGCGAATCTCGGCGGCGACGGCGAGCACGCGCTGCGTCGCGGTCTCGAGCAGCGAGCGCGTCTGTTCGTAGCGTTGCCGCGTGCCGCTGCCGGTGCCCAGGAGCTGGCCGGCGCGGGCGAATTCGCCGTCGGCATAGCGGCGTTCCGCTTCGGCTGCCGGCAGCGCCGAACGGGCGGCCTCGAGCCTGGCGCGTTGGGCATCCTCCTGGCTGCCGGTCTGGCGGTCGACCATGCCGAGGCGTGCCTCGATCTCGGCACGGCGGGCGGCGATGCCGGCGAGCCGTGCCTCGATCTCGCGCAGGGTCAGTTCGGCCTCCCGGCTGTCGATGCGGATGATCACCTCACCGCCGCGCGGGGTATCACCGGCGATCACGCGCAGTTCCGTCACCCAGCCCGGCAGGCGACTGGCCAGCGCCACCATGTCGGCGGCGATGCGCGCGTCGTCGACGAATACGGTGGTGAACTGGCGATGGACCCAGGCGGCACCGCCGGCCACGGCACACAACACAGCGGTGATGGCCGCCGCGCGGCGCAGCCTTCGCCGGACCGCCAGGCGCCGCGGTGCGGCAGCCAACGAGGCCCCCGGCGCGCCGCTACCGGGACCGATATCCACCGACCGGGCCCTCCTCGGTCCGCGCCAGGCCCTGCGCCACGCGACCGAGCACCGCCAGGCATGCCGCGAGGTCCTGTTCGGGGATGTCGGCCAGGATCTCGGCCCGCACGGCGGCGGCCTCCGCCTCGATCCGCAGCAGCAGCGGGCGCGCCTTGTCGGTCAGGTGGATGGTCTTGGCGCGGCGGTCGGTCGGCACCGCACGGCGTTCGACGAAGCCCTGGCGTTGCAGCCAGTCGAGCGTCCGCACCAGGGTCGGTGCCTCGATCGCGAGACGGGCGGCGAGATCCTTCTGCGTCACGCCGTCGCCGCGACGCGCAAGGCTCAGCAGGACAAGCCACCGTGCCTCGGTGAGACCGAAGGGGGCGATGCGCTGGTCCAGCCGGGCGCGCCATCGGCGGGCGATCTGTGCAATCGCGACGCCGATTTGCCAGCGCGTCTGGGCCAGGCTGGAGCCGTCGGGCATCCGGCGATGCTAGACCCATGGGGTAGGGCGCGAATAGATAGCCGGCTAAATGATGCAGCGCACAACATTGCCCGCTGGCCGGTCCGTGTCGCGTCGAATGGAGGGGCGAAATGGTGGGCGCCGTAGGATTCGAACCTACGACCCGCTGATTAAGAGTCAGCTGCTCTACCAACTGAGCTAGGCGCCCGCCGGGTTCCGGCCTTGAGGCCGGTTCCGAGGGGGCGCTGTTTAACCCCCTCGCCGGTTTTGTCCAGCCCCATAAGGGGGCCAGCACGTCATTCCCGCATGGGACCCATCTCGGCATCCCGGTGCACATAGGCCGAGAGCAGCAGCCCGAAGCCCAGCATCACCGTCAGCATCGCCGACCCGCCATGGCTGATCAGCGGCAGCGGCACGCCCCCGACCGGGATGGATCCAGTCACCATCGCGACATTCACGAAGACATACAGGAAGTAGTTGGTGCCGAGGCCAACCGCCAAAAGCCGCCCGAACTGGTGGCGGCTGCGGAAGGCGACCAGGTAGCAGAAGGCCACCACAAGCATCAGCATCGTCAGCGTGGTCAGCGCTCCCACCAAGCCGAATTCCTCGGCGATCATGGTGAAGATGAAGTCGGTCTGCTTTTCCGGCAGGAAGTTCAGGTGGCCCTGCGTGCCCTGCAGGAACCCCTTGCCCCACAAACCACCTGAACCGAGCGCGATCTTGGACTGGATGATGTTGTAGCCGGCACCGAGCGGGTCGCTCTCGGGGTCGAGGAAGGTCGTGATCCGCGCGCGCTGGTAGTCGTGCAGGCGTTCATAGGCGATCGGCGCGGCCACCGCCGTGGCGGCGATGCCGATGGCGAACTTCCACCAGCGCATCCCCGCCGCCCAGAATACAGCCGCGCCCACCATGCAGGTGATCAGCGCCGTGCCGAGATTGGGCTGCTTCAGGATGAGCGCTACCGGCACCAGCACGGCGATTGCCGGCGGGATAAGGAACAGCGGATTGCCGATGCGTTCCCAGGATGCGCGGTGGAACCAGGCGGCCAGCGCCAGCACCAGCATGATCTTCATCAGTTCCGAAGGCTGCAGCTGGACAGGCCCGACATCGATCCAGCGCTGCGCGCCCTTGCCGACATTGCCGTACACCAGCACCAGCACCAGCAGCGCCAGGCCGCCGAGGTAGCCGACCCAGGCAAAGCGCGCGATCAGCTTGATGTCGACCAGAGCGATGCCGAGCATCACCACCAGCCCGAAGCCGAACCGGATGGCGTGCTTCTGCGCGTAGGCATCGGGGTTGCCGCTGCCGGCCGACAGGAGCGCGACGTAGCCGACCGCCGCCACGCCACACAGCAGCAGCACGAAGGTCCAGGGGATCTGCCAGAGCTTCTCCAGGATCCCCGCGCCGCGGTCGCGCGTGAGCAGGCGCCGTTCGAAGATCATCGTGGCGCCTCCGCCACCCGCTGGCCCGGGCGCTGCGGTCCCAGGCGCTGGAAAGCCTCGACCATGATATCGCGGGCCAGCGGCGCCGCGGCGCCCGACCCGCTCGACCCATGCTCGACGATCACCGACAGGGCGAACAGCGGATTGTCGTGCGGCGCATAGGCGACGAACAGCGCATGCGGGCGCCATTCACGCGGCACCTGGGAAACATTGAAGCCGCGCTCGCGCTGTTCGCGCGTCACGCGCCGTACCTGCGTCGTGCCGGTCTTGCCGGCCATCTGCCCGTATTGCGACGGCAGGCGGGAGGCGCCGGCGGTGCCACCGCCATTGACCACCGCCCACATCGCCTCGCGGATCAGCCGCATGTCGGCGTCCGGAATGCCGAGGCTCGGCCAATCCTCAGCGCGGGTGCCGCGCACCGGGCGGCCGCCGATCGCGCGCGTCAGGTGCGGTTGCACCGCACGCCCGGTGGCCAGCCGCGCGGTCATGACCGCGAGAGACAGCGGCGTCAGCTGATAGAAGCCCTGGCCGATGCCATGCACGATGGTGTCGCCGATCGACCAGGGCTTGCCCTGCGCCTGGCGCCAGCCGCGCGTCGGCATCAGGCCGCGCCGCGCGCCGGGCAGTTCGATCTCGAGGTCCACCCCCATGCCGAAGCGGTTTCCCATGGCGGCGATCCGGTCCATGCCGACACGGCGCGCCATCTCGTAAAAATACACGTCGCACGACGCCATGATGGCCGTGCGCATGTTCATCCCGCCATGACCGTTGCGGTTGTGGCAGTGGAATCGGTTGTTGCCGAAATCGAGGTGCCCCGGGCAGGAGACAATGTCACCCGGTCGCGCCACGCGTGCCTCCAGCGCCGCCAGAGCCACGATCATCTTGAAGGTCGATCCCGGCGCATAAAGCCCGTTGGTCGCCTTGTTGATCAGCGGCGTGGTGCGTGCCGCGGTCCATTGCCGCCACTGCGCGGCGCTGACGCCGGAATTGAAGATGTTCGGGTCGAAGGACGGCTTGGTCGCCATGGCCAGCACTTCGCCGTTGCGCGCGTCCAGCAGCACGGCGGTGGTGCCTTCCTGGATCTTGCCGCGGACCGCCTTCTGCAATTCCGTATCGACGCTGATCTGCACGTCCTGTCCGGGAATGCCCTCGCGCCGGTCCAGTTCACGGATCACACGGCCCACCGCGTTCACCTCGACCTGCACGGCGCCGGCGCGGCCGCGCAGGATGCGGTCGTGGTGGCGTTCGACGCCGGCGCGGCCCACGCGGATGCCGGGCAGTTGCATCAGCGGGTCGTCGCCGGCATCGGCCTCGGCGGGTGCGGCCACGTATCCCACCACATGCGCCAGGTGCTCGGTCTCCGGGTAGATGCGCGTGGTGCCCATGTCGACCGAGATGCCGGGCAGGTCGGGCGCATTCACCTCGATCCGCGCCATTTCTTCCCAGGTCAGGAATTCGCGCAGGATGACCGGGACGAAGCGGCGGTTGCGGCGCACCTCGCGCTCGATCCGGACCCTCTCGTGGTCGCCGAGCGGGACGATGCGCGAGAAGGTCTCGAGCGTGGCCCCGAGGTCGGCGGTCTGCTCGGCCACCAGCAGGGCGCGCCAGTTCAGCCGGTTGCCGGCAACCACCTTGCCGTTGCGATCGAGCACGCGGCCGCGCGGCGGGGCGAACAGCCTTGCACTGACGCGGTTCTCCTCGGCCAGGGTCGCGTAGCGCGCCCCTTCCTCCACCTGCAGACGATAAAGCCGCGATCCCAGGAAGACGAAGGCGCCCAATTGGAGAGCACCGAGCACCGCAGCACGTCGCGTGAAGATGCCGCGGCGGCGCTCCTCCTCCTTGCGGATGCTGCGCTCGCCGCCCAGCAGGCCGGGGCCGCCCCAGGGCCGCCAGGTCATGGCGCGGTCTCCGCCTGGCGCATGGCTTCGTGCAGGCGGGCCAGCACCAGGGCGATGGCGGGATA
>LNEW01000109.1 GCA_001464375.1 Rhodospirillales bacterium Ga0074136 | reverse complement strand
GTCGGGCGCTGGACGGTCGAGATGCTGCTGATCTTCACGCTCGGCCGCCCCGACATCCTGCCGATCGATGATTTCGGCGTGCGCGAGGGATGGCGTGTGGGCGCCGGCCTCGACGAACAGCCCAAGCCTCGCGCGCTGGGCGAGATCGGCGAAGCCTGGGCGCCGCACCGCACAACCGCTGCCTGGTACCTGTGGCGCGCGGCGGACCTGGCCAAGGACGGCAGCTTCAAGGCGCCGGCCGCTCTCTGACCAGGTCTGCGCAGAAGCCGGGGATGCATTCGCGGAAGGCGAAGTAGCCCTTGGTGGCGTGCGGCCAGCACGTGCTGTCCCAGTCGCGGCGCACGGCGTGCAGGGCAATGCCGCGCGCGGCGAGGGCCGGACTCAGCGCCGACAGCGCCTGGGCGGTCCAGCCGACCGGCGCATGCGGCATCATCACGCTCCGCGCGCCCGCTTCCGCGGCGATGTCCGTTATCGCCGCGACATCGCCATGCCGCACCGGCACCGCGAGATGCGCGCCCGCGCGCGCCAGCGCATCCTGCAACGCCCCCTGCGTGAATTCGGCGGCGCCCGCCGCGCAGCCCAGCGGCGAGCGCGCCTGCGGCACCACCACCCCCGCCACCGCGACGATGCGCGCGCGGCCGAGGTCGAGGCTCTCGGGATGCAGGTCGTCCTCGTGCAGCAACAACAGCGCGGGGCCGTCAGGCACGGGTGCGGGCGCGCCCAGCAGCGTGGGCGCCGGTGCCGGCCCTTCATCGAGCGGCAGCGGGTTCTCGTCGAGCTGCCCGCGCGGGTCGAACCGGCCATCGGTGTAGCGCGCGATGTTTTCCGCCCGCGCGACATAGGGCTTGCCACGCGTCTGCATCCCCGCGACCCAGCGCCAGGACAGCGTGTTCGACGCCGCATCGGCATCGAGCAGGTGGCGCAGGAAGACATCCGCGCCGAGCACCCAGGGCAGCCGCAGCGTGAAGATCCAGATGCTGGCGAACCACATGCGCGCGTGGTTGTGCAGCCAGCCGGTGTCGATCAGTTCGTGCATCCAGGCATCGAAGCAGTCGATGCCGGTCTGCCCCCGCACCGCGGCGTCGAGTCCCGCTGGCGGCGATGCCAGCGCACGGTCGCGCTCGGCCACGAAGCGAGTCCATACCGAGGGGCGCAGTTCCAGCCACCCCTTCCAATAGGTGCGCCATAAGACTTCCTGGATGAACTTCTCCGCGGCCTGCGCGCCGTGATGCGCCAGTGCGGTGGCGACCACCTCCTGCTCAGTGAGCAGCCGGTGGCGGATATGCGGCGACAGCAGCGACACGGCGCGCCGGGCACCAGGCCCGGGATCATGGTTGCGCCCGGCGGCATAGGTGCGGCCCATGTGCGGGGCGAAGGCAGCCAGGCGTTCCCGCGCGGCGGCACGGGTCGGGTCGGCGATCTCGGGCATGGCGCGGATGTGGCCGGCGGGGCGCCGCGCGCAAGCCCCGCCGTAGCGCCGCCACGATCGCGTGTAGGATGCCGCCGGATGATCGGACGGCGCGGAATGCTGGTGGGACTGGGCGGCGTGACCGCGTTGGGTCTGGGGCTGGCAGGCTACGCCTTCGGCATCGAGCCCTTCCTGCGGCTGGCGGTACAGCACCATCGCGTCACGCCGGCCGGCTGGCCGCCGGGACTCACGCTGCGCGTCGCCGCATTGGCCGACCTGCACGCCGGCGCGCCGATCATGGCGGAGGCCCGGATCGAGCAGATCGTCGCCGCGACCAATGCGCTGGCGCCCGACATCACCGTGCTGCTGGGGGACTACGGCCCGTCATCGCGCTTCGTCACGCGCCTGCTGGCGCATGACGACGTCGCGCGGCGGCTGGGTGCGTTGCGCGCGCGCTTCGGCGTGTTTGCCGTCAACGGCAATCACGATTGGTGGGAGGACGAGGCGGCGATGCGCGCCGGCCGCGGCGCGGTGCCGTCGATCGCGCGCGCGTTCGAAGCCGCGGGGATCGCCGTGCTCAGCAACCGTGTGCGGCGTGCCGGGCCGGTACTCGTCGGCGGGCTCGATTCCACCTGGGCCTTCGGCAGTTCGCGCGGCGCCGACGACCTGCCGCGCCTGATGCGGGACGTGAGCGGCGACACGCCGCTGCTGCTGCTGGTGCATGAACCGGACATCTTTCCGCGATTGCCGGCGCGTGCCGCGGTCACCTTCTGCGGGCACACCCATGGCGGCCAGGTGCGGCTGCTGGGGTATTCTCCGCGCATCCCGTCGCGCTACGGCAACCGCTACGCCTGGGGCCATGTGCGCGAGGATGGGCGCGACCTGATTGTCTCGGGCGGCCTCGGCACGACCACGCTTCCCGTGCGCTTCGGGGTGCCGCCGGAGATCACGCTGGTCGAGATCAGCGCTTAGCGCCGGGATCGGGCAGCAGCGAGTCCGGGATCGGTTCGTCGGTCGCCGCCAGCGGGTCGCGCGGCAGCACACGGTGCGCCAGCACCATCGCCGCGAGCGTGGCGCGTTCGGGCAAGGCGCGTGCCTCCCACGCCATCATGGTGGCGGAGGCGACGTTGTAGAGCGCACTCGCCGCCTGACGCGCCAGCACCGGGCCGCCTTCGTCGCCGGCATGGCGCGCCAGGGCGAAGGCCCGCGCGGTGGCCGCTTCCAACTGCGGCAGCGGGTCCGGCGTATCGGCGCGCAGCGCGGAAAGATGCGCGGCCAGCGCCTCCAACGACCCCTCACGCGCGGCGGCGCGCAGCACATCCAGTGCCACGATGTTCGACGTGCCTTCCCAGATCGATCCCAGATGCGCGTCGCGCACCAGCCGCGCATCGGGGAAGTCCTCGATGTAGCCGCAGCCGCCGCGCACCTCCATCGCGTCGCCGGTGACCACGCGGGCATCGCGGCAGGCACGGAACTTCAGCAGCGGCGTCAGGATTCGCAGCAATGCGTAGGCACTGGGTTCGCCGGCGTCGGACCGGCGGAGCGCCTCGGCCGTCTGGAACACCATCGAGCGCGCCTGTTCCGCACGCACCAGCATCTTGGCCAGTTGCCGGCGCATCAGGGGCAGCGTCACGATCGGCGCCCCGAAGGCGATGCGACGGTGCGCGATGAACAGCGCCTCGGTCACCGCGCGGCGCATCATCCCCGCCGCACGCACGCCGTTCGACAGGCGCGAATTGTTCACCATGTCGGCCATCTGGCGCATGCCCGCGCCGGGCTCGCCGACCATCCAGGCCGTCGCACCCTCCAGCGTGATCTCGCCGGACGCCATGGACCGCGTGCCGAGCTTCTCCTTCAGCCGCACGATCCGGTAGCGGTTGGGCGCGCCGTCCGGCAGCAGGCGCGGCAGCAGGAACAGCGAGACGCCCTTGATGCCGGCGGGTGCGCCCTCCGGCCGTGCCAGCACCATCGCCAGTTCCGCGTCGGCATTGGAGCAGAACCATTTGTCGCCGGTCAGCGCCCAGGATCCGTCGGGATTCGGCGCTGCGGTCACCGCGGTGTTCGCGATGTCGGATCCCGCGCCCTGCTCGGTCATGAACATCGCGCCCTGGAACAGCGCGTCCATGTCCTGCGAGGTCAATGCCGGCAGATAGCGGTCCACCAGTGCCGCGTCGCCGAATCTCCGCAACGTGCGCGCCAGGCTGTCGGTCATCGAGACCGGGCACATCAGGCCGAATTCCGCCTGCACGAACAAATAGGTGATGGCGTATTTCGCCGCCGCCGGCATGGGGGCGGGCCAGTCCAGGACGCCTGCGCGATGCGACAGGGCCGCGAGGCCGTAGTCGCCGAAGGCAAGGCGTTCCATGTCGCGGTAGGCGGGGTGGTAGGCGATGGATTGCGCGTCCTCGCCGCGGCGCGTGCGGTGCAGGAGTTCGGGCGGGTTGGTGTCCGCCGTCGCCGCCAGTTCGGCCAGCCGGCCGCCGGCCAGGCCGCCGAGGCGATCGAGGTGCGGCGTCAGGTGCGCCAGCAGGTCGTCGGGCAGATACAGCGGCAGCAGCGCCGCGAGCGTGGGGTCGGCGCGGAACACGTTCAGCCCGTGGCTGTCCGGCACGGCCTCGGCGCCGATCGGCGCCGGTCGATTGGGTATGGTCATGGCCGTCTCCTGCCCGTGCAGGATAGGCCCCTTGAAGTGACGGGATCAAAGGGCCTTTGCGGGCTTGGCGGCACTGCCGCCAAGGGTCCGGAGAGGGGCGGCGCCCCTCTCCAGGATCGGTCACACGACGCGAAAGTTGGAGAACTGCCAGGGATCCGCGTCGGTGGTTTCCGGAAACAGCGCCCCGCGCCCCTGCAGCGGTGTCCAGTCCGAGTACACGCCCGCCATTTCGCCGAGATACGGGAAGCACACTTCCAGCATGCGCGCATGATCGAGTTCATCGGCCTCGAGCACGCCCTGGTTCGGGTTCTCGATGGCGTAGACCAGGCCGGCCAGGACCGCGACCGTCACCTGCAGCGAGGTGGCGTTGTTGTGCGGGCAGAGCCGGCGCGCATCCTCGATCGTCAGGCGCGAGCCATACCAGTAGGCCCCCTTGGCATGCCCCATCAGCAGCACGCCGAGCTCGTCCATGCCGGAGGTGATCTCGTCCATCATCAGGCGCTTTTCGTCCTGCATCTCCCAGTTCTTGCCGGCCAGTTCGTGGACCGACAGCACCGCATCGTCGCAGGGGTGATAGGCGTAGTGGCAGGTCGGGCGGTGCAGCACGGCGCCGGCGGCGTCGCGCGTCGTGTAGTAGTCGGCGATCGAGATCGCCTCATTGTGGGTGATCAGGAAGCCGTGCATCGGCCCTTCCAGCGGCGTCCAGGACCGCACGCGCGTGGAGGCGCCCGGGCGCATCAGGTAGATCGCCGCGTCGCAGCCGAAATCGTGCCGCTTGCCATCCGGCGGCAGCGCCTTCTCATGGCTGCCCCAGCCGAGTTCGGCGGGCTGGTTGCCCTCGCCCACGAAGCCGTCGATCGACCAGGTGTTGACGAATTCACCGCGCCGCTTGGGCTGCTGCGCCACCTGGGTGTCGCGTTCGGCGATGTGAATCACCTTGATGCCGAGGTCGCGCGCCAATTTCGCCCAGCCCTCGCGCGTGGTCGGCACGGCGGTGGCGTGGCCGGTGTCCTTCGCGATGTTCAGCATCGCCTGCTTCACGAAATGCGAGACCAGGCCCGGGTTCGCGCCATGCGTCGTCACCGCGGTCGGCCCGGCGCCATCCTTCAGCGCCAGCGCGCTCTCGCGCAGCGCATAGTTCGACCGCTGCGACGGCGTCAGCGACGCATCGGTATAGCCGCCTTCCCAGGGCTCGATGCAGGTGTCGAGATACAGCGCACCGATTTCCCGGCACAGCGTGATCAGCGCGACCGAGGAGACATCGACCGACAGGTTGCACAGCAGGTCGCCCTTCGACAGGCGCGCGCGCAGCTCAGCCGCGTAGTTGTCGCGCGTCAGCGGCAGCACGCTGTGCTTGATGCCGTATTCGGCCGCGATCGTCGCGCCGCGATCATCGGACGTCACGATCTCGATGCGGTCCTTCGGCATGTCGATGTGGCGCAGGATCAGCGGCAGGACACCCTGGCCGATCGAGCCGAAGCCGAGCATCACCAGGCGGCCGTCGAAGGCGGCGTGCTTCATCGTCGTGGTTCCTTTGCAGCAGGTCGTCAGGCGGCGCGCGACGGCGCGGCAGCCTCATAGCCCGCCGTGGCGAGCATGGGTGAATCGGTCACTTCCGTGACATGCGCACGGTCGAAGCCGTTGAAGGCGGTGCGCAGCGCGGTGCCATAGGCGCCGAGCTGGCCGATCTCGATCCAGTCGCCCTCCCGCACATCGGCGGGCAGGCTCCAGGGGCCGCGCATGATGTCGGCGCTGTCGCAGGTCGGGCCGAACAGGGTGAAGTCGCGCGTCACCGCCGCGACCGGGTCGCCGCCGTTCCGCACCAGGCGATGCGGGAAGCGGAATCCCGGTGCGCCGGCATCCGACAGCGCGCCATAGACGCCGTCATTCACATACAGCGCGTCGCCGCGGCGCGCCTGCACCTGCACCACCACCGAGGCGCCGCCGGCGACCAGCGCACGGCCAGGTTCGGCCCACAGGCGCACGCCCGGCGGCAGCAGCGCCGCACCGTCGCGGATCGCGTCCATGAACAGCGACAGCGCCGGCGGCGTGCTGCCCGGATAGGCCACGGGGAAGCCGCCGCCGACATCGACGACCTCGACCGCCACGCCCGCGGTGGCGATCACCTCGGCGGCCAGGGCCAGCGCGCGCGTCCAGGCGGCGGGGTCCATGCATTGCGAACCGACATGGAAGGACAGGCCAAGCCGCGCGGCGTGCGGGCGCGCCGCGCGCAGCAGCGCGGCCGCTTCCGCCGGTGCCGCGCCGAACTTGCCCGACAGGTCATAGGCCGCATTGCCCTTCGGCAGCGCGAGCCGCACCACCAGGCCGAGTTCGCCCGCGCCGCCGCCGGTCTCCTCCAGGATCTTTGTCAGCTCGCCATCGGCATCGAGCACGAAGTCGCGCACGCCATGCTGCGACCAGGCCGCGCGGATCGCGCCGCGCGACTTCACCGGATGCATGAAGTGGATGGCGGCCTCGGGGAACAGCGCGCGCACCAGGCGCACCTCGGCGTCCGACGCGCAGTCGAAATGCGCGACGCCACCCGCCGCGACCGCGCGCAGCATGGTGGGTTCGGCGTTGCACTTCACGGCATACAGCACATCGCCCGGGAAGGCCGCGACGAAGGCGCGCGCGGCGTCGGTGACGGCCTGCGGACGCAGGCAGTGCATCGGGTCCTCCGGGCGCAGCGCGGCGATCGCGGCATCGACCGTGGTGCGCCGCGTGGTGGCGGCGCGCCTGAGCGGCGCGACGGCGGCGCGGGGGCGGAACTGGGTCATCGCATCGAAACCTTGGACCGAAGGGTTGGCGCGCCCGCCGCCGCGCCCGTGCGGGCGCGGCGGCGGGATGGAGGGAGCGGCCGGCCGTCCACCGCGCGCGACGCCCCACGATCCCCTCGGCCCGCGGAACGGGCTTAGGGGTGGGACGGCGGCGCAGCGGCCCGGATCAGGCGCTGCGGCTGATGCGATGAGGTCTCATCGCAGGGCGGCGGACAGGCGACACAGGCGGCTCCCTCGAACCTTCCGGCCCACGCGGGTGGCCGGATCGAACAAAGGACGCGTCCCGTCGTTGCTTGTGGTGGGTTCCACTGCGGACCCCCACCTCGCGGCACGTGCGATGGCGTCAGCACCACGGATCGGGTGCGGGCCGGAAAATATGCAGCAGGGTTCGGGATTGCAAGAGAAATCGCGCGATGCCCCCATGAGCCACGCGCATAACGGCCGGGCCGCCCGTGGGGTTGGCCGGAAAACCTCCGGGACCTAGGTCGCCTCGGCCAGGAAGGGCTCCAGCAATCCCAGGAACCCGGCCGGATTTTCCGCGTGCACCCAATGCCCGGCGCCGGGCACGACCGCGAAGCGCACCGCCGGGAACAGCGCACGGAAGGCATCGTGATGCTCGGGGCGGATGTAGCCCGAGCGTTCCCCCGCCATGACCAGCACCGGCCCGTCGAAGCGCGCGCCGGGTTGGGCGGCAAAATCCTCGATCACGGGCATGGCGGCGGCGATCTCCGCCAGGCCGAGCCGCCAGGCGGGGCGATCGGCCTCGAAGCGCAGATTCTGCAACAGGAAGGCGCGGATGCCGGCCTCCGGGATGCTGGCGGCCAGCGCCGCATCGGCCTCCCGCCGCGTCAGCCCGCCATGCAGGGACATCGACTGCAGGGCCCCGACATAGCCGCGCAGCGACGGCGGGTAGCGCACCGGCGCAATGTCGGCGACCACCAGGCGCGCGACGCGCCCGGGATGCGCCAGCGCCAGCGCCATCGCCACCTTGCCGCCCATCGAATGGCCCAGTACGGCCGCCCGGTCGATCCCGGCGGCCTGCATGGTCGCCGCGACATCGTCGGCCATGGCGGCATAGGACATCTCGGCCGCGCGCGGGGAGGCGCCGTGGTTGCGCAGGTCCGGCGTCAGCACGCGGAAGCGTGGCGCCAGCGCGGCGCGGATCGCGCCCCAATTCTGCCCGGCGCCGAACAGCCCGTGGAGCAGAATCACGGGCGGGCCGGCACCAGCCTCGGTCGCTGCCAGGATCATCGGCGCGCCGCCAGGATGACCGACACCACGATCAACGCACCCCCCACTGCCATGTCCCAGCCGATCGCTTCATGCAGCCACAGCGTGCTGACCAGCACGCCGAAGGCCGGCACCAGCAGGAAGGCCACCGACGCCACCGCGCCCGGCAGCCGGCGCCCGACCTCGATCACGCACCAGGTTCCGATCGGCGCCACGATCAGCCCAATATACAGCATGTAGGGCCAGGCCGGCGCGAAGATGCCGCCCGCCGGTTCCAGCACCAGCGCGAAGGGCAGGATCAGCAGCGTCGCCAGGCCGAAGCACCAGGGCAGCAATTCGAACACCGGCGTGGGCGGCGGCCATTTGCGCGTGGTGACGATGGCGATCGACCAGAACAGCGCCGCGGCCACCAGCATGACATGTCCGACCAACTGGTCGGCGCTCGCCCAATCCACCGCCCAGGGCCCCGCCAGCACCGCCACGCCAGCCAGCCCGAGCCCGGCCGCGATCCAGCGATGCAGCGGCACCCTCTCCCCCAGCACCAGCACCGAGAGCGGGATCAGCCAATAGGTCACCACCGCCGAGATGATCGCCGTGCGCCCGGCCTCGACCATGGCGATCGCGGCATGCGCCAGGATGAAGAACGCGCCGAGCTGGAGCAGGCCGAGGGCGAAGACCGACGGCAGGTCGCGACCCTTGGGCAGCCGGAGCCGCCCCAGGATGGCCAGCAGCACCGCCGTGACCAGCGCCGCCAGCCCCGCCCGCCCCATGGCGAACCACATCGGCGTGGCATGCGCCAAAGCCGCCTTGGTGACCGGCCAGGCCCCACCGAACAGCAGGATCGCCACGATCAGGAGATGGAAGGCAGAACGCATGGCGATCGGGGCGGGTCCTCAGGCGGCAACTGTATCGAACCGTAGGCACAACCCGGCTCACGAAACATTTATGAGCGTGTATGGACGATTCTGGAAAGCGGCGCGCAGGGTCGCAGACTTCCGCGCCGCGTCAACGCCGGCGCGGCGACGACGTTGCGGCGTGCG
>LNEW01000108.1 GCA_001464375.1 Rhodospirillales bacterium Ga0074136 | reverse complement strand
CAGTCCAGCGAAGGGACAACCAAAGGCGCATTACGTTCGTCGGACACCGCGATCAACGTGATCTGTTCCCACCAGCGAAGCCCCCCACCCTGGACGCGCCCCCCACCCCAGCCTATCTCGCCCCGCGACACCCGGGAGGACCCACCATGAACCGCCGCGCCCTGCTGGCCCTGCCGGCCGCCGCCCTGCTGCCCACCGCCACCCGCGCCCAGCCCGCCTGGCCGACCGCCCCCATCCGCGCCATCGTCCCCTTCGCCCCCGGTTCCGCCACCGACACGGTCGGCCGCCTGCTCGGCGAGGGCATGCGCGCCACCCTCGGCCAGCCCGTCGTGGTCGAGAACCGCGCCGGCGCGAACGGCCTGATCGGCGCCGAGGCCGTCGCCCGCGCCACGCCGGACGGCAACACCCTGCTGGTCGGCACGAACTCCACCAACGCCGCCGCCCGCGCCCTGTTCCGCCAGGTGCCCTTCGACATGGAGAACGCCTTCGCGCCGATCTCCACCATCGCCACCGTGCCGCTGCTGGTCGCGGTGAAGGCCGACAGCCCCTACCGCACGCTGGCTGACCTCCTCACCGCGGCGCGCGCGCGGCCGGAGGCGATCACCTACGCCACCGCCTCCTCCTCCCAGCAGGTCGCCGCCGCCTCGCTCGCCGCCATGGCCAATGTGCGCATGCTGGGCGTGCCCTACCGCTCGTCGCCACTGGCGGTGCAGGACATGCTGGCCGGGCGCGTCGACATGTTCATCGCCGACCAGGCGGTGATCCTGCCGCAGGCGCAGGCCGGATCGCTGCGCATCCTGGGCGTGACCTCGGCCGAACGCTCCGCCGCCGTGCCGGACGTCCCCACGGTGCGCGAGGCCGCCAGCCTGCCGGACTACGAGGTGATCGCCTGGTTCACCCTGTTCGCCCCCGCCGGCACGCCGGCGGATCGCATCGTGCTGCTCAACCGCGCCGTGCAGGCCGCGCTGGCCACCGAGGAGATGCGCACCCGCCTCGCCGGCGCGCTCGGCATGACGGTCCGCGGCTCCACGCCGGAGCAGGCCGCCGCCTTCGTCCGCGCCGAGACGACGAAATGGACCAACGCCATCCGCCAGGCCGGGATCGAGCCGCAATAGCCTTGGACCCGGGTGGCTGTTAACCTTGCCTGACATGGCCAGGACACGCACCGAGGCGGGCGAGATGCCCGCCGACATCGCAACCCTGTCCTTCGAGCAGGCGCTGGCCGAGCTCGAAGGCATCGTGAAGGCGTTGGAATCCGGCGCCGGGGCGCTGGAAGCCTCGGTCGCCGCCTATCAGCGCGGCGCGGCGCTGCGCGCCCATTGCGAGCGCAAGCTGGCCGAGGCCGAGCAGAAGGTGCAGGCCATCGTCGAAGGGCCCGCCGGGCTGACATTGCGGGACGTGGAATAGGCATGGACACCGTGACGGCCTCCGCCGAGGCCCTGCGCGCCGCGATGGCCGAGGCCGCCGGCGAGATCGACCAGGCACTCGACATGCTGATCCCGCGCGTCGAGGGCCCGGAGGCGCGGCTGTTCGAGGCCATGCGCTACGCCGCGATCGGCGGTGGCAAGCGGCTGCGCGGCTTCCTGGTGCTGGAAGGCGCGCGGCAGTTCGGCGTCTCGCGCGATGCCGCCTTGCGCACCGCGGCGGCGGTCGAGATGCTGCACGCCTATTCCCTGGTGCATGACGACCTGCCCTGCATGGACGACGACGATCTGCGCCGCGGCAAGCCCACCGTGCACAAGGCCTTCGACGAAGCGACCGCGGTGCTGGCGGGGGACGCGCTGCAGGCCAACGCCTTCTACGCCCTGGCCGAGCCCGAGGCGCATTCCGATTCCTTCGTGCGCGCCGAACTCTGCCGCGGCCTGGCCCGCGCCGCCGGGCCGCGCGGCATGTGCGGCGGGCAGATGATGGACATGATGGCCGAACAGGCCGGCGAACCGCTGGAGGAGGCCGAGATCGGCCGGCTGCAGATGCTCAAGACCGGCAAGCTGATCGAATTCGCGGCCGAGGCCGGCGCCATCCTCGGCAAGGCGCCGATGCAGTTGCGCCACGCCTTTGCCGCCTATGGCCGCGACCTCGGCGCCGCCTTCCAGATCGCCGACGACCTGCTGGACGCCACCGTCTCCGCCGAGGAAGCCGGCAAGCGCACCGGCAAGGATGCCGGGGCCGGCAAGGCGACGCTGGTCGGGCTGCTCGGGATCGACCGTGCCCGTTCGCAAGCGGAACGTCTGGCCTCACAGGCCGCCCGGCATCTGGACGCGCTCGGGGATCGTGCCGATCTGATGCGGGCGCTCGCCGGCTACGCGATCGCGCGGAGGAATTGATGAACCGCCCGGCCACCCCCCTGCTGGATCGCGTGAGCGTCCCGGCCGACCTGAAGAACTTCTCCTCCGACCAGCTCAAGCGCCTGGCCGAGGAATTGCGTGCCGAGACGATCGATGCCGTCTCCGGCACCGGCGGGCACCTCGGTGCGTCGCTCGGGGTGGTGGAATTGACCGTCGCGGTGCATGCGGTGTTCGACACGCCGGATGACCGGCTGATCTGGGATGTCGGCCACCAGGCCTATCCGCACAAGATCCTGACCGGGCGGCGCGACCGCATCCGCACGCTGCGCCAGGGCGGCGGGTTGTCGGGCTTCACGCGGCGCAGCGAAAGCGAATACGACCCCTTCGGGGCCGCGCATTCCTCCACCTCGATCTCCGCCGGGCTCGGCATGGCGATCGCGCGCGACCTGAAGGGCGACGACCGGCATGTCATCGCCATCATCGGCGACGGCGCAATGAGCGCCGGCATGGCCTACGAGGCCATGAACAACGCCGGCGCCTCGAAGGCGAACCTGATCGTCATCCTGAACGACAACGACATGTCGATCGCGCCGCCGGTGGGCGCGATGTCGGCCTACCTGTCGCGGCTGATTTCATCGCGCCCCTTCCTCAGCCTGCGCGACCTGATGGCGCGGGTGGCCAAGCGCTTCCCCGCGCCGCTGGAACGCGCCGCGCGCCGCGCCGACGAATACGCGCGCGGCCTGCTGACCGGCGGGACCTTGTTCGAGGAACTGGGCTTCTACTATGTCGGCCCGGTCGACGGGCACGACCTCGACCACCTGCTGCCGGTGCTGCGCAACCTGCGCGACACCGACCATGCCGGGCCGATCCTGCTGCACGTGGTGACCCAGAAGGGCAAGGGCTACGCGCCGGCCGAGGCATCCGCCGACAAGTACCACGGCGTGCAGAAGTTCAACGTGGTGACCGGCGAACAGGCCAAGGCGCCGCCTGGCCCGCCCTCCTTCACCAAGGTCTTCGCCAATGCGCTGATCGCGGAAGCCGAGGCGGATGATCGCATCGTCGCCATCAACGCCGCCATGCCCGCGGGCACCGGCATGGATGCCTTCGCGAAGAAGTTCCCCAGGCGCTGAACAGCACGCCGTCACCTTCGCCGCCGGCATGGCGACCGAGGGCATGAAGCCCTTCTGCGCCATCTATTCCACCTTCCTCCAGCGCGCCTACGACCAGATCATGCACGATGTCGCGCTGCAGTCCCTGCCGGTGCGCTTCGCGATGGACCGCGCCGGGCTGGTGGGTGCCGACGGCGCGACGCATGCGGGCATCTTCGACATCGCCTACCTGGGCTGCCTGCCGGGGATGGTGCTGATGGCCGCGGCGGACGAGGTCGAACTGATGCACATGGTCGCCACCGCGGCCGCCATTGACGACGGCCCAAGCGCCTTCCGGTATCCGCGTGGCGAGGGGTTGGGGCTCGACCTGCCGGCGCGCGGCACGGTGCTGCCCATCGGGCGCGGCCGCGTGCTGCGGGAGGGCACCTCCATCGCCATCCTGTCCTACGGCGCGCGACTGGCGGAATGCCTGAAGGCGGCCGATGAGCTTTCAACCCACGGGCTGTCCTGCACCGTGGCCGATGCGCGCTTCGCCAAGCCGCTGGATGCCGCGCTGGTCGAACGCCTGGCACGTGAACACGAAGTTCTGATCACCATCGAGGAAGGCTCCATCCTCGGCTTCGGCGGGCTGGTGATGCACCATCTGGCCGCGCGCGGGTTGCTCGATGGCGGCGTGAAGATCCGCCCGATGTGCCTGCCGGACCGCTTCATCGACCACGATGCGCCGCGCAAGCAATACGACGAAGCCGGGCTGAACGCGCCGCAGATCGTCGCCACCGCGCTGGCGGCACTGGGCCAATCCGCGAAGGCACGGCCGGCGCGCGCCTGACCCGCCTTTACAACCGCGGATTGCCGAACTGCGCTTCATTGCGCGCCTTTCGTCAGAGTGTCGTCAACGATTGACAACCCCATTGTCACTCATTGTGAGGCAAGGCTAGGCTCCTCCCAAGACGACCGATCCGCCGGGACTCGCGGACCAGGACCCAATACCGGATGGAAGCGGCCCGCTGGAAGTTGTCAGCGGAAAACAAAGGGAAGGCACCGTACCGGCGACGTTCTGCCGGCGGGGGGGAGGGTCAAGAAATGGCACCGCTGGATGGGAACGCCCGACAGGCCACTTCGCGGCGTAGCCCGCCGACCCATTTCGCGGCCGACCGACGCTCGGACCTGATCCACGATGTTGCAGCCCGCCTCCTGGTGCCCGCGCTCGCCGCGCATTTCGGCGTGCCGCCGGTCGGCACCTGGCGCCGCGACGCCGCCGAACTGGCCGGAAGCCTGGCCGACGGGACTCTCACCGAGGGCATCGCCGCGCTTGCCGCGCTCAATCCCGACGGGCGGATGTTCCGCCCGATCTGCCGCGACATCATCCTGCCGGCGGCGGTCGCGCTGCGGCGGCGCTACGATCCCACCGCCTTCGACCAGAGCGACCGCCTGTCGAAGATCTGGCAATTGCGCATGTGCCTGCTGTCGCTGGACGATGCGGAAATCGGCGATGGCGGCCTGGTCCCGGGCGCCATCAACACCGCGCTGACGCTGTCCGGCGCGCATGACGACATGCCGAGCGTCGAACACGGCGTCGCGCTGCGCTTCTTCGACCGCGCCGGCTGGGATGTCTGCGACTGCCCGAGCCACGGCGGCGAGGAAGCCCGCGACTCGGCGCATGACCGCACCTTCGACGTCGCCTGGATCAGCCTCGAACCCGGGCTGGACCAGGACGAGATCCGCGCGACCGCGCAGGGGCTGCGCCGCGCCTCGCGCAATACCCGCATCCTGGTGCTGGGCGGCGGCGCGGCGGGTCTGTTGCCGGCGAGCCCGGGCGTGCTCGACCTCGATGGCTACACCGGCAGCCCGATCGAGGCCGCGGTGATCGCGGAATCGACCCTGCGGCTGCGCCGGGCGATCCGCAGGGCCTGATGCCCGGCCCGGCGGCATGAGCAGCCCCGCGCGGCTGCGCGCCGACGTGCTGCTGGTCGAGCGTGGCCTGGCCGTGTCGCGTGATCGGGCGCAGGCACTGATCCTGGCCGGCAAGGTGTTCTCCGGCGAACGGCGCATCGCCAAGGCCGGCGACCTGCTGGCCTGGGACCTGCCGCTGGAGCTGCGCGGGCAGGACCACCCCTGGGTCAGCCGCGGCGGCGTCAAGCTGGCGCACGGGCTGGCGCATTTCGGGCTGGACCCGGCGGGGCGCGTGGCGGTCGATGTCGGCGCCTCGACCGGCGGTTTCACCGATGTGCTGCTGACCCGCGGCGCGGCGCGTGTCTATGCGGTGGATGTCGGGCATGGGCAGCTCGACTGGAAGCTGCGCAACGATCCGCGGGTGGTGGTGCTGGAACGCACCAACGCGCGGCACCTGACCGCCGAGCAGGTGCCCGAGCCACCCGGCGTCGTGGTCTGCGACGCATCCTTCATCGGGCTGCGCACGGTGCTGCCGGCGGCCCTGGCGCTGGCCGCGCCGGGCGCCTTCGCGGTCGCGCTCATCAAGCCGCAATTCGAGGCCGGGCCGGAGCGCGTCGGCAAGGGCGGCGTGGTGCGCGACCCCGCGGTGCACGAGGATGTCTGCGCCACCATACGCGACTGGTGGGCCGGGTTGCCGGGATGGCGCGTGCTGGGGGTGGAACCGAGCCCGATCACCGGGCCGGAGGGCAACCGCGAATTCCTGATCGCGGCGGCGAAGGACGCGTAGACGGGACGCTACCGGCGCGCGGGCTCGGCCTGGCGCGCCAGTTCCGCCAGCAGCACCCAGACACGATTCGCGTCCATGCGCGTCTCGGGATCGTTCAGAAGGCGTTCCAATTCCGCCATCCGCCGTTCGGTCTCGGCTTCGGACATGCACACTCCGTTCGCCGCACGAGGCGGCAACCCCATCATCGTCGCGAGTCAAAGCGCCCGAATGACGGAAAGGTTGCGGCAGGCGCGTGGCACCGCGCCGTGACGCGATTCACGCGGTGGGCGGGCGGCATCCGCCGCGGTGCCCTGCCGCGCGGTTGGTGCGCGGCGCGCTGTGCGGATCACCCGCGGCAGAGCACCTGGAAGACCGCCGGCGCCACGCTGGCCGACACCGCCCGCGCGCCCGTGCCGCCCTGCGCGCCGCGCGCCGGTCGCACATTCTGTTCAGCCAGGAAGCGCTCGACCTCGGTGGCGCGGATGGCGAAGTTCACACCCTGCGGCAGGGATCCGGTGGCGCGCAGCACGGCCAGGTCGTTCAGCCGCCCGACCGCCACCCCCAGCAGCAGCCCGGCATCATCCACCGCCGGCCCGCCGGAATTGCCTGGCTGCACGGCGGCATTCATCTGGAAGCGGGAAAAATCGCCCCCCGGCCCCGCCAGGCCGGTGACGATGCCGTTCGTCACGTTGATCCCGGTGCCGAGCGCCTGGCCATACGGGAAGCCGAAGACCAGCACGGTCTCCCCCAGGTCCACCGCGGCCTGCGGGCGGAACCGCACGACGGACCCGAAGCCGCGCCCGGTATCGATCAGCGCCAGGTCGCGCCGGCGGTCGGCCGCCACCACGCGCACCGCGCGCCCCTGTTCGTCGACCACCTGCGCGCAGCCCTGCACCACATGCGCATTCGTCACGGCCAGCCCATTGGCGGTCACCGCGAAGGCGGATCCGGTGCTGGTCGCGCGGCCGCCGCGCGCGCGCGGCGGCGGGGCTTCCGCGGCGGCATCCCCGCCGCCGCCGGGCACCGGCTTGCCGGCATCGGCACGCGGCGGCGCGGCAGCCGGCGCGCCCGCGCCGGGCGGGGGTGGTGCGGGCACGGCGCGCCCATCCGGCAGGCGGACATAACGAGCCACCGGCGCGGTGCCGCCCCCGTAGTCGGCGACGAAGGTGCCGCCGTCCCCGCCACCCGGCAGGGCGGCCTCGGGCGGCGGCTCGGCGGCGCAGGCGCCAAGCAGCAGGAGCACGGGAAGGATGGGGCGCATCACCCGATCACATTGGGTGTGGCCGGCGCACAGGCAACGGCGCCCGGCATCATGCCGCCAGCCGCGCCGCCGGCACCGCGCGCATCCGCCCGCCCGGCACCGCGCCGGGAATGGCGGCGGCCATGTCGGCGGCGACCAGCAGGCGGGGCCAATCCACCCCGGTGGCCACGCCCATGCGGGCGAACATCCACACCACGTCCTCGGTCGCGACATTGCCGGTGGCACCCGGGGCGAAGGGGCAGCCGCCGATGCCGCCGGCGGCGCTGTCGAACACCCGGCAGCCGGCCTCCCAGGCGGCGGCGACGTTGGCCACGCCCATGCCGTAGGTGTCGTGGCCATGGAAGGCGAAGCGGTCGCCCCAGGTGGCGATGGCGTGGCGGAACACGCGGCTGACCTGGTCGGGGCTGGCATTGCCGGTGGTGTCGGCCAGCGCGATCTCCATGGACGGGTCAAGCGCGACGATGCGCTCCACCCAGTCGAGCGCCTCGGCTTCATCGACCACGCCATCGAAGGGGCAGTGGAACACGCAGGACAGGTTGAAGCGGATCAGCGTGCCCTTCGGCGTGTCGCGCACCAGCGCGGCCAGTTCGGCGAAGGATTCCTCGCGCGTGCGGTTGAGGTTCGCCTTGTTGTGCCCGGCGGTGGCCGACATGAAGAAGCCCAGGCGCTGCGCGCCATGCGCGATGGCGGCATCGAAGCCGCGACGGTTGGGCACGAGCACGGTGCATTCCAGGCCCGGCATGGCGCGCGCCGCCGCCAGCACGGCCTCGGTGCCGGCCATCTGCGGGATCGCCTTGGGCGACACGAAGGACCCGACCTCCATGCGGCGCAGCCCGGCATCGTAGCAGGCCTGGATCAGCGCGATCTTGGCCTCGCTGCTGACGGGCGAGGCCGGGTTGATCGACTGGATGCCGTCGCGCGGGGCGACCTCGCTGATGATGGCGGTCTCGGGCATGGGGGACGTCTCCGCGGTGCTGGGCACTGGTGTAGTCCCGGCCCAGGGGCGGCGGCAACGCTGGCGGTCGCGCCGGGCGGCCGGCACGACATGGTCGCGCAGAGGTACGCGCTACGTCTCCGCCATCGCCGCCGCCAGCGCCGCGAAGGCCTGGTCCGGGTCGCTCGCCTCGCCCTTCGCCTGCGCCAGCACCTGTTCGATCGCCGGCGCCAGGCGCACCGCCTCATCGGCCTGCGGGTCGTTGCCCGGACGGTACGCGCCCAGGCGCACCAAATCCTTCACCTCGCCATAGGTCGACAGCAGCCTGCGCGCCTCGGCCACCAAGGGGCGTTCATGGGCATCCAGCACCGCCGGCGCCGTGCGCGACAGTGACCGCAGCACATCCACGGGCGGATAGCGCCCGGCCTCGGCGATACGGCGGTCCAGCACGACATGCCCGTCGAGGATGCCGCGCACCGCATCGGCCACCGGTTCGTCGTGGTCGTCGCCTTCCACCAGCACGGTGAACAGCGCGGTGATGGCGCCGTCGCAGCCCCCCGGCCCCGGCCCGGCGCGTTCCAGCAGCCGCGGCAATTCGGTGAAGACGGAGGGCGGGAAGCCGCGCGTGGCCGGCGGTTCGCGCACCGCCAGGCCGATCTCGCGCAGCGCCAGCGCGAAGCGCGTCACGCTGTCCATCAGCAGCAGCACCTGGCGGCCCTGGTCGCGGAAATGCTCGGCCACGGTCATGGCGGCATAGGCGGCCTCGCGCCGCATCGGCGCCGCGGTGTCCGACGTCGCGCAGATCACCACCGACTTCGCCAGCCCCGCCGGGCCGAGGTCGTCCTCAAGGAATTCGCGCAATTCGCGGCCGCGTTCGCCGACCAGCGCGAAGACGATGACATCGGTCGCCACGCCGCCCGCCAGCATGGCCATCAGCGTGGACTTGCCGACGCCCGAGGCGGCGAAAAGCCCCAGCCGCTGCCCCTGCCGCACCGGCGCGAACAGGTCGAGCGCGCGCACCCCCAGCGCCAGGCGCGGCCCCAGCCTGGCCCGCTGCCCGGCCGGCGGCGCGGCCGCGTGGGTCGGGCGCGGCACGGCGCCATGCGCCGGCGGCGGCCGCCCGTCCATCGGCGCCCCCATCGGGTCCAGCACGCGACCGAGCCAGGCGTCGCCGACCGCCAGGGCCGGCCGGGGGGCCAGCACCGCCCGGGCGCCCGCCGAAAGCCCGGTGATCGGGCCGAGCGCGATGGCTTCCGCCCGGCCGTCGCGGAAGGCGGCGATCTCGGCGAGCACCGGCGCGCCGAAGGGCGGTTCCAGCCGCAGCCGGTCGCCGATCGCCGCCAATGGCCCGAAGCCTTCGAGCGTGATGGCGAGACCGCCCAGCCCGGTGACGGTGCCATGCACCGCCTGTGGCGGCAGGGTGCTGAGGGCGGCGGCGGTGGCGGCGAAATCGGGGCGCATCGGCGTAGCATGCGGCGGCGGGGGTTGGCGGCAGGTTAGCGCGCGCCGCTTCCGCCCCGACCGTCACTTTTCCGCATCACTGTGTCTTCGCTGCGCTTGCGCGCTGCTGCCCGCCGCTTCCATTCTAGCGGCATAAATCCCCCCGAAAGACACCGCATGCGCCTGCGTTTCCTGGCGATGGCCGCCAGCCTCGCCCTGGCTCCCCTCGCCGCGCTCGGCCAGGCCGCGCCGCGGCAGGCCGCCCCGCCGCCACCCGCCCCGCGCGAGCGCGAAGCCACCATCACCAACCAATCCGGGCAAACGCTGCGCGAGCTCTATGCCGCACCGCCAGGCAACGAGGCCTTCGGCCCCGACCTGCTGGGCGCCGACACGGTGCCCGACCGCGGCAATTTTCGCGCCCGCATCCAGGGCGCGGACTGCGTGCTGGAATTCCGCGCCGTGTTCCAGGACGGCACCGAGGAACGCCGCCGGCAGAACATCTGCCAGAACCGCCGCGTGCAGTTCGGCGACCCGTCCATCCCGCTGCGTGAAGCGAGCATCCGCAACGAGACCGACACCACCCTGCTGCAGGTGTTTGCCGCACGGCCAGGCGCGCCGGAGCGCGGCCCCGACCGGCTGGGCGAGAACGTGGTGGAACCCTCGCGCGAATTCCGCATCCGCCTGGGCCGCACGCGCGAGTGCATCTTCGACGTCACCGCCATCTTCGAGGATGGCGAGGAAGAAACCCGCGCGGCGGTGAACCTGTGCCGCGACCCGCGCCTGACCTTCGGCGACCCCAATGCCCCGCGGCGCGAGGCACGCATCAGCAACACCGCCGACCGCACGATCCGCGAATTCTACGCCTCCACCCGCGCGCCGCTGGCCTGGGGCGGGGACCGGCTCGGCAACACCGTGCTGCAGCCGGGCACCAACTTCACGCTGCGCCTGCGCGGCGCCGCCTGCCTTTGGGACCTCCGCGCCGTGTTCGACGACGACGCCGAGGAGATGAAGCAGGGCATCGACCTGTGCACCACGCGGGAGATCGCCTTCGACGGGTCCGGCGCGCCACGTCCGCCCGAACGCCGCGTCATCCTGGTCAACCGGCACGGCGCCACGATCCAGGAGGCCTATCTTTCCGGCACGTCCGAGGAGGATTGGGGTCCCGACCGGCTGGGCGAGGAAGTCCTGCCGCGTGGCCAACGCCGGGAGATCAGCGCCCGCCTGCGCGACTGCGAGGCCGACCTTCGAATCGTGTTCGAGGAACGCCGCGCCGCCGAGGAACGCACCAGCATCAACCTGTGCGAGACCGGCACCATCGTGCTGCGCCCGGGCTGGACGCTGGCCGATCGGCTCGATGAGGGCGAGGACACCGCCGACACCGGCCCGCGCGCGGGTAGCGTGCGCCTGCGCAACGCCGCCGAGGTGCCGGTGGCGGAGCTGTATGCCGACGTGCCCGGCGCGCCGCGCGGCCCCGACCGGCTCGGCCGCACCGTGCTCGGCGTGAACGAGACGCTGGATTTCGCCCCGCCCGAGGGCACGCCCTGCCTGGTCGACCTGGTGGCGGTGTTCCGCGACGGGCGGGAAATGGTGATGGCCGGCACCGACATCTGCGCCGGGGTGGAGCTGGAACTGCGGTGAGGCGCTTCGTCCTCGCTGCCCTGCTGCTGGCCGCCGGCCCGGCCGCCGCGCAGGGCATCCCGGAGGCGCTGCGCGGCACCTGGGCGCAGGGCGGCTGCGCCACGCCCGGGTCGCTTCTGCACGTGACGGCGCGCAGTGTCGTGCGCCTGCCCGCCGATGGTCCCGCCCGCCTGGTGCGCCTGCGCGTCCTGCGCCCGATGGGGGACTGGATGCTCGGCACCGGCGCGGGGGCCGAGGCACCGCGCGTGCTGCTGCGCGCCGCGGATGATGCGCTGGAGACCATCGAGCCCGACGCCAAGCTGCGCGACGACCGGCTGCCCGGCGACACGCCCGTGCTGCGCTGGCAGCGCTGCGCGGTGCCGCCGCCCGCCCTCGCGGCCCTGCACGGCGAGGGCCTGGCGGTGCTGGGCGCGCTGGAACGGCTCGAAGCCGCCTGCCAGGAGGGTGCCATGGCCCCCTGCGTGGCGGCGCTGGTGGCGGTGGGCGATGTCTCGGGCGACGGGTTGCTCGGGGTTGCGGAAGTGGCGCGGCTGCTGCGCGGCACCGCCTGGGCGATGGCCGCGCAGGATGGCAGCCCGCCGGACGCGCTGGCCGCCGCGGTCGGGCTTGGCGGCGTGGCGGCACTGGCCGCGGCGCGGCTGCTGGTGGACGGGCTGGATTTCGATGACGACGGCCGGTTGTCGGCGGCGGAACTGGCGCAGGACCGTGCCGCCTGGCCGGCCGCCGGCGGCGCCGCGGCGGGGCGACCGGTGGCGCTGGAAGCGCTCGGCGAGGGCGCGGGCATGCTGCGGGCGCTGCTGGAGCGCCTGGCGAACCAGTAGCGCCGGGGTCGGCGCGTCGTGCTGTGTTCCCGGGGCCGCGATCGCGGCTCGCCGCGTGCGGCGTCCTACCCAATCGCAGCGCCGCTCCCGCGCATGAGATGCGCGATAGCGCCCCAGCCGTCGGGAGACCGGCGACCGCAGCGGCTGCAAGACCCGCGAGGCGGACCACCAGATTTCGCCTGACGGTTAATTAACATGGTGGTATCTTCGCGCCATGCGAGGGGTTCTCCTGCTGTCCGCCCTGCTGCTCGGCGCCTGCGGCAACACCACCGGCGCCGATGTGCTGCGCGTGATGATCTGGCCTATCCCGCTGCCCGAAGGGTGCCCGAGGCCGACTGGGAGACGCCAGGCGAAGCGGTGCAGGCCGACGCCGCGCTGGCGCTGACACTCGGGTCGCGCCGGGGCATCGCCACCCTGGTCCAGGCGGAAGGCGAGCGCCGCATGTGGCGCACCGCCGGCGGCGTGGTGGTCGCGACCGAAGGCCCGCGCATCGTCGCCACCGCCGGGCTGCGCGAAGTGGTGGCCGCCACGCGCTTCGACGGCATCGACCCGCTGACCCGCATCGGGGAACTCGGCAGCACGCCGGTCAGCGGCGCGCGCGTGGTGGACGTGATGCGATCCGAGACCGACCCCGCGCGCATGCGCTTCGGCCTGCGTCTGAGTTGCCGCGTCAGCGCCGGCCCGGCCGAGGTCGAGGACACGCTGCTGGTGCGCGAGACCTGCCGCGGCGCGGCATCCTTCACCAACCGCTTCTGGGCCGATGCGCGATCCTTCGCGGTGTTCCGGTCGGAACAATGGGTCGGCGAAGGCCTGCCGCCGCTGGTGGTCGACGTGCTCGGGCCCGGCAGCGCGCCGGCCGAGATCATCCCTCTGTCCAGGTGATCCCGGCGCGCCTCATCCGCCGCAGCACATAGGCCAGCCAGGCGCCCTGCAGCGCCAGCGCCGGCAGCACCACCAGCGGCTTGGTTCCCACCGGCAGCGCCAGGAACAGCGCGACCAGCGCGCCATGGAACAGCACGAAACCCCAGTGCACGCCCGCCACCACGCGCACGCCAAGCCCGCTGCGCTGTGCCATCTGGTACAGGTGCGTCCGATGCGCCGCCGCCACGCGCTGCCCCTGCACAGCCCGCCGCGCCAGCGTGAAGGCGGCATCGAACAACAACCCGAACAGCAGCAGCGGCACGATCAGGAACGAAATCTGCGCCGCGTCGAACCCCGCCGCCGCCACCGCCAGCACCGCCATCATGAAGCCGAGGAACTGGCTGCCGACATCCCCCATGAAGATGCGCGCCGGATGCAGGTTGAACGGCAGGAACCCGGCCAGCCCCGCCGCCAGCAGCAGCGCCGCGGCATAGACGAACCAGCCACCCTGGTCGCCCGCCACCACGCACAGGATGACCGCCGCGAGGAACACCGACCCGCCGACCAGCCCATCCAGCCCATCCATGAAGTTCAGCGCATTGGTGCAGCCGACGATCCAGAACAGCGTGATCGGCACGGCGAGCCAGCCGAGCGGCACCTCGCCCGCCCAGGGCAGCGCGAAGCGTTCCAGCACCAGCCCGCTGCCGATGGCCACCAGCGCCGCCAGCCCCTGCGCCCCCAGCTTCACCGCAAAGCGCAGATCCGCGACATCATCCCACAAGGACACCAGCGCGATCGCCAGCGCCGCACCGATCACGCCGCCGAACTGCAGCGCCGGCAGCCGCGCAAACGCCGCCCCCGCATACAACACCACCATCCCCAGCACGAAGGCGACCACCACGCCCACGCCACCCCCCCGCGGCGTCGGCCGCATATGCGACGAGCGCGCGTTGGGATGATCCAGAATCGGATAGGCGATCATCAGCCGCACCACCGCCGCCGACACCACCGCCAGCACGACAGCAAAAGCCAGATGCCGGAGAACCGCTTCGAACTGCATGCCGGCGCGCTATGCCCCGGGCGCGGCGGGGCGTCCAGCGTGGGTGGGGGTGCGCGGCGGGGGGCCAGCCCCCCGGACCCCCCGCTGGGAGGCAACCGCCTCCCAGACCCTGGGTCAAATGGCCAGGATGGGGGAGGGGCATGGCGCGCCTATCGCGACGGTGCCGCCGACAAGCCCCTCCCCCATCCTGGCCATTCGGTTCACGCAGGTCCGGGGGCACGTATGCCCCCGGCGGGAGGGTTCGGGAGGGCAGAGCCCTCCCGACGCACCCACCCTCACCGCGTGAACCACGCCGCGCCGCGGCGCAGTGAGTCCTCGCGGCCGTCGCGGGTCACTTCCCAGAGTGGGTTCTCGACGGCCAGGCGTTGTCCGCCGTCGCGTTGGGTGGGGCGGATCACGGCGCCGACGTTGGATCGGCTTTGTACGCCGAAGATGTCGAGGGGCACGCGGATGAAGATGCCCTTGTCGAAGGACCCTTCGCCGAAGCGCGCGTAGGACACGTCGGTGAAGGTGGCGAAGGCGCCGACTTCGATGCCGGAATCGAAGCGGCGGGCGACCTCGACCGTGCCGCCCCAGTCGCCGGCCAGGTAGCGCCCGCCGCGCAGCGTGGTCGTGAGGTTCCACCACGGCAGGTCGAGGTACAGCGACAGGTGCCCGGTGGTGACGCGGTAGTCCTGCAGGCCGAAGCGCTGGTCGAAGTCGCGCTGCGCGACGTAGTTCACGTCCAGGCCGATGGCGAAGGGGCGGTCGTGCGGGCGCCAGAGCACCTCGCCCGAGATGCCGGCGAACATCGGTTCCAGGTAGCCCGCGGTGGCGCGCGCGAACACGTCGGGTGCGAGCGACCACATCCGTTCGCCGTACAGCGACGTGACCGCCAGGTTGCGTCCGTCCTCGGCATAGAGGGCGTAGTCGGATCGCACGCGCGGCAGGACGGAATCAGACGCCGCCGCGCCGTCCATGTTCTGCGCGACGACCTGCGCGACGGCGCCGCCAATCGAGAAGCCGGCGCCGAGTTCGACCCGTGCATTGGCCGCGATCGCCGCCTGGTACAGCGCGGTGCGCGACGGGTCGCCCAGCACCACGCGCACGCGCGGTTCGATGCCCCAGTCGATGAAGGGGCCGGGCGCGCGCGCGGCATCCTCGAAGGGTTCACCGGGCGGCATCAGGATGGCGGTGGCGAAGATTTCCTCGGCGCTGCCATGGCCGCGCGCGGCGGCCTCGATGGCCGACCGCAGCACCAGCAGCCGCGCGATCTCGACGCCGTCGCGCGACCAGGCGATCAGCACGCGCTCGACCTGGCGGGGCAGGACGGGCTGCACCGCGCGCACCACGCGCCCGGCCACCTGCGCCAGCGTGCGGAAGGGGCCACCGGAGACGGCGATGCGCGCTTCGTCGCCGTCCAGCACGAAGGCGGTGCCGCGCAGGCGCGCCTCGCGCAGCGCGGCGAAGATGCGCGGCGCCAGCGCGGCCGATTCCGCGGAGCCGCCATTCGCACGCTCGGCCATCGCCGGCGGGGCGGGCAGCGGCGCGCGCGGCGGGTCATGCGCATCCATCCGCACCGAGGCGCGCAGCAGCACATCCGTGCCGTTCACCCAATGCACGCCGACATCAAGCCAATCATTCGACCATTGCAGCCCGGCGTTCACGCGGCTCGCGGACGTCCCGCCCAGGTTCGTCGTCCGCCCGGGATAGCCACCGCGCTCGTCGCGCAGCCGGTCGCCGCTGAATTCGATCTTCGCGCGCAGCCCCTCAAGGTCGCCCCAGGGCGTGGGCAGCGCCGGGACGTTCCACTCGATGCCGCCGAAGATCGAGATGTCCTCGCCGCGGAAATACGACTGCCAGCGCAGCGTGCCGCCCTCGCCCACATCGCGCCGGCGGTCACCGAATCCGCTCCAGATATCCATCAGCGGATTGTTGCCATCCGCATAGGTGCCCAGCCGGCCCCAGCCGATGCCGAGCGACACGTCGAAATCCCAGAAGCGCTTGGACACCACCAGGTATTCGCCCGCGTAGATGCCGGTGCCGGCAATGTCCTGGATGCCGACCGCCAGCGCCGGGCGCCACTCCTGCTCGTCCCACAGCCGGATCTTGATGTCGAAGGACCGGTCGGAAACCATCCCGGCCCCCGTCGTGCCGTTCAGCCGCTCCGTCACCCGGAACGTTGTCTCGAGCCACGGGAGCGCCTGGAAGCCGACGAACCAGAACCGCCGCTGATGGCGCAACGCCGCCCCGGCCTCGACCACGCCATCGGCCCGAAACCGGGCATTGCGCATCTCGATAAGGCCCGCTCCACCCCAGTTCGACCCGGTCCCGTCGCCGCCCAGGCCCTGCGCGAACGCGGGCGGGGCGAGGAGCGCGCAGATGGCGAGGGCGTACCGGGAGGGCGCTGCCCTCCCGGACCCTCCCGCCGGGGGCATACGTGCCCCCGGACCCGCGTGAACCGCATGGGCAGGATGAGGGAGGGGCTCATCGGCGGCATCGTCGCGACGGGCGCGCCGTGCCCCTCCCTCATCCTGCCCATCTGACCCAGGGTCTGGGAGGCGGTTGCCCCCCAGCGGGGGGTCCGGGGGGCTGGCCCCCCGCCGCGCCCCACGCATCTAACGCCCCGCCTCGCGCGCGATCACCGCCAGCGCCGCGGCCGAGACCGAGATCTGGCCGAGCACCTGGGTCAGGTCGCGCACGAAGCCCCAGGTTTCGTAGGGCGATGGATCCTGCGGGACGACGACGAGGCTGCCCGGCGGCACGGGCGGGCCGCCTTGTTGCCAGGCCGATAGTCCGGCCGCGGTGGATTGGCCGTTGGGCAGCACGATGAAGGCGCGGGAGGGGTCGGCGAAGCGTTGCGTGCCGCCGGATGCGCGCACGTAGTCCGAGGCGCGCCAGCCGGTGCGGAATTGCAGCGAGCCGGGGTTGAGCACGGTGCCGACGACGGTGACCTCGTTGGGTCGCTTGGGCATGGCGATGATGTCGCCGGGTTCGAGCAGGACATCCAGCTCGGGGCGGGCGGCGAGGATGACGGGGTTGGATTCCATCACCATGCGCCCGGCGGCGCGGGCCTCGCGGAGCGAGTTCGCCAGCTCGCGCCCGGCGTTGATGGCGGAGCCGAGGTCGGTTTGCGCCCCGCGCGTCCCGGCCACGGCCTGGCCGGCGGCGACCTGGATGAGGCTGGTTTCGAGTTCGCGCGCGGTGCGCTGGAAGCCTTCCTGCTGGCGCTGGCGGACGGATTCGCGCGTGAAGACCGCGCCGTAGGGATAGGCCTGCGGCGTCAGGCCGCCGGCGCGGGCGATGACTTCCGACAGGCGTTCGCCGCGGCGGATGTCGTAGGTGCCGGGGCGGAGGAATTCGCCGACCAGGATGACCGGGCCGGTGTCGCGGTCGCCGAAGGATCGCGGGATGCGCACGGTGTCGCGCGGGGAAAGCCGCACGGCGGCGAAGTTGCGGCTGGTGAGGTCGAGCCGCGTGCGGGCGAGGGGTATCGCGCCGGACTGGTCGGCGGGTTCGCGCGCGAATTCCACCACGCGCAGATCGGCGGCGTCCGACAGCCCACCGGCCGAGGCGATCGCCTGGTCGAGACCCGTATTGTCCACGATCGGCAGCAGGCCTGGCGTGCGGACTTCGCCGGTCAGCACCACGGTCTGGTCCAGCAGGAAGGCGGCGAGGTCCGGGTAGTCCACCATCACCTGCGGACAGGTCGGTGCGCCGATCTCGGGGAAGCCGGCGCCCTTGATGTGCGCGAAGCGCTGCGGCGAGGCGCGCGAGGCGAGCGCGAGGGGGGTCAGCGCCGGGCAGTCGAAGGGCGGGGCGCCCTGCTGCTGCGGCGTGTTGGCCGGCGCCTCGCCACGCAGCGCGCGTTGCACGACGGGCGAGGTCAGCCAGGCGATGTCGCCGCGGCCCAGGATGATGACCTCGTCGCCCTCGCGCAGCGACAGGTTGGCGCGGCCCTCCAGCACGCGGCCGAGGTCGAACCCCACGAAGCTGCGGGCGCCGGTGCGCGCATCCGCCCGCCAGACAGCGCCCAGGCGCACATAGGGGTCGTTGCGCAGCAGTCGGCGGTCGCTGATGAGGCCGCGCAGCGTCTGCCCCTGCCGCCCGCCGGCGGCGGCGCGCGTCACGGGAATTGCCACGTGGCCGGCAAGCCGCACGGTATTCGCCACCACGTCGGCGCCGGGCTGCACCAGCACCGCATCGCCGCGGCGGATCGTCGATGCAGGCGAGAGTTCAGCGAAGGACCGCCGGCCGGCGCCGTCGCTCTGCTGCCCCAGCAGGCGATTGCCGCCGGGCCGCATGGTGCCGCCGGCGAGGGTCAGCATCTCGGCCAGCGGCGCGCCGGTGGCGCGCGCGGGCAGTTCGTAGATCGCCGGGCGCGCGACATCGCCGGCGATGGCCACGGTGCCGCCGACCGGCGGGATGATGATGCGGTCACCCTCGCGCAACGACAGGTCGGCGTCGCCCGGCGCGTCGGCGATCACGGCGTAGAGGTCCAGCACGCGCCGCCCGCGCGGGCCCTCGATGCGGATGGCGCGCAGCGACCCGGTCTTGCGCACGCCGCCGGCGGCCGACAGCGCATCCAGCACGGAGGACAGCGCGTTCAGCCCCTGGAAGCCGGGGCGCAGCACCTCGCCGGCGACGAACACGTTCATCTGCCGGACCTGGCCGATCGACACGAACACCTCCGACCCCGCCAGGTCCCGCGTCGCGAGGCCCTCCAGATGCGTGCGCAGGTCCTTCAGGCTGCGCCCGGCGGCCGGGATGGGGGCTAGGTCCGGCAGCAGCAGCATCCCGTCGCGCCCGATGCGCAGCGTCAGCGTCTGGCGGGCGCGGCCGCGGAAGGCGATGACGAGTTCATCGTTGGGGCCGAGCACGTAATCCTCGGGCAGCGCGCCGAAGCCTTGCGTCGGCGCCCCGCCGGCGCGGAAGGTGTCGTAGCCGAATTGCCGCAGCGCCGGGCCGTCCAGGCGTGCGGCGAAGAAGGCCTCGGCGGCGGAAAGCGGATCCTGCGGCTCGGCGGCGGGCGGCAGGGGCTGCGCCTGGAAGGCCTGGATCGGCGCGCCGCGCGGCAGGCCGGCGGGCGGGCCGCGCGTGGCCCCGCCATCGAGCAACCGCTGCAGCGCATCCTGCTGCACCCCCGGCGGCAGGCCGGGCAGCGGCGCGCCATTGGGCAGCACCGACGGCAGGGTGGGTGGTGCGAGCAGGGGGGAGCCGCCCGGCGTCATCTGCGCCAGGACCGAGGGCCCGGCCAGCAGGAACGCCAGCAGGAGGCAGAGCGGTCGGCAGCGGCGCAAGGGGCCGAACATCGGCGGGGTGGAGTCCTCCCGGAAACGTCAAGCGACAAAATCAACCCCTGTTTACAACTTATTGGTGATTCTGCCTATTGTCCGTGTTCATTCACGGAGCCTGACGTGACGCGCAGCGCGGTCCTGGCCGAGACAGCGCCCGAGCCGCCGCTTCCTGGCGGTCGCTGGCGGCTGGTGGCCGATGCGGCCTGGCGGCTGGGGCCGCGGGCGGTGGCGCTGTTCGCCTGGCATCGCGCGCGGCTGCGCCTGGGCCTGGTGCGGCGCGCGCTGCGCGATGCGCCTGTTCGAGGAATCGCCGCGCCGGCGGCGACCGGCGCCCCTGCGCCAGCGGCGGCCGGTGCGCCTGCCCGGGGTGTTGGCGTCCGGCGGCGGCAGCCCGGCGCGTCGCCCTGGCATGGCCCCTTCGACGGCGCGGCGCATGCGCTCGACCTCGACCTGTTCGGCGCCGGCGACATCCGGCCGGTCTGGGAAGCGAACCGCCTGCTGCCGCTGCTGACGCTGGACGCGGCGCAGGCCGATGCGCTGCTGGCCGACTGGATCGCCGCCAACCCGCCCTTCCGCGGCCCCGCCTGGGCCTGCGGGCAGGAGGCCGCGCTGCGCGCGCTGCAGCTGTGCCTGTTCGCCGCGCTGCGGGGCGAGGACCGCGTGCCGCGGGCGCTGCTGGCGGCGCATGCGCGGCGCATCGCGGCCACCCGCGCCTATGCCGCCGCGCAGGACAACAACCATGCGGTCAGCGAAGCCGCCGGGCTGTTCGTGCTGGGGCTGGTGCTGACCGAACCGGCCATGGCGCGGCGCGGCGCGCGCGACCTGGCGCGGGTAGTGGCGCGGCTGGTCTCGGCCGATGGCGCCTTCGCGCAGGCCTCGCCGGGGTATCAGCGGCTGCTGCTGGACACGCTCGCGCTGGCCGAATGGTTCCGCCGCCGCCATGGCGGGCCTGGCTTCGACACACCCTTCGCGCAGCGCGCCGGCGCCGCGACGCGGTGGCTGCACCGCGTCGCCTCGGTCGGCGGCGCCCTGCCGCGCAGCGGTGCCTGCGACGATTCCGTGCTGGCCGACCTGTCCGGCGGCGGCGCGGCGGATGCGCGCGGCAGCATCGAACGGGCCGCCCGGCTGTTCTGCGGCGCGAGCGCCGGGCATCGCGACGATTTCGGCTGCGGCGTGCTGGGCATCGCGTGTCCCGACGCCACGCTGCCGCGCGGCGGCGGTGCCTGGCGCAGCGAGGGCTGGTGCGGCGAGACGCGCGGCGCGCTCTCGGTGCTGTTGCGCAGCGGCGCGCCGCTGCGCTTCCGCCCGGCCCAGGCCGACCTGCTGCACCTGGAATGCCGGCACAACGAGACGGCGCTGCTGCGCGATGGCGGCACCGGCGCCTACAACCCGGCCCCCGGATGCGCCTGGTGGACCGATGCACTGTCTGGCACCGCCGCCCACAACACGATCATGTTCGACGGGCAGGAACAGATGCCGCGCGTCTCGCGCTTCCTGTTCGCGCGCTGGCCGCGCTGCCGCGCGCTGGAAGGTGGCGCGGCGCTGCGCGACTGGCGCGGCCGGCGGCACGAACGCCGCTTCACGCTGGATGACCACCGCCTGACCGTGCACGACAGCGTCGCCGGCCGCTTCGCCGCGCTGGCGCTGCGCTGGCGCCTGGCACCCGATGCCTGGCGGCTGACCGCGACCGGCGTGGAAGGCAGCGCGGCGCGCATCGCCATCGACGCCGATGCGCCGCACCGCCTTCGCCTCGTGCAGGGCTGGGAGAGTCCCGCCTATGGCGTGGTGGTGCCGGCGCCGGTGCTGGAGGTCACGGCCCGCGCGCCGGTCACGCGCATCACCACCGTGCTGGAGGTGAATTAGTGCCGCTGGCGCTGCTGCTGCGCGGGGTGTGGGGGTGGCGGCGCGGCCTTGCCATCGCCGCGCTGGTGCTGTGGGCGGCCGGCGCGGCGGTGGTGCTGGCGATGCCGCGCGCGCATGTCGCGCAGGCGGTGGTCGCACCGGCCGAGACCACGTCCTTCGCGGTGTCCTCGCTGCTGTCGCCTTCGCCGTTCGCGCCCGGCGGGCTGCTCGACACGCGGCCGACCGGCAATTTCGCGATCTACCTGGGCGCCATGCGCAGCCCCGAGGCGGCGGTGCTGCTGGCGCGCGAGACCGCGCTGCCGGCCTGGATCGAAGCCCGCCGGCGCGACGGCCTCGGTGGCCTGGCGCGCGCGCTGCTCGGCGACCGGCCCGCCGATGCGGACGACGTGCTGGCCTGGCTCGAACGCAATCTCTCGGTGACCCAATCCCTCGCCTCGGTCACCTGGACGCTGGAGCTGGCGCATGCCGACCCGGCGCTGGCGCTGGACATGCTGCGCCGCCTGCACGGCTTCGCCGAAGCGAAGGTCCGCGCCGACCTGGCGGAACAGGCGGCGCGCCGCGTCGCCGCGCTGGAACGCCGCCTGATACGCGAAAGCGACATCTTCCTGCGCAACAGCCTGTACGAATTGCTGGCGCAGCAGCAGCGCGCCGGCCTGGTGGTGGCGGCCGACGAGGCGGTGGCCGCGCGGCTGGTCTCGGCCCCGATGGTCGAGGCCCGGCCATCCCTGCCCAACCGGTCGCTGCTGCTGGCGTTGCTCGCGCTGGCGGTGCCGCTGGCGGTGCTGACCCTGGGCGCCTCGCTGCTGCTGCTGCGCCACGATCCGGTGGCGATGGTATCCGCCGCCGCGCCGCCGACGCGCCGGGATCCGGTGCTGTCGCGCAGCGCGCCGGAGCGCCCGCCCGTGCTGCCCCCGGTGCCGGGCGAATGACCGCGCCGGCCGGCGCAGCGGGCGCCGGATGCAGACCCGCTATCCCACCGGTGCGCGGCGCATGAATGGCCTTGCCGTCGCGACCGGCGCGCTGGCGGCGACGCTGCATTTCGCCGGTGCGCTGAAATCGGCCCCGCTGCTGGCCGCGCTGCCCTTCGACCTGACCGCGGCGGCGGCGCTGATGCTGCTGGCGGTGCTCGCACCCTTCGCCGCGGGGCGGGATTGGCGGGCGGATCGCATCATGGCCCTGCCGCTCGCCGCCTGCGGGGCCTTGTGGGTGTGGCTGGTGCTGGCCGGCGCCTGGAGCCCCTCCGCCACCATCCTGCGCGCGAAGCTGCTGGATGCGGTGCTGCTCGGCCCGGCCATGCTCGCGGCGGGGCTGCTGGTGGCGGGGGATGGGCGGGCGCTGCGGGCGCTGGGCGATGCGGCGCTCGGCATCGGCGTGTTCGTCGCGGCCGCGATCGCCTGGGGAATTACGACCGACCGCGTGGTGCTGGGCGGCGCGCCTGGCGCGCATCCGGACCTGGTGCGCGTGCAGTACCAGATCGCCGGCCTGGCCATCGCCTCCGCCGCCGCGCTGGCGGCGGTGCGCGCGGCGGAGGCGCGGGCCTGGCCGGCGCGGGCCGGCTGGCTCGGGCTGGTCGGGCTGCTGGGCGCGGCGGCGCTGCTGCCGGGCGGGCGGGCGGCGCTGGCCGCGCTGGCGCTGGCGCTGATGGCGGCGCCGGCTATCGCCCTGTGGCGCGCGGGGCGGCGCGGCGTGGCGCTGCTGTGGCCGGGCGCGGTGCTCGGCGCGGTGGCCGGCGTGCTGGCGCTGATCCTGGCCGATCCCACGCTGACCGCCGGGCTGCGCACCGTGGAACGCCTGGCCGAGGGCGATGTCGCGCAATCCTCCGGCCGGCTGGCGCTGTGGGGCACGGCGCTGGACCAGGGCGCGGCGGCGCTGCCCTTCGGCCTGGGCACCGGCGGCTTCACGATGGCCGCCGGCTTCGGCGAACGGCGCGGGATGTACCCGCACAACCACGCGCTGGAAGCCCTGGCCGAGGGCGGGCTGCCCGGGGTGGCGCTGTGGCTGCTGGCCTTCGGCGGCGGGGCCGTGGCGGCGGTGCTGCTCGGCGCGCGCACCGAAGGCTGGCGCGCGGCGCGCGTCGCCGCGCTGGTGCTGCCGGTGGCCTTGTCGGTGATGGTCTCGACCGACCTCGGCAACCGCATGGCGTGGTTCGCGCTGGGCCTGGCACTGGGGTTGGGGTTGCGATCGGGGGGCCGCGATGTACGCGCGCTTCGGCAAGCGGGCGCTTGATGCGGCGGGCGCGGCGGCGCTGCTGGTGCTCCTGGCGCCGGTGCTGTTGGGCCTTGCGGGCGCGGTGTTCGTCGGGCTCGGCGCGCCGGTGCTGTTCCGCCAGAACCGTGCCGGGCAGGGCGGGGTGCCCTTCACCGTGCTGAAGTTCCGCACGCTGCGCGCCGGCGCCGGCGACGATGCCGCGCGCATGACGCGGCTCGGGTCCGTGCTGCGTGCGCTGGCGCTCGATGAATTGCCGCAGCTGGTGAACGTGCTGCGCGGACAGATGAGCCTGGTCGGGCCGCGGCCGCTGCCGATGGGCTACGTGGCGCTGTACACGCCGCGCCAGGCGCTGCGGCTGCGCGTGCGCCCGGGCTTGGCCGGCCTGGCGCAGGCGGCGGGTCGCAATGCGGTCGGGTGGGAGAAGCGGCTGGAACTCGATGCGCGTTATGCCGGGGTGCCGCCGCGATTCGCGCAGGACCTCGGGCTGTTGCTGCGCTGCGCGGCGCTGGCCGTGACGGGGCGCGGCGCCGCCGCACCCGGCCACGCCACCATGCCGGCATTTCGTGCCGACAATCGATCATAACCTCTGGTTGATTTGAATAAATCGTAATACGCTTGGATCGTGAACATCCTGGTGCCGCCCCGCCCGCCGCCCGTCGCGCCGATCACCGGCGGCGTCCCGGGCGCGACGGCAGTGGCGCGGCGCATCCACCTGTCGCCGCCGCATCTCGCGGGAGATGAGTTCGAGCGGCTTCGCGCGGTGCTCGACAGCGGCTGGATCGCCCCGGCGGGACCCATGATCGCCGCCTTCGAGGATACCGTCGCCGAGGCTGCCGGCTTCCCCCATGTGCTCGCGACCGCCTCCGGCACCGCCGCGCTGCACCTGGCCTACCGCGTGCTGGACATCGCGCCGGGCGACGAGGTCTGGGCGCCGGGCTTCACCTTTGTCGCGACCGTGGCACCCGCCGTGCAGATGGGCGCGGTGCCGCGTTTCCTCGATGTCTGCCCGAAATCCTGGACGCTGGATGCCGGCCTGCTTCGGCAGGAACTGCGCGCGGCGGCGCGGCGCGGGCGGCTGCCGCGGGCGGTGGTGGCGGTGGACATCTACGGCCAGGCCAGCGACCTCGATGCCATCGTCGCCGCCTGTGCGCGCTATGACGTGCCGGTGCTCAGCGACAGCGCCGAGGGGCTGGGCGCCACCCTGCGCGGGCGGCCGGCGGGCACCGGCGCGCGGCTCGGTGTGTTTTCCTTCAACGGCAACAAGATCGTCACCGCCGGCGGCGGCGGTGCGCTGGCCTCGGACGACCCGGTGCTGGTGGCGCGCGCGCGGCACCTGGCCGCCCACGCCAAGGACCCGGCGGCGCATTACCAGCATTCCACCACGGGGCACGCCTATGGCCTGTCCTCCGTGCTCGCCGCCGTGGGGCTGGCGCAGGTGGCGGTGCTGGCGGACCGCGTGGCGGCGCGCCGCGCGATCTTCCAACGCTACGCCGAGGCCCTGGCCGACCTGCCTGGCCTGACCCCCATGCCCGAGGCGCCCTGGGGTCGCGCGACGCGCTGGCTCAGCGCCATCCTGGTCGACCCCGCCCGGGCCGGCACGACCCGCGACGCGATCCGTACCGCGCTCGAGGATGCGGATGTCGAAAGCCGCCCGGTGTGGAAGCCGCTCCCCGACCAGCCGGTGTTCCGCGACGCGCCATCGGCCGGCGGCGCGGTGGCGCGCGGGCTGTTCGCGCAGGGGCTGTGCCTGCCCTCCGGCTCCGGCATGACGACGGCCGAGCAGGACCGCGTGATTGCCGCCATCCGTGCCTTCTGGCGCGGCTGAGACGCCGTTCGAGATGCCGGCACCGGCCCGCACCCCCGCCTGGCTGCCTACGATCATCGGTGGCCGAGTGCGGGCCGATGGCGGGCCGCGGAAAGCGCCTGCCCGCGCCGCGCCGAACGGGCGCTGAGCCGTTGCGCATCCTGTACCTGCACCAGCACCATTCGGGGCCGGGCGGCAGCACCGCGACACGCAGCGACGGGCTCGCCCGTGCGTTGGCGGCGCAGGGGCATGCGGTGACGCTCGCCTGCGGGCGCTACGACGGTGCGGTGAGCGGCCTCGACGGCCCGTTCCGCCGCGGGCGTCGCGAAGGACGCCTCGGCGGCGTGCGGGTGGTGGAATTCGACATCCCTTGCGGCAACGCCATGCCGCTGCGCGGCCGCGCCGGCGCCTTCCTGCGCTTCGCCGCGCACGCCACGCCGCTGGCGCTGCGCGCCGAGTTCGACCTGGTGGTCGCCTCCTCCACGCCGCTGACGGTGGCGATCCCGGCGCTGGCGGCGCATGCGGCGCGTGGCACGCCCTTCGTCTTCGAGATCCGCGACCCCTGGCCGGAGGTGCCCCGCGCGCTGGGCGGCGTGCCGCGCCCGGTGCTGGCGGCGATGGAAAGCCTGGCGAACGCGGCCTGCCGGCGTGCCGCCGCGGTGGTCGCGCTGTCCGACGGCATGGCCGAGACGGCGCGCGCGCGCGGCGCCGACCCGGCACGCGTGCATGTCGTGCCGAATGGCTGCGACCTGCACGCCTTCGGCCCGCATGTCGCGCCCTGGCGGCCACACCAGGCGGCGGCGTGGGAATGCCTCGCGGTCTATGCCGGCGCGCATGGCCGCGCGAACGGGCTGGGCGCGCTGCTGGATGCCGCGGCGCTGCTGCGCGCGCGCGGCGAGCACCGGCTGCGCATCCTGCTGGTCGGCCAGGGGGCGGAGAAGCCCGCCCTGGTCGCGCGGGCGGACGCCGAGGGGCTGGACAACGTCACCTTCCTCGACCCACTGCCGCGCGCGGCGCTGGGCGGGCTGTACGCCGGCAGCCAGGTGGCGCTGCACCTGCTGGCGGGGCTGCCGGCCTTCGCCGAATGGACGGCGCCCAACAAGATCATGGACGGGCTGGCGGCCGGGCTGCCGGTGGTGACCAACCAGGCGGGGCGCGCCGCGCGCATCGTGGCGACGGGGCCCTCGGGCATCGCGGTGCCGGCGGGCGATGCGGCGGCGCTGGCGGATGCGCTGACGCGGCTTGCCGCGGACCCCGCGCTGCGCGCGCGCATGGGCGGCGCGGCACGGCGCCAGGCGGTGACCACCTGGGACCGCCGCCTGCTGGCCGAACGCTTCTGCGCGGTGATCGAGGAAGCCGGGCGGCGCGCGCCACCGCCGCCGCGCGCGCTGGCCGGCGTGGCGCGCTGATGCTGCCGGTGCTGCACCTGGTGGCCGCCGCGCGGCCGAACCTGCCGAAGCTGGCGGCGCTGTGGCACGCGCTGGCCGACGCACCGCCGATCTGCGCGCCGGTCCTGCTGCATACCGGCCAGCACCACGACGCCGCGATGTTCGGCGACCTGCTGGCCGACCTGGCGCTACCCGCGCCGGGCATCGCGCTGGGGGTCAGCGGCGGGACGCATGCCGAGCTGACGGGGCGCACCATGATGGCCTGCGAGGCCGCCTGGCAGCGCGACCGCCCGGCGCTGGTGGTGGTGGCCGGCGATGTCGACGGCGCGCTGGCGGCGGGGCTTGCCGCGCGCAAGCTGCGCATTCCGGTGGCGCACCTGGAGGCCGGGCTGCGCTGCGGCGATGCCGGCATGCCCGAGGAGATCAACCGCCGCGCGCTCGATGCCATCAGCGACCTGCTGTGGGCGCCGGACGAAGCCACCGCCGCCCGGCTGCGCGCCGAGGGCCACGGCGCGGGTCGCGTGCGCGCGGTCGGCAATGCCATGGTGGACAGCCTGCTGCGGCATTTGCCCGCGGCGCGCGCGCGGCCGCTGCCCGACGGGCTCGCGCCCGGCCGCTACGGCATCGTCACGCTGCACCGCCCCGCCAATGTGGACGAAGCGCCCGCGCTGCGCGCGCTGGTCGCGGCGGTCGAGGACGCGGCGGTGGCGCTGCCGCTCGCGTGGCCGCTGCATCCGCGCACGCGGGCGCGGATGGAACGCTTCGGCCTGGTGCCGCCGCGCGGGGTGCGCATGCTGCCGCCGCTGCGCTACCTGGATTTCCTGGCGCTGATGGCCCATGCGCGGCTGGTCGCGACCGACAGCGGCGCGGCGGCGCTCGGCCTGCCCTGCCTGACGCTGCGGCCCTCCACCGAACGGCCCGCCACGCTGGAGGCGGGCGGCAACAGGCTGGTGACGGCGGCGCAATTGCGTGATGCGGTGCGCGATCCGCCGGGACGCGCCGCGCCGATCGCACTATGGGATGGGCGTGCGGGTGAACGCATGCGCGCGCACCTGGCAGAGGTGTTCGCGGCGTGACGCGTCCCGCGGGAATCGCTGCAGGGGCGCCATGCGCTGACCATCCAGGCGGCGCGCCGGTGCTGCGCCCCAGCCTGGCCGCCAGTCGCGACATCCCCGCGGGGGCGGGTGCGTTGCGCGACGACGCGGCCGCCGTGCCTCCCGAGGCGACGGCGGCGCAGCCCTCCCGATCATGCGACACGGCTGCCGCCGTCGATCCGCCGGATCGGCGGAATGACGCGCCGCTGATCCTGCTGCTGTCCGCCGCCCATCCGCCGGCCGATACGCGCGTGGTCCGCAAGGAAGGCGCGGCGCTGGTCGCCGCCGGCTTCCGCGTGGCGCATCTGTGCCCCGGCGGCGGCGATGCGCCGGCCTGCGTGGACGGCGTGCGCATCGTGGTGCATCGGCATCGCCGCATCCGCGGGCTGCTGGCCTTGGCGCGCGATGCCGCCGCCCTGCGGCCCGCGGCGATCCACGCTTCGGAACCGGATGCGTGGCTGGCCGCCCTGGTCGCGGCACGGCGCTGCGGCGCGCGCGTGGTGCTGGACGTGCACGAACACTACCCCTCGCGGCTGGATGCGCGGCTGCCCGCCTGGCTGCGGCCCGCCGCGCGCGCGGCGATCGCGCGCGCCTGCGGCTGGATGGGGCGCGCGGCGGATGCGGTGGTGGTGGCGAAGGACGGGCTGGATGCGCCCTTCGCGCGGGCCGCGCGGCTGGTGGCGGTGCGCAACTACGCCCCCGCGCCGGCCGCACCGCCGCGCAACCATAGCGCCGGGGCGCTCACGCTGGTGCATCTGGGCGCGCTCGGGCGCGCGCGGGGCTGGCCGCAGATGCTCGATGCCCTGGCGCTGTGCCCGCCCGCCACGCGGCTGCTGCTGGTCGGCCGCTTCACCGATGGCAGCGAGGAGGCCTTCCACGCGCGCGCCGCGACGCTCGGGCTTGCCGCGCGCGTCGACTGCACCGGATGGCTGGCGCAGCAGGACGCGCTGGCGCGGCTGCGCAGCGCCGACATCGCGCTGGTGCTGTTCCAGCGCGGCGAGGAGAATCACCGCCTGGCGCTGCCGCACAAATTGTTCGACGCAATGGCGGCCGGGCTTCCGGTGATCGCGCCGGTCTTCGCCGAGGAAGTCGCGACCGTGGTGCGCGACGCCGGCTGCGGCCTGCTGGTCGAGACCGGCGATGCCGCGGCGGTCGCGCAGGCGGTGGCGGCGCTGGCCGACCCGGCGCGCCGCACCGCGCTGGGCGAAGCCGGCTGGCAGGCGGCCCGCACGCGCTTCGCCTGGGAAGCCGAGGCGGCGCGGCTGGTCGCGCTGCACCGCGACCTGGCCGCGCGCCAGGGGGCAGCGCACGCGGAAGGCTGACGGCGCGGGCTCGCCGCCTCCGCGCGGCATGGCGGACACGGCGCCCGGTTTGACCATCGCCGCTCGCCGGCCGAGTCTGCGCCGATGCGGGATGGAATCGCCTGGTCGAACGACCTTCTCACCCTGGCCGCGCGCTTCGGCGCGCGCCTTGCCGTCACCGACGGCGCGGCCGGCATGACCTTCGCCACGCTGGCGGCGCGCGCCCATGCGCTGGCACACCGCCTGGGCGTGCCGGCCGGTGCGCCGGTGGCCACGCTGGTGCCCAACGGCGTCGATGCGCCCTGGGTCAGCGCCGGGGTCACCCTGTCCGGGGCGGCCGAGGTGCCGGTCAACGCGCATTCCACCGATGCCGAGATCGCCTGGTTCGCCGAGCTCGCGGGCTTCCGCCGTATCCTCGCACCCGGCGCGCAGGCGACCCGGCTGGCCGCGCTCGGCCTGGACCCCTGGGCGATCGAGGATATCGCGCCCGACCCCGCGCCGGCGCCGCTGCCGCCGGTGCCGGCCGAGGCCTGGGGCCGCATCATCTTCACCTCCGGCACCACCGGCAGGCCCAAGGCGATCGTGCACACCCATGGCGCGCGCTGGACCGCGCACCTGCTGCAACGCGCGGTGCTGCCCTTCACCCCCGGCGCGGGTGACCGCGTGCTGCTGATGACCCCCTATGTCCACGGCGCCTCGCTGATCGCCGCCGCGTGGCTGGAACAGGGCGCGGAGGTGGTGCTGCAGGACGGCGTTCGCGCGGAGCGCATCGAGCCCATCCTGGCGGCGGGCTGCGCGGCGATCTTCGCGCCGCCGACGGTGCTGGCGAAGATCCTGTCGCTGTTCCCCGGCAGGCGGTTCGACGGCGTGCGGGTGATCTTCACCGGCACCTCGACGCTGTCGCGCGAGGTGTGGTGCCGCGCGGCGGAGGCCTTCGGCCCGGTCGTGCGCATCACCTACGGCATGAGCGAATGCTTCAACCCGATCACCGTGCTGGAACCGCCCGAGGTGGTGGAGGTGATGGCGGCGCCCGACAGCGGCCTGGGTGCCTGCCTGGGCTGGCCGGCGCCGGGTGTCGAGGTGGCGATCCGTGCCGAGGATGGCGCGGCGCTGCCGCCGGGCGAGGCCGGCGAGATCCACCTGCGCGCGCGCCACATGAACGCCGGCACCATCACCGCCACGGGCTTCACGCCGCGCCCGCCGGGCGCCTGGCACCGCACCGGGGACCTGGGTGCGATCGATGCGCGGGGGCGGCTGCACCTGTCCGGTCGCGCGGCGGATGTGATGAAGTCCGGCGGCTACCGCATCCACCCCGGCGAGATCGAATCCGCGCTGGATGGCGCGGCGGGCGGGCGTGCGGTCTGCGTGCTGGGCATCCCGTCCGACTATTGGGGGGAGGTGATCGTCGCGGTGGCCGAATCGCCGCCCGACGGATGGCAGGACGACGCGGCGGCGCGCGTCGCGGCGCTGGCACGCTACAAGCAGCCCCGCGCCTGGCTGGCGCTGCCGGACCTGCCGCGCAACGCGCAGGGCAAGGTGGTGCGTGCGCGAGTGCGCGAGGCGCTGCTGGCGACCCATGCCTTCGAGGACGGGCCGCATCCGAGGCTGCTGGCGCGCTGACGGCGCGGACACCGCGGCTGCGGCGTGGCGTCTGCACGGGTGTCGCAGGCGGCACCGCGCGGCAGCGCACGGGCACGCGGCACCACCGGGAGTCGTGTTGTACCAGCGCTGAACACGCGCTGCGTGTGGCACCGGCCGATGGCTGTTGCCGGTGCGCCGCAGTGGCAGGCGCGCACACCGTATCTTCATGGCGCGGATGCAGTTTCGTCTTGCCGGCCACGTCCCGCTTCGGAATGATCCGGCGCGACGCAATACTGGAGGACAAGACGTGTTTTCGAGACGAATCCTGGCCGGCGCTGCCGTGCTGGCGGTGATCGGTGCCGGCGGCGTGGCCGCGCAGAACTACAACCTGCGCCCGTCCTTCGGCACCGCGAACCTGCGCTTCAACTTCGCGCCCGACCCCTTCGTGGTGAACGTGACCGCCGGCGGCACCATCCCGGCCGAGCGCATCGGCGGGCCGGGCTGCGTCGGCACCATCGCGCAGCCGCCCGACGTGCGGCTGAACTACCAGGCCGGCGGCGGGCTGCCGCTGTGGATCGGCGCGCGGTCCGCCGCCGACGTGACGCTGGTGGTGAACCTGCCGAACGGCCGCTGGATCTGCAACGACGACTTCCAGGGCACCAACCCGGGCATCATCCTGCGCCAGCCCATGTCGGGCCAGTATGACATCTGGGTCGGCAACTACGACCGCGGCCGCGGCATCCCGACGCAGGTGTTCTTCTCGGAAGTGCCGCCGAACTGAACGGCCGCGCGCCCGGGGCTTGTCGCACCGGGCGCCGCGTGCTTCTGACGAACCCTACGGGCGGACCAACCGCGCCGATTTTCCGGGAGGAACTACCGCATGCGGATGCATCGTCGCGCGGCGCTCGCGCTCATGGCCTCGACCCTGCCGGCGCTGAAGGTCGCGCAGGCGCAGACGGCGCCCTGGCCCAACCGCCCCATCCGCATCGTGATCCCGTGGCCGCCGGGCCAGGCGACCGACCTGGCAGGCCGCGTCATCGCCCAGCGGCTGAGCGAGAAGCTCGGCCAACCGGTGGTGGCGGAAAACCGCGCCGGCGCGGGCGGCACCATCGGCACCGATGCGGTCGCGAAGTCGGCGCCGGACGGCTACACGCTGCTCGCGGGGTCATCGGGGCCCTTCACCATCGCGCCGCTGCTCCAGCGCCTGCCCTACGACACGACGCGCGACTTCGCGCCGATCGCGATGTGGGGCGTGTCGCCCTACCTGCTGGTGGTGAAGCCGGACTTCCCGGCCAACACGGTGCAGGAGTTCATCGCCCTGCTGAAGGCGCGGCCCGGCCACTACACCTTCGGGTCGTCCGGCCGCGCCGCCACGGCGCACCTGATCATCGAGGCGTTCAATGCCCGCGCCGGGGTGGATGCCCTGCACGTGCCGTTCTCCGGCAGCGCGCCGTCGATGACCGCGCTGATCGGCGGGCAGATCCACTATTCCATCGAGACGCTGGCGGCGACCTTCCCGCTGGTGCGCCAGGGCGCAATGAAGGCGCTGGGCATTTCGCTGAAGGACGGCAGCACGCTGGCGCCGGACGTGGTGCCCTTCGCCCGGGTGCCGGGGCTGGAAGGCTTCGACGCCGGCGCCTGGGTGGGCCTGGTGGCGCGCGCCGGCACGCCGGCGCCGATCGCCGAACGCCTGGGGCAGGAGATCGCGGACGGCATGGCCGACCCGACCGTGCGCGGCCGCTTCGAGAGCATCTTCGTCGAGCCCGTGCCGCGCGGCCCGACGGCCTTCGGCGCCTACCTGCAGGAACAGCGGGAGCTGTTCCAGGGCATCATCACGCGGCAGAACATCAGGCTGGACTGAGGCGTCCAGCATAGAGCCGAAGGCGCGCACGATCGGGGCTCCGGCCGTGCGCGCCCGATGGCGGCCAGCCAGCCGCCGATGCGCGCCGGTCACTGCGGGCCGGGCGCCTCCAGCGCGTATACCCCAAGCGCGATCAGGCCCCACAGCGCGAGCGAGATCAGAAAAGCAACCATCAGGCGGACCACCGGCGGGAGGCGATAGAACCGGGCCCACGGAGGCGCGGCGGCAGGGGCCGTGCTGCGCCGGGCATCGGACTCCAGAAATCGGCCGCATGTCGGGCAGCGGGTGGAGGGGGGATCGAGCAGGGGATTTCCGACCATGCGAACCACGCATCGGCGTATGCTCATGGGGAGCACGACCCCAGCCCCGCTGACACCATCGTGATGGCGCGCGCGCCGTGCAAGAAAACCCGCATTAAACCTTGGTTACGCGAATGTTCATGGAGGAGGCGGCGCCGCCGCCGGCTTACCGGATGCACCTCTCGCGATGGTCGCGTGGCCCCCGGCAGTGCGGCCAGGTCGAAGCCGCCTTGCTCCCCTTGTCGACATGCCAGTGGGCGGGGCGATCCCGACGATTGGCACTCAGGTCAGGACATGGGGCGCAGTGCGGCTCCGACGCCCAAAATGATGCCGCCCCAGAGCAGCAGCGACGTCAGCAGGATCAGCGCCAGGCGCGTCCGTACCGGCCGGCAGTCGAGCCAGCGGAGCACCGCGTTCGACACGCTGGTGTGGCGCTGCGGTCCGCGAGGCCCACCGCGCGCCGGCTCGTGATCCTTCGCCGCAAAAGGGGGTCCCGTATACACCCGGTCCTTCATTGCGTTCCGCTCCCATTTCCTTCCTCTATCGGGGAGTATGGCGTTTCACACACGCCCCGATAGTAAAAACTGGGTTATTTCGCGCATAACGAGCATGCAGCGACTTAATATCCACGAAGCGAGGTGCGAACGCCATGGCAGGCGTGGGCGGCTGGAAAGAGACGGCCCTGACGCGCGGGTTCCTGCGTGTTCACGCGCCGTCTCATTCGCAGGATCGGTTGTGTGGTCGGAAAACATCATGCTGTTGCACGTGTTTGCAGGCAGCATGCGCCCGACGCGCAGCGCGGCCCAGCAACAACGCCGCGGCGCGCTTCACGCGGATACGGGAACAACCGCAACAGGTCACGAGAGCGCGTGATCCTCTACCCGCGGCACCCATCACTTGGTTCCAGGTGCCGGGCGGCCGAATGCGATCCGTTTTACTTCGCGGGTGCAGCATTCTTGCGCCGCGGGCTTCACCCCACCCGCGCAATCCCCTGCCCGCCCAGCAGCCCGACCGCGCCGCCGCCCAGCCCCATGGCCCGCGTCGCGAAGAAGCGCTTGAGCCCCGGCAGCCGGTCCACCGCCGCGATGCCCAGCCGCCGCGCCATGCGCACCGGCGGCAGGCGGGAGGAGAACAGGCGTTCGAGCACATGCGTCGCGCCCAGCATCACCAGGCTGTCGGGCCGCCGCGCCGCCTGGTAACGCGCCAGCACCGCGGCGCTGCCGGGGTCCTCGCCGGCGTTCACCGCCTCGATCACCGCCTCGGCCAGCGCCGCCACGTCGCGGAACCCCAGGTTCAGCCCCTGCCCGGCGATCGGGTGGATGCCATGCGCCGCATCGCCCACCAGCGCCAGGCGTTCGGCCGTGAAGCGCGCGGCGTGCATGGCGCTCAGCGGATAGGACCAGCGCCGGCCGATCGGCGTGATCGCACCCAGGTGCCCGCCCATGCGCGCGGCGATTTGCCGGCCATAGGCCGCATCGTCCATCGCCAGCACGGCGCGGGCGATGGCGGTGCGTTCCGTCCACACGATGGCGCTGACATGCGGATGGCCGGGAATGCCGTGCATCGGCAGCTGCGCGAAGGGCCCATGCGGCAGGAAGTGTTCGAGCGCCATGTTGCGGTGCGGCTTCTCATGCGCCACCGCACCGACGATCCCCATGGCATGGTAGTCGAGCCGCGCGGCGGGAATACCGGCGCCGCGGCGCAGCGGCGAATGGCGGCCCTCGGCGCCGACCACCAGGCGGGCCTGGATCGTGCCGCCGACCGAAAGGCGCACCACCGCCCCGTCGGCGGCGCGTTCGACGCGCGCCTCGGCCGGGGCGAACACGTGCAGCCCGGGCGCCTGCGGCAGGCGGGCGTTCAGCGCCACGCGCAGCGCCCGCGCTTCGACCATCCAGCCGAAGGGCTCCTCGCCCAGCTCCGCATGGTCGAAATGCAGGGACAAGGGTGAGGCTGCCTCTCCGGGCCGGCCATCCGCCACGCGGATGCCGAGGATGGGGCAGGGCGCCTCCGGCAGGCGGTCCCACACGCCGGCGGCATCGAGCAGCCGCTTGGACGACAGCGCGATGGCATAGGCGCGCCCGTCGAATTCCGGCAGCTCCATGGGCGGCAGCGGCGCGGCATCGACCACCGCGACGCTGACGCCGGCGGCCGCCAGCGTGGCCGCGAGGGTGGCGCCGACCGGGCCGGCACCGATGATGGCCACGCTGACGTCGAGGGTCTTGTCCATCCCGCCAATCTAGGCCCGTCCGGCCGCCGCGCCAGCCCGCCCCGAACGCAGGCATCTGCACAATCCGTAGGCACAACCACCGAAACCCGGCGGACAGGCAGCCGCCACCCGCCGCGCGCCGGTTGGCACGGCTCTTGGAAGCCTCGGCTCATCGTTTGCCCCAGAGAGGAAAAGCACGGGCCATGAAACTGGTGATGGCAGTCATCAAGCCCTTCAAGCTGGACGAGGTGCGCGAAGCGCTCACCCCGCTCGGTGTCCAGGGGCTGACGGTGACCGAGGTGAAGGGGTTCGGCCGGCAGAAGGGCCAGACCGAAATCTACCGCGGTGCCGAATACCATGTGAGCTTCCTGCCCAAGGTGAAGATCGAGGTCGCCGTGCCGTCCGAACTGGCGGATGCGGTGGTCGAGGCGATCGCCACGACGGCCCGCACGGGCAAGATCGGCGACGGCAAGATCTTCGTCATCGATGTGGAGCGCGCCCTGCGGATCCGCACGGGCGAGACCGACGGGTCGGCACTGTGAGCGCGCGCCCGATGACCGGAAAGGACGAGACGAACGTGAAGCGCATCTTCGCGCGCTGCGGGCTGGCCGCGGCAACCCTGCTGTTCGCGGCGCTGCCCGCGCTGGCGCAGGACGACCCCAAGGTCGACACCGGCGACGCCGCCTGGATGATGACCTCGACCGCGCTGGTCCTGATGATGACCGTGCCGGGTGTCGCGCTGTTCTACGCGGGCATGGTCCGCAAGAAGAACGTGCTCGCCACCATGATGCAGTCCTTCTTCATCTGCGGCCTGGTGTCGGTGCTGTGGATGGTGGCGGGGTATTCCATCGCGTTCGGCAATGGCGGCGCCTATGCGCCGTATATCGGCGATTTCTCGAAGGTGCTGCTGGGCGGAATCGCCGAGAACTGGGACAAGCCCTTCACGCTGGGCAGCGGCGACGCCACCGTGGCCTTCACCATCCCCGAGACGATCTTCGTGATGTTCCAGATGACCTTCGCGGTCATCACCGCCGCGCTGATCACCGGCGCGGTGGCGGACCGCATGAAGTTCTCGGCGCTGGTGTTCTTCATCACGCTCTGGACGCTGCTGATCTACAGCCCCATCGCGCATTGGGTCTGGCATCCGGCGGGCTGGCTGTTCGTGGACGGCGCGCTGGATTTCGCCGGCGGCACGGTGGTGCACATCAATGCCGGCGTGGCCGGCCTGGTGGCGGCGATCGTGCTGGGCAAGCGCGTGGGCTACGGCAACGACAACATGTCGCCGTTCAACCTGGGCCTGGCCGTGATCGGCGCCTCGTTGCTGTGGGTGGGCTGGTTCGGCTTCAATGCGGGGTCGGCCGGATCGTCGGGCGGCGGGCGCGCGGGCATGGCCATGCTGGTCACGCAGCTGGCCGCCGCGGCCGGGGTCCTGTCCTGGGTCTTCGCGGAATGGATGGTCAAGGGAAAGCCGAGCGTGCTCGGTGCGATCTCCGGCGCGGTGGCGGGGCTTGTCGCCATCACCCCGGCGGCGGGCTTCGTGCTGCCGGGCTCGGCGGTGATCATCGGCCTGGCGGTGCCACGGCGCTGAAGCACGCGCTGGGCTATGACGACAGCCTGGACGCCTTCGGCATCCATGGCATCTGCGGCATCGTCGGCGCGCTGATGGTGGGCTTCCTGGCCTATGGCCCGCTGTCGGCCACCACCGCGGCGCCGGAGGGCATCTCGGGCTCGATGGAGCAGTTGATCAAGCAGTGCACCGCTGTGGGTGCCACGATGATCTTCACCGCCATCGGCACCTTCATCCTGCTCAAGATCACCGACCTGGTGATCGGCCTGCGCGTGAGCGAGGAGGAGGAGCGCGAGGGCCTCGATGTCACGCTGCATGGCGAGCGGCTGAACTGAGAAGCGCGGCCCGACGGGCGCGCCGGGGGGCGCGGCGGGTGACCGCCGCGCCTTATTTTTTTCGTCCCTCAGACGGCGGGCGGGCCGCATCCGCGGCCCTTGCCTTCGCGCCGGGCACTGGTGCGCCCGGCGCGACTGACTGTCTGGGCGCGGTCGCGCTGTGCGCTCCCGGATCGCGCAGGCCGATTCTTCGTTCGTCCCTCAGACGGCGGGCGGGCCGCGTCCGCGGCCCTTGCCTTCGCGCCGGGCACTGGTGCGCCCGGCGCGACTGACGGTCTGGGCGCGGTCGCGCCGTGCGCTCCCGGATCGCGCAGGCGCGCGATCCGCGCTTCCCCCGGCTGGCTTCACGCCCAGGGATTGCGCTTGCCGGCGCTCCACGGACCCGGCGCTTGCGGCGCCGCGACCTGCCGCACGCCCCCGCCCCGCCCCATGCTGCGGGCCAGCTGCTCCAGCGCCGCCACCCGGTTCGCGGTGCGCGGATGCGTCGAGAACAGATTGTCCATCCGCGCCCCGCTCAGCGGGTTGATGATGAACATGTGCGCCATGGCCGGCGTCGCCTCGGCGCGCTGGTTCACGATGGCATGCGCGCCCTGTTCCAGCCGCTGCAAGGCACCGGCCAGCGCCAGCGGGTCGCCGGTGATCTCCGCCCCCACGCGGTCGGCCTCGTATTCGCGCGACCGGCTGACCGCCATCTGCACGATGGCCGCCGCGATGGGGGCGAGGATCAGCATCAGGATCATGCCGATCGGGCCGAAGGGGCTGGCATTGCGGTCGCGATTGGCGCCGCCGAAGATCATGCCGAAATTCGCCAGCATCGAGATCGCGCCGGCCACCGTGGCGGTCACCGT
>LNEW01000107.1 GCA_001464375.1 Rhodospirillales bacterium Ga0074136 | reverse complement strand
CGATCCATCCAGCCATCGAAGCCGAGGCCGTTGCGGATGACGACACGCGCCGCGCGCAGCGCCGCGACATCGGAGGGGCGCGGCTGGAAGCCGTGCGGATCGACGTCGGCGCCGGCGATGACGCGCAGTGCGATGCGATCGCCGGCGATCCGCGCGGTCATGTCGCCCAGGATGGAGAAGGAGGCGACGACCGGCAGCGGGCCTGGAGCCTGGGCGGCGGAGCGGCCGGCAAGCAGCAGCGCCGGCAAGCAGAGAAGCGAACGGCGGTACACGACGGGCGATCCCAGAATGTTATAATATAACTCTATGGGCCGCGTTGCGGGCTGGCAAGACCCTCCGCGCGAGCTTCAGGACGCTGCCAACTGGCCCTCGGCGACGGCCGGGCGCGCACGATGGCGCCGGCTTCGCGTTGCGCGTTGCCAGGGGCCGCTGCGCGCTGCAGCGCGTGGGCGTTCAGCGCCCGAAAAGCCGCCGCAGCCAGGCGACGATGCCGCCGCCGGTGATGTCGCGCCGCTGATGCGTCACATGCGGCCGGCGCGCCGGCGGGGGCAGCGCGCTGGCCACGGTGTGGCGGCCGGCATCCTGCGCGGCGACCAGGCGGCGTTCCAACGCGATCACCTGGCTCACGGCCTCGGGCGGCGACAGGCCGGCGAGTTCCGCCGCCGTCGCCTCGGCATCCTCCCAGGATTCGGCGCGGCGCAGGGCATCGACCACGCGGACCGTCTGCTCGGCATCGAGCGGCGGGCCCGAACGCCAGAGCGCGACCGCTTCCTGCCGCCAGGCGCGCGCGAGGTCGGTCTTGGCGCCGTCATCGGCCACCCAGGCGGCCTGCAAGGTCGCCTCCGCGGCGGCGTGCAGCGCGCCGGTCTCCTCCAGCACATGCGCCCAGGCGAGGAAACGGCGCGCCAGCGGCGGGTGGGACGCATCGGCGATCAGCGCGCGGAACGGCGCGGCGGTCACGGCGGCCGCGGCGGCCGGGTGCGCCTTGGCGATCGACGGCGCGGCATAGCCGCAATGCGGGCATTGCTGCAGCCAGCGCGACATGGTGGACCGCACGGGTTCGCCCGGCCGCAGGTCCAGATCCGGCGCCTGTTCGGGCGGCGGCGGGCGGAACGGCGGCTGGCGGCTTTCGCGCGCGCAGACGCCGCAGGCGACATGCCCGGCGGTGCTGGAACGCGACGAGGTGGACGGCGTCTCTGCCATGGAGCCGTCATCCTAGACCAGAAATCGCCGCGCCGGAATCGCGATGGCAGGCGGCCGCCCATTGCGAAGCCGCGCACGGTTGGGCACATGATCGCGCGATGCCCCGCGGCGACCTCTTTCCCGATATCGCGCCCTTCGAGACCGGCCTGCTGCCGCTTTCGGGCGGGCATGTCATGTACTGGGAACAGGTGGGCAATCCGCGCGGCCAGCCCGTGCTGTTCCTGCATGGTGGCCCCGGCGCCGGCGCCGGCGCCGTGCATCGGCGCTTCTTCGACCCGGGCCATTGGCGGGTGGTAATCTTCGACCAGCGCGGCGCCGGGCGGTCACGTCCGCTCGGCGAACTGCGCGACAACACCACGCCGCATCTGGTGCAGGACATCGAGACGCTGCGGCGTTTCCTCGGCATCGAGCGCTGGCTGCTGTTCGGCGGATCCTGGGGCTCCACCCTCGCCTTGGCCTACGCGCAGGACCACCCGGAGCGCGTGATCGGCTGCGTGCTGCGCGGCGTCTTCCTGGGCCGGGCAGCGGAGGTGGAATGGTTCCTCACGGGGCTCCGGCGCGTGTTCCCGGACGCCTGGGCGGCCTTCGCCGAACACCTGCCGCCGGAGGAGCGCGACGACCTGCTGGGTGCCTATCTGAAGCGGCTGTGTCATCCGGACCCGGCGGTGCACCTGCCGGCGGCGCGGGCCTGGAGCCAGTATGAGGGATCATGTTCGACCCTGCTGCCCTCGCCCGAGACGGTGGCGTCCTTCGCGCAGGACCGCACGGCGCTGGGCCTGGCGCGGATCGAGGCGCACTACTTCGCGCATGACCTGTTCCTCCCCGAGGAAGGGCTGCTCGGCCGGATCGGGCGGCTGGCGGGCATTCCGGCGGAGATCGTGCAGGGCCGCTACGACATGGTCTGCCCGCCCGAGACCGCCTTCGAGCTGGCGGCGGCCTGGCCCGGGGCGCGGCTGACGGTGGTGCCGGATGCCGGGCATTCGGCGCTGGAGCCGGGTGTACGCACGGCCCTGGTGGGCGCGGTGGAGCGGTTCCGGCGGCGCTGAGCGCGTGGTATATCGGCGCTGGTGGGTCCCCGTAGCTCAGCAGGATAGAGCACAGGATTCCTAATCCTGGGGCCGTGAGTTCGAATCTCGCCGGGGACACCACCCCCTCCCGATTTCGTTTCACTTCCTGGTGAACCGGCGCATGCGCCCCGGCGAATACCATGAAATCTGGCCGGCCGTAGCAGGAAGGTCACACCGGGCGTCAATGTCTGATTCATACCGTGGCATGCACTCTCCGCCGGTCCGAAGCCTACTGGGGGGAACATGCCGCCTGATGCCGCCACCGACGCCGATGCCCATTGCGAGGCGGCGGTGGCATCCCTGCGCAGCTTCTCTCTGCCGCCGACGCCCCAGAACTACGCCATCTGGTTCGAGTACCACGCCGGCCGGAACGACAAGCTGCGTCGCGCGCTGACCGTCGCGCTGACCAACCGCCGCAGCATCGACGGTTACATGATGGCGGAACTGCACGACCTGTTCTTCGCCGACACCGTCGACCGACGCGCGGCGCGCGAAGCCCACGCCACGCTGCGCGAAGCGGCCGGGCGCATCCTCGAGGCCGGCGTCGATGCCGAACGCTATGGCGAGACACTGAGCGAGGCCGCGGTCAGCATCGACGCCGACACCACCGGCCTCGCCGACATGATCGCGCGCCTGGCGGAGGAGACCACCGCGCTGTCGACCCGGTCCGCCGAACTTGGCCAGGCGCTGCGCTCCTCCGGGGACCGCATCGCCGAACTCGAGAAGAAGCTCGCCGCAGCGCATGACGCCGCACTGACCGATGCGCTGACGGCGCTGCCCAACCGCCGCGCCTTCGACTCCATGGTGCGCGAGCAGGCCGGCCTGGCGATGAACAGCGGCGAGTCGCTGTCGCTGCTGATGCTCGACATCGATCACTTCAAGCAGGTGAACGATGCCTGGGGTCATACGGTGGGCGACGCGGTGCTGCGCCTGGTGGCCGCCACGCTCGACCAGCATCGACCGCAAACCGCGCGGGTGGTGCGCTATGGCGGGGAGGAATTCGCCATGCTGCTGCCCGCCACCCCGCTGCACGAAGCCGCGGGCCATGCGGAACGATTGCGCGGCGCGCTGGCAGCGCGGCGGATCAGCCTGCGCGCGAATGCGGCGCCGATCGGCAACGTCACCGTCTCGGTCGGTGCGGCGCGCTACGAACCCGCCGAGCCGATCGGCGCCTGGATCGAACGTGCCGACGCCGCGCTGTACCGCGCCAAGCGGGAGGGGCGGAACCGCGTGGTGGTCGAGGAAGGCGTCACGACCGCCTGAAGGGTCACAGGCTGATGCCGCGCGCCGCCAGGGCCTTCAGGAAGTTTGGCTCCGGGTTGGGCAGCGGCGGCAGGTCCCACGATCCCGTCCCGATCGGGCGGATGTCGCGATCCACCGGCACTTCCACCAGGTAGGGGCGGTTCGCCTTGATGGCGGTCTGGATGGCGTCCTCGACCTCCCCGGCATGCGTCACGCGATGGGCGGGCACGCCGTAGGACTTCGCCATCATCGCGAAGTCGGGGCTGTAGAGCTCTCCCGAGCGCTGCAGTTCGAAGGCGGTGGCGAGTTCGCGGCCGCCGAACATGCCGTGCTGGATGTCGCGGATCGAACAGAAGCCGTTGTTGTTCCATACCACCCAGACCACGGGGATGTCGTATTCGACGGCGGTGGCAAGCGCATGCGGCGTCATCAGGAAGGACCCGTCGCCGACCACCGCCACGCAGGGGCGGTCGGGCGCGGCGAGTTTCGCGCCGAGGATGCCGGAGGTCGCGAAGCCCATCGCCGCGAAGCCCCAGGAATGGATCAGGTGGCGTGGGCGCAGCGTATCCATCAGCTGGATGATCCAGTTGTGGTGCACGCCGACATCCGACGCGACGACCGCGTTCTCGGGGATGGCGCGCGAGAGCGCCTGCATCAGCCGTTCCGGGCGCAGCGGCATCTGGTCGGACTGCGCCAGGCCGCCCTGGTATTCGCGCCAGACGGCCCGGCCCTTCTCCAGCCTCGCAATCCAGGGCGCGATGGAGCGCCCCGCGTTCAGCCGCGGACGCGCGGCCTCGGTCAGGAATTCCAGGCTCGCCTTCGCGTCGCCCAGGATGCCGTATTCGGCCGGGTAGTTGCGGCCGATCTCGCTCGGGTCGATGTCGATCTGGATCAGGCGCGATGGCGGGATGGACAGCGTGTAGCCATCGAGCCAGGCGCTGGTCGCGCGGTCATCGAAGGAAAAGCCGATGGCGAGGATGACATCGGCGTTGCGCGTCGCGTCGTTCGCCGCATAGGCGCCGTTGCGCCCCGTCGCGCCGAAGGCCAGCGCGTGGCGATCCGGGATCGCGCCCTTGCCGTTCGGGCTGGTGACGACCGGGATGCCGGTGCGTTCCGCGAAGGCCAGCAGGGCATCGCAGGCGTGCCCGATGATGACCCCCTGCCCGGCGATGATGACGGGCTGCTTCGCGCCCAGCAGCAGGTCGAGCGCGGCCGAGAGTTCCGCCGGATTGCCCGGCGCGCCGTTGATCATGCGGCTTGGCGCGTCACTCGGCGTGTAGGATGTCTCCTCCACGAACACGTTCAGCGGCACATCGAGGTTCACCGGCCCCGGCCGCCCGGCCGTCAGCTGGTCCCAGGCCTGCGTGATCGCCAGCGGCACCATGTCGGCGCGTGTCGGCTGGAAGGACCGCTTCACATAGGGGCGCACCACCGAGGGGAAATCGCCCTGGAAATGCCGCCCCGTCTCCTGGAACGGCCCGCGGTTGAACTGCCCCGTCGGCACATTGCCGGTGATGGCAAGGAAGGCGCTGCTGTCCATCATCGCCGCAGCCAACGCCACCACCAGGTTCGCCGACCCCGGCCCGCACGACGTGAACGTCGCCACCGGCTCCCCGCGCACCTTGTAGTAGGCGTCGGCCATGTGGCCTGCGGTCTGCTCGTGATGCGTGGACACCGTGCGGATGCGGTTCTGCGCCTTGAAGGCCGCATCCATGAAGCCGGTGATGCCGTGCCCGCACAGGCCAAACAGGTAAGGCACCTTCCGGCGCACCAGGTGGTCCACGATGATGTCGGCGCCGTTCATCAGCGCTGCCTTGCTGCTGCCGTCCATGGTCTGCGTTTCCTCGGTGTTCGTGGGATCAGGCGGCCGCCATCGAGGGGCTGCCGAGCATGCGGGAGATGCGCGCGGCACTGGCCTTCACGCGCGGGATCAGCGCAGCGATGCGGTCGGCGTCCATGCGCGACGCCGGGGCGGAGATCGCCAGCGCCGCGGTGGGCCGGCCGGCACGGTCGGTGATCGGAGCCGCGAGGCAGCGCAGGCCGATCTCGATCTCCTCGGCATCCTGCGCGAAGCCATCGAGGCGGACGCGGTGCAGCGCCTCACGCAGGGTGCGCGCATCGCCGATGGTGTTCGCCGTGAAGCGCGGCAGGCCGTGCTGGGCGACGATGGCGTCGACCTCGGCATCGGGCAGATACGCCATCAGCACCTTGCCGAGCGCGCTGGCATGGGCGGGGCTTCGCTTGCCCACCGCGGAATGCATGCGCACCGCGTGGGTGCCGTCGACGATCTGCACGGTGACGACAACGCCCTCGTGCAGGATGCCGACATGCACCGTCTCCCCGGTGGTCTGCGCCAGGTCCTGCAGGGGCGGCAACGCCTGCCAGCGGAGCTGTTCGTTGCGCATCGCCGCAGCGCCGAGCGCCTGCAGGCGCAGGCCCAGCGCATAGCGACCTGTCGCCGCATCCTTCAACAGGTAGCCGAACCCTTCGAGCGTATGCAGCACGCGGAACACGGTCGCCTTGTTGTGCGACAGATGCGCGGCGAGGTCCGACAGCGTCCAGGAATCGCGCTCAGCGAAACAGTCCAGGACCTCGAGCCCGCGATGCAGGGAGGCGAGCAGGTAGGGGTCCTTCCCGCCGCGCGGGGGCTGTTCGTCGTGCATGGGGCCTCCTGGGTCACCCCGGCGCGGTGGACCGCTGGGCGAAACGCAGCGCCTCCGGTTCTACACTTGACGGCGCTTTCCGAAAAGGGTTTCGCTGGACGCAACGCGAAAGGCCGGCGGACGGCCAAATCGGGAGGATAATGGAATGAATCGCCTTCTAGCCGTCGTGGCAGCGCTGCTGCTTGCCTATGGCCTGCCGGCCCGCGCGCAGGAGTTTCCGGCCCGCACGATCAACATGATCGTGGTCTTCGCACCCGGCGGCGCGACCGACGTGCTGGCGCGCATCGTCGCCGAGCACATGACGCGCACGCTGGGGCGGTCCGTGGTGGTGGAGAACATCTCCGGCGCCGGCGGCACCATTGGCGGCGCCCGCGGCGCGCAGGCCGCGCCCGATGGCTACACCCTGACCGTAGGCAGCCTGGGCAGCCATTCCGCGGCACCGTCGATCTACCGCGCCATCGCCTATGATCCGCGCGAATTGCAGCCGATCGGGCTGATCGCCGGAACGCCGCTGTTCTTCGTGGTGCGCAACGGGCATCCGGCGCGCACGCTGCAGGACTTCCTCGCGATGGCGCGCGCCAATCCCGGCACCATCACCAACGGGCATGCCGGGATCGGCTCCACCAACCACCTCGCCTGCGCGCTGTTCCAGCACCTGGCGGGCGTGACCTTCAACAACATCCCCTATCGTGGGGAAGGCCCGGCGTTGAACGACGTGGTGGCGCAGACGGTGGACAGCGCCTGCCTGCTGGCACCCGCCGCGGTGCCGCAGATCGCCGGCGGCACGATGCGCGGCCTGCTGACCGGTGCGGCCACGCGCAATCCGAATGCGCAGGGCGTTCCCTCGGCGCCCGAGGCCGGGCTGCCGGACTACATCTTCCAGGGCTGGAACGCGGTGTTTGCCCCGCGCGGCACGCCGGCACCGGTGGTGGCGCGGCTCGACCAGGCGCTGCGCGCGGCCCTGGCGGACCCCGCCATCCTGCAGCGCATCGCGGCGCTGGGCTCCATCCCGGCCGCGCCCGAGGCCCAGGGGCCGGACGCGCTGGCGCGCCTGGTCCGCAGCGAGGTGGATCGCTGGGCGACCGTGGTGCGCGCCGCCGGCATCCAGCCGCAGTGACTACACGACGAGGTCGCTCGCCAAATGAAACAGGCAGTCCCCGCGCTTCGTGCGCGCGGGGATCCGCTTGCACATGACGATGCCGGCGGCCTTGAAGGCGATCTCGACCGGCGGCAACCACGGCGTCTCGGGAATGTGGATGCGCGCGGCGGGTGTGCCCGCCGTGACCATGTCGCCAAGGTCCACCAGCGGTTCGAAGATGCCGTTCTCCGGCGCGTAGACGTACATCTCGGGACCGCGGACATCGAGGAAGCGCGTCGGGGCCGGCGGTTCGACGAAGTGGTCCTGGCCAAGGATGCCAAGATACACGAGCAGGTTGCGCAATCCACGTTCCGCGATGGCGAGGCCCGAGACATTCACCGCACCGGCGCCGCCGAGTTCCGTGCCGAGGGAAATGCGCCCGCGCCGATCCGCCCCACTGCCAAGAGTCTGGTCGCCGCCCTGCCCCTGCGCGCCGCCCTGGATGTAGGTGTAGGGGGCGCCAAAGGCGCGCAGCGCCGCGAGCTGCTTCTGGTACAGCACCGGGTCTGCCGACTGCTTCGCCAGCGCTGTCGGGATGTAATTCAAGGATGATCCGCCGGAATGCAGGTCGATCACCAGGTCGGCCAGCGGGATGAGCTCGCTGTCGATGTAGTGCGCGATCTGCCGGGTGACGGTGCCGTCCGGATCGCCGGGGAAGATGCGGTTCATGTTGAGGTCGTCGATCGGCGACACACGCCGGCCCACCAGCGCGGCGGGATAGTTCGCCATCGGCATCATGATGACGCGGCCCTGTATGCGTTCGGGCGTGAGCCACTTGATCAGATTGGTGAGCGCGACCTGGCCTTCGTATTCGTCACCGTGATTGCCGGACGTGAACAGCGCGGTCGGGCCATCGCCGTTCTTCACCACCACGATCGGGATGGGCAGGAAGCCATAGGCGCTGTCATGCGTGGAATGGAACAGGCGGATGAAGCCGGTCTGCTTGCCGTCCCTGCCGAAATCGACTTCAGGGATCAAGCGCGACTTCCGGGGTTCGGGCATGGCGGTCCTCAGGAACTGATCAGGTGGCAGGCGACCTGGTGGCCGGGTGCGGGGTCGGTCAGCGCGGGCGCCCGTTCGCGGCAAACGGGCATCACATGGGGGCAGCGCGTATGGAAGCGGCACCCACTGGGCGGGTTCAGCGCCGAGGGAATGTCGCCCACGATCCGTTCGCGCTTGCCGCGCGAGCGCTGCGCCGGATGCTGCGCCGGCACCGCGGCGATCAGCGCGCGGGTATAGGGGTGCAAGGGCGCGGCGTAGATGGTGCGCTTGTCCGCAACCTCGACCACCTTGCCCAGGTACATCACCGCGACGCGGTCGGAGATGTGGCGCACCACGGACAGGTCGTGCGCGATGAACAGGTAGGTCAGGCCCATCTCCCGCTGGAGGTCCTGCAGCAGGTTGACGATCTGCGCCTGGACGGAGACGTCGAGCGCCGAGACCGCCTCGTCGCACACGATCAGCCGCGGATGCAGCACCAGCGCGCGCGCGATGCCGATGCGTTGGCGCTGGCCGCCGGAGAATTCATGCGGGAAGCGGTTGAGCGCGCGCGCCGGCAGGCCGACCTTCTCCAGCATCTGCGTCACCTGGCGGCGCGTCTCGGCGCCCGGCTTCGCACCGTGGATGAGAAGCGGCTCGGCGATGATGTCCTCGACCGACATGCGTGGATTGAGCGCGCCGTAGGGGTCCTGGAAGATGATCTGCATGGACCGGCGGAAACCGCGCATCTGCATGCGCTTGAGCGCGGTGATGTCGGTGCCGTCGAAGGTGATCCGGCCGGCGGTGGGTTCGATCAGCCGCAGCAACAGGCGGCCCAGGGTGGATTTCCCGCAGCCGGATTCGCCGACCAGGCCCAGCGTCTCCCCCGCATTGATGGCCAGCGCGACATCATCGACGGCGCGCAGCAGCGTCGGCTTGCGCAGGCCGAAGAAGCCGCCGCCGCCGACTTCGAAAGCCTTGGAAAGCCCTGTCGCGGTCACGAGCGGCGCGGTCATGCCGGCGCCAGTTCCTTCGCGCGGAAGCACGCGGCCTGGTGGTTGGGCTCAAGCTGTTCGAGCCGCGGGACGGAAGCGGCGCAGGCAGGCTGCGCATGCTGGCAGCGCGGCCCGAAGGCGCAGCCGGGCGGCCGACGCGCCGGGTCGGGCAGCGTGCCGGGAATGGCGACGAGGCGCGTGCGGTCCTCGGTCAGCGAGGGCACGCATTCCAGCAGCCCGCGCGTGTAGGGATGCAGCGGGCGGTCGAAGATGGTGGCGACCGGCGCTTCCTCGATGACGCGCCCGGCATACATCACGAGGACGCGGTCCGCGGTCTCGGCGATCACGCCCATGTTGTGGGTGATGATGATGACACCCATGCCGAATTCGTCGCGCAGGTCCATCAGCAGGTCGAGGATCTGCGCCTGGATGGTGACGTCCAGCGCGGTGGTGGGTTCGTCCGCGATCAGCAGCTTCGGGTTGCACGAAAGCGCCATGGCGATCATCACGCGCTGGCGCTGCCCACCGGACATCTGGTGCGGGTAGTCGTCCAGGCGTTTCGACGCCGACGCGATGCCGACCTTGTCGAGCATGGTGATCGCGCGCTTTCGCAGGTCCGACTGCGACAGGCGTTCATGCGCGGCGATGGTCTCCATGATCTGGTCGCCGATCGAGAAGACCGGGTTCAGCGATGTCATCGGCTCCTGGAAGATCATGGAAATGCCGGGGCCGCGGATGCGTTGCATCTCGCGGTCCGACATGCGCGTGAGGACCTGGCCGTTGAAGGTGACTTCCCCGGCGGCGATGCGCGCCGGCGGGCGGGGAAGCAGGTCCATGATGGTCAGCGCGGTGACCGATTTCCCTGACCCGGATTCGCCGACGATGCCCAGGATCTCGCCTTCCTTCAGCGAGAAGGACACGTCCTCGACGGCGTTGATCTCGCCGCGTCCGGTCATGAAGGCCGTGGTGAGGCCGCGCACCTCGAGCAAATTCACTGCTGGATCCTGAGCCGTGGATCGAGCACGTCGCGAAGCCCGTCGCCGAGCAGGTTCAGGCCCATCACGGTGATCATCAGCGCGACGCCGGGGATGGTGATGATCCAGGGGGCCTCCCGCATGAAGTCGCGTCCCTCGGCCATGATGTTGCCCCAGGTCGGCGTGGGCGGCACCGCGCCGACGCCCAGGAACGACAGGGTCGCTTCCGACAGCACCGCATAGGCGAACAGGAATGACAGTTGCACGATCATCGGCGCCATGGCGTTGGGCAGGATATGGTGGCGCAGGATGCGCCAATGCCCGGCACCGGCGGCCACCGCGGCCTGCACGTATTCCATCTCCCGCAGCACGATCACCGACGAACGCACGATGCGCGCCGTGCGCGGGATATAGACGGTGGACAGCGCCAGGATGACGTTCAGCGTGGATGGACCGAGCACCGAGGTCACCGCGATGGCGAGCAGGATGGCCGGGAAGGCCATCAGCGCGTCGTTCACTCGCATCAGTGCGTTGTCGAGGCGCTTGAAGTAGCCCGCCGCCGCGCCGATCAGCGTGCCGAACACCGCGTTCAGCGCGACGACCGACGCGCCGATGATCATCGACAGTTGCGCGCCCCACACCACGCGCGACCACAGCGACCGTCCGAAGTTGTCCGTGCCGAACAGCCAGTTCGCGTCGGGCGGCAGGAACTTGTTGCGCATCGACAGGCGCTGCGGATCGACCGCCGTGATCCAGGGCGCGGCCGTTGCGATCACGGCGATGATGCCGAACAGCACCAGGCCCGTGACGAACAGCCGATGCTTGAACAACCGCCGCAGCGTCGCTCGCGCCGGGTGTTCGCGCGTCTCGGCAATCGCTTCCGCGTCACTCATGGCGCACCCGCGGGTCTAGCACGGCATAGAGCGTGTCCACCGTGATGTTCACCAGCACCAGGAAGGTGGTCACCAGCAACAGCCCGCCCTGCACCATCGGGTAGTCGCGGTTCAGCACCGCCTGGGTCAGCAGCTGGCCCATGCCGGGAATGGAGAACAGCGCCTCGGTGACCACCGCACCCGAGAGCAGCAGCGAGACGATGATGCCGACCACAGTCACGATCGGGATCAGGGCATTGGCCAGCGCGTGCTTGAGAATGACGCGGCGCTGCGGCAGGCCCTTCGCCTTGGCCGTGCGGATATAGTCCTGGCGCAGCACTTCCAGCATGGACGACCGCGTGATGCGCGCGAGCAGCCCCGCCTGGAGCAGCGCCAGCGAAAACGCCGGCATGGTCATGCTGCGCAGCCAGCCGACCGGGCTTTCGCTGAAAGGCACGTAGCCACCCGAAGGCAGCCAGCCCAGATGCACCGCGAACAGGATGATCATCAGCAGGCCGAGGAAGAAGTTCGGCACGCTGATCCCGATCATGGCGAACATCATCGCCGCCTGGTCGATCCAGGTATTCTGCTTCAGCGCCGCGATGATGCCGCTGGCGATGCCGATGATCAGCGTGAAGACCAGGGCATAGAGCGACAGCGCGATGGTCACCGGCAGGCGCTCCATCGTCGCGGCAAACACCCCCTTGCCGAGCAGCAGCGACCGCCCGAGATCACCGCGCGCCAGCCCCTCGTAATAGTGGACCAGCTGCATCCACAGCGGCTCATCCAGGCCGAGGTCCTGTCGCAGCTGTTCGATCTGCGCCGGCGTGGCCGCGATGCCCGCGATGGCGGCGGCTGGATCGCCCGGGATCAGCCGCATCAGCCCGAAGGAGATCAGGCTGACGATCAGCAGGACCGGCAGCGCGGAGAGCAGCCGCCGGGCCAGGACGCCGAACACGCTAGCGCGTTATCCAGACGTTGGAGAAGCGCGGGATGCGGAAGGGCACGTAGCCCTGCACGTTCGACCGCACCGCCTGCACCTTGGTCAGCGCCCCGAATGGATAGGCGTAGGCGCGTTCCAGAACCAGGCGCTGCATGTCGGCGAAGGCCGCCTGGCGCGCCGCCGGTTCACGCTCGTTGTTCATGCGGTTCCAGGCGGCGAGCACATCCGGGTCGTCCTTGTCGTCGCGCGGGCGGTAGTTGGCACCGGGTGCGACCAGGAACTGCATGGTCGCCAGGGCGCCGAGCGCGGGCTGCGTGCCCCAGCCGGAATGGAAGATGTGCCATTCGTCGCTGTTCACCCGCTGCGACATCTGCACCGAGGTCGGCCAATCGACCACGCGCAGGTTCGCGTTGATGCCGACCGCGCGCATCTGCTGCTGCATGACCAGCGCGGCGTTGTACATCGGCGGATAGTCGCGGTTGGTCAGGATGATGATGGGTTCGTTGCGGTAGCCGGATTCGCGCAGCAGCGTGCGCGCACGCGCGGGGTCGTTGATGTTGTAGGTCTCGCGCCCGGCATCGGTGTAGCTGGGCTGGTTCGGATACTGGAAGCCGACATTCAGGCGGTAGTTGCCGTCGGTCGCCGCATCCATGATGTCTTCCATGCCGAGCGCGGCCTGCACGGCGCGGCGGAAGGCCAGGTTGGCGGTCGGACCATGCGCGGTGTTGGGCAGCGCGATCTGGATCCACCAGTTCTGCAAAGGCAGGATGGTGATGGCGCTATTGCGGCGCAGCGTCTCCAGCGAGCGCGTCGGCACATCCTCGACCGCCTGCAGGGCGCCGGTCTCGAGCCCGGCGACGCGCGCGCTGGCCTCCGTCACGATGCGGAACGTCACGGTGTCCACGCAGGCCACGCGGTAGCCGCCGAAGCCGGTGCGCTGCTCGAAGGCGGTGTTCGGGCTGTAGCCGTCGTAGCGCCCGAGCCGCGCATGGCTGCCGGGGACGAATTCCAGCAGGCGGAAGGGCCCGGTGCCGACGGCACGCAACTGCTGCCGGTCGTCGTTCTCGTGTTCCGAGGGGATCACCACGATGGGCACCGAGAAGGAGGACAGCGCCTCGATGAAGGTCGGCTGGACCTGCTTCATGCGAATGACGAAGGTGCGCGGGTCGGGCGTGTCCCAGCCGGCCACGTTGTCGAGCGTGCTGCGCTGCAGCCCGATCCGGTTGTAGCGGTTGAAGGATGCCGCGACATCGGCCGAGGTCAGCGGCTTGCCGTTGTGGAAGGTGACGCCCTGGCGCAGCCGGAAGGTGTAGCGCAGCCCATCCGGCGCTTCTTCCATGCTCTCGGCAAGTTCAAGGATGGGGCGGTTGTTCTCGTCCCGCGTCATCAGCGATTCGTACATGTTCATCGCGATGTTGCGGGTCGAGATGGTGCTGGACGTCATCTGGTCCAGCGAGTTCACGTTGGCTTCCTGCCCGAAGACGATGTCGCCGCCGCGCGACGGGCAGGTGAACGGGGCTGCCAGGGCCGGCAGCGCGAAGGTCGCGGCGAAGGTGGACGCAAGCAGCAGGCGATTCATGGGCAGGGTCTCCCGGAAAGGCGTGGCGTCAATCCTGGGGCAGCGTCGCGCGCAGGCTGCGGCGCGTCAACACACCTTCATGGTGCGGCGAAGCGGCGCAGCACATTCTCCATGATGCGGCTGACATCGCCCTGGAAGGCGCCGTCCTGCCACAGGCTGCCGCACCAGGTGATCGATCCGGTGGCAAACACGGCGCCGCCGCCCGGCGTGTCGAACACCACGATCTCGGCACGCTTCAGCGCATCGGCCTTCTCGCCGCTGATCGTGTTGACGTGTGACAGCAATTCCTCCGGCACCGCGACGAAGGAGGCCGGCGGGTCCTCCGATCGCGCCAGGATGGCGGCGCTTTCCGGCGTTCCCAGCGTGAAATCCGCGCGGTCGAGTTCGAAGCCGGCGGCACCACCGCCGGACAGGCCGTAGCCGCCGAAGGTCTCGCCCGCGACGCCCTCGAAGATCCAGGCGTGCTTCGGGTCGCGCGCTTGCGGAAGCAGGCGGTAATGCGTGCCCTCGAACAGCCCCTGGCCGGAGAACCCGACGCCGGCCAGCATCTGCGGCGGGCGCCGGTTGCGCCGCCACAGCCCACCATAGGCGCCGTCCATCTGGTGCCAGTATTCGCCGGCTTCGGCGGCCCAGGCGCGGATGCCGCCCTCGGCACGGCGCAGTTCCATCATCCCGGGCAGCGTCTGCGTCACCGCGATGCGCCAGTAGAAGCCGTTGCCGCCAAGGTACATCAACCGCCCGCGCCCGCGCGTGTACGCGGCCAGCGCATCGAGCGTCTCCAGCGTGTGATACTCGGGATGCGATCCGGTCATCACCACGCGATAGGGTTCGAGCAGCGCGGCACCTTCCTCGTGCAGGTCCTCGTCGGTGATCACGTCGAAGGCGATGCCTTTCGCCTCCAGCCAGGCGAGCAGATGCGTATCGGCAGGGTAGTGTCGCAGCCCGGACCCGCGCGCATCGTTGAAGGTCAGGTAGCCCGGCCGCATCGTCAGCATCGGCCGAAGGCGTGACGAGAAGGCGATCCCGCTGTTGTCCGGGTGGCGGTTGTAGGTGGAGCGTCCGTAGACGGGGTAATCGTCGGCATTGTGCGGATAGGCGCCCCAGGACGCGACACGCGCACGATACGCGGCGTCGGCATTGCCGCGCGCGTGGTTGGCATAGGCCTGGTAGGTGAAGGTGGAGGCAAGGAACGCCACCGGCGCGGTCGCTGTCCCGCGCGGCGGCAGGATGTAGAGCGGCAGCCAATCCTCGCCCCCTTCGCAGGTCAGGTGCAGCGCGTAGGCGCCGCTGCGCAGGTCGGCCGGCACATCGAAGGTGAAGCTGGTCTGCCAGCCGCAATCGCCGAGGTCATCGGCATGGAAGTGGATGGCGCCATAATCCTCCGGCGTGTGGCGCCAGCACATTTCCCGCCCGGACCAGTGCGCGCCGACAACGGCGCGTGTCGGCACATTGACCAGATGGCCGTCACAGGATTGCGGGCCGATGTCGACGATGCGCTGCGTCGGGATGTCGCGCGCAAAATCCCAGCCGGCGATCAGCGCCGGATCGGTCGCGCACAGCGGCGATTCGGGCATCGGCCAGGACTCGCGGAAACCGGCGTGCAGCGCGGGCGCCTCGATCTTGCCTGTCAGATGCCCACCGGCAGGGCGCGCGCCGTTCGCGCCGATGGTGATTCG